>JAFGTG010000054.1 GCA_016934255.1 Sedimentisphaerales bacterium
CCGACAATTTGATAAAGCCATGTGTTTCCGTGTACCTCAGAGCATTGGAAATCAGGTTGGTCAAAACCCAGGTAATTTTATTCACATCGGCTTTGAGCGGAGGTAAATCCGGAACCGGATCATACGATAACTCAATGGATTTTTCTTCCGCCTGTTTCTTCATAACCCCAACGGCTTTTTCAAAGAGTAATTCGACAGAGACCGAATCAAAATCGATATCCATTTTGCCCGCCTCGATTCTTGAAATATCAAGCAGGTCATTGACCAAAGCTTTTAATCTCCCGACGTCCTCGTCCGCAGCCGACAATAATTCAGATTCCTTCGCATCCAGTTTATCAATCAATTTCTCTTTCAGCAGCGAGATGCTCATCCCGATGCTGGTCAGCGGCGTCTTGAGCTCATGGGAGGCGGCCATGACGAATTCGCTCTTGAGCTTGTCCAGCTCCTTAAGGCGGGTAATGTCTCTGAGCAATAAGACCATGCTGACGACGGCTTTGGGGCCCGCAAGAACCGGAGTTACTGAAAAAAGAAAATGCTGCCGCGATAAACCTTTATCGATAGTGAGAATGGCGGCGTCTGGATCGTCAGGTTGAACTACGACTTCTGATTTAAAGGACCTCTTGACACAATTGAATAATTTATCGTCCTTAATAATTTCAAGCAAATGTCGACCTTGGATTTCGTCGGTCCTTTTATCGAAAATTTGTGCTGCCGCGGGATTAATATCCTCGATTTTCAACTCGTTACTAAGAACGATCACCCCGTCATCGATACTCCGTATGATCGCTTCGCTCTTCTGCTTCTCACTCAATATCTGTTTGAGATTGAGGTCTCTGTAGGCCTTGAGCTTCTTAACCATCGCATTGAAATCTCTGGCCATCAATCCTATCTCATCGCCGGATAAAGACTTGATCTCAACATCATAATCCCCTTCTGAGATTCGCTGTGTAGCCTCGATGATCTGATGCACAGGTTTAACAATGAGATTGGCCAGCAGAAGACTAAACCCCAAACCCACGAATATGGAAATCGAGCCGATTGTAAATACAGACCAGAATGCCCGGTTCGCAACATCACCGGCTTTGTCACTCGCATTAAACATGGTCTGCTGGTTGATTTCTCGTAACTGGGTACAGTTATTTCGGACGGATTTGAAAGAGGTCAGGACTATCTCATGATAAAACGCGGCGGCTTGGTCGGCATCCGAACGAACGGTTGCTTGCAGACTGGAGACGTTGACCAGGTAGGCAGAATATCCCTTATCGATACTCTCTATGATTTTCTCTTCACCCGAGATGGTGATATTGTCTTTGGCTCTGCCAAGCCAAAGAAGAAAGTGATTTTCATTTTCCCTAAATTGCTCTATTGATTCATCCGGATAGTTCAACATTAGCAGTAGAATCGCACTGTCCTGCCGTTCAAGAGAATCGATCATGTTCTCGGCCGCGAGAATACTTCCATAGTTTTCCTCGAGGATGGCCTCCGCCGCCTTACCCAGACGCGTCATATTGACCAAAGACCATACAATTACAGCGATGATAAGGAACAAGGCTAAGCTATAACCGGTAAGTACCCTGCTCCTAAGTTTCCACCGTATTCTCCGTTCCATTTCTGCGATCCTCTTGTCAGGCTTCGTATTTCGCTTTCTTACCTGAATCTACGAGCCCTAAAGCATGGATAACACCCGGATAAAAGCCAAAAAGTGTCAATAAAAGATTTTTCATAAACTCTTTACCGGAACCGTATTCAATAAGTACCGCAAGAGGCGGCCAAAACATTGCTATAACCACGATACTGTTCATACTATCTTCTTGAAGCTGTTATATAGCTTAAAAAGGGGCATTACCACGATTTACATTAAATCTTTGGATATTCTCGCACCAAATCTTGCTCACAGCAAGCTTTTTTTGCTCAAGTCACATATGTGGTTTTTGTTAAGTTATCTACAAAACGTGGTTCAGGCGGATGTAATTTTTTTGGGGATTCAACCTCCCGGGGATGAAGCCGCAAAACAAACATATCAACGCCTGACCGATTTGCTCTCGGATATGTCCACGACGATCCTGGTCCATTCCAGCGGCGAAGCCGACGTTTTTGCTTAATCCACTCGCTTGCCGGTGGCTTCGCGGGAGCCTCGCGCGGTGGTGAAGACGCCTTTAAGGATGTCGCCGTCCAGGTTACCCTTGAAATCCATTCGAAAATCTCGTTCGTTGACCGTGACGGCAATTTTAAAGCTGACCTGATTGCCTTCGACGACCAGATCCGAGATCGTGACCCGACTGTTCTGAAAGGCATACGTGCCGGTCATGTCTTCATTGATCTTCAGCGTGCTGACTCGCGTGCCACCCCGCGTTTCCCTCTTGAATTCCCACGTGCCGATAATAGAGGACGCCGATGTTTTTTTCCTGCCGGTGATCTGACTGGTCCCTCTATCCGAGCTCATCTCGCCCTTAAGGTTCTTGCCGTCCAACTCGCCCTTGAAGTCCAATCTAAAAGTCCGATCGCCGTATCCCGCATCGAGATAGAACGTCACCTGGTTACCATCAAGCTTGAGTTCGTTCATGGGGATCTCGCCGCCGAAAAATTGATACCGGCCAGTCAGGTCGCTCTCGATCCGCATCATCCCTTTCCGCGTGCCCATATCAGAGGCTGACGTTAGTTCCCACTCCCCGATCAGGGCGGTACCCACGCGCTGGCCTTGGGTGGGCCACTGCCCCATGTCATTTTTGAACGTCCCCGTGATGGTGTCACCCCGGATCGACCCCTCAAAGGCGGTTTCGAACTCAAGGTCATTCACCTTGCTTTTTCGGTCGAAGGTGAGTTTTCCGTCTTTAAACCAAACATTTGATATGACATGCTCCCCTTCTTCAATGCCCCACGTCCCTTCGAGCGAACCGTCCGCTTTTTGGGAGACGCTCAGTCGACCGGTTATGTCATACTCTCCGACCTTGAAATGGACGTCCCATTGCCCGAGAACGGGCAACGTGGCTTTTTTTCGGGCGCCGTTAACGGCGAATTCTCCGCGATCGCTCGAAAGTATCCCTTCGATCTTGCCGTCTTTCAGTACGCCATTGTAATTCATGGCGAATTCCTGATCACCGAACCGGACCGTCCGAACAAAGGCGATTTTTCCACCCTCGCATGTGACGTTAGACAGCTCTTCGGTCCCCCATTGGCCTGCGAGAGCACCATCCGCTTTCTTGGAAATGGTTAAAATCGCATAGCTTGGTCGGCCGCCGAATTCCATCGTCATTTCCCATACGCCCGTGATATCCTCAACGGCCCATGCAAGAGACGCCTGAATCAAGAGTAACGTGCTGGTTAAGATAATCGACTTCATATGGATTTTGCTTTTCGGCATTTGATTCATAATCGGTCTCCTCAACATCCGTCGTTAAGCACTGGAAGCCGATCACTCTGTTCGTTTGGCGGAATTTATTCTTTCGTGGAGACGTATTCGTAAAGGTCTCTCACTGCGGTGGGATCAGCTTCTTCAAAGAACGCTCCCCGGCCCGGCCCCTGGCTACCGGCTTCGTATGCGTGAAGAGGCGCCACTTTTGCCTTGACGGTAAAACGGCGTTGAGCGTCCTGGACGGACACGATGTTCATGGACAATTTCTCCCCCGCATTCTTTTGACACGCTTTGCTGTACACACCCCGGAAACTCAGGCTCTCGCCTTCGCAGCGGCATACATGACCATCCGGCGAGGTGCACTCGATCCAGACTTTTCCGTTGTCGCCCTTTAACCGTCGGAATACACGGGCGTTCCGAATGCCGTTGCATTCGGGATTTTCAATCGGGGCAAGCACTTTTGAGCATATCCGGCCATAAACGCCGAGATTCATATTGATGAGCCCGATTCCCTCCTGAGTCAATGAGTCCTCAAGAACCTTCCGCAACGATTGGACGTCCAACCAGAATATCCTATGTTCCAACTGGCTCAGCGTGTTTAAGAAATCGATACCGAAATTTTTGGGAAATCGAAAGGCCCGCTTGAGGCTTTCATCGAAAATAATGCGGCATATCTCGCGCTTTTCGTTCCAGTCCAATTGCAGGAGCATCGTCGTGACACTATTGGGTATCTCATGCTTGTCCTCTTCATCGGCCATAATCCTGGCGACGATGTTTTGAATATGACCGTTATAACCTTTGTCTGCGTGATCGATGGCGTTTTGGAGCGGGCCTTTCATGTATTTCTGGAAATGTCGGTCGAAACTTTCCGGCTGCCAGGGATTAAACGTGTCCGACAATAGACCCAGGAAGCTTTTATACGTTTGTCGGTATCGGCCCGGTTTAAAGGAGGACAAACGCATCATCACCTGTCCGAACAGCGGGTAATTATTACATTTTTTAACTGAGTTTAAGATTTCAGGCAAATATTGCCGGATGCGTTCGGTTACAGTCGCCAGACGGGAGTCCTTCATTGAGCCCATCTCATTAAGCAGGATCGTAAGGACTCTTTCTTGCTGGTTGAGATCGATAATGCCCGTGGTAATGCCGAGGCTCACGTCCGGCCAGGATGCAATAAGCTCTCTCAGTTGTGCAATTTTTGTTTCTGTTTCCAATCTATGACGGCGTTGGTCCAATAACCAAAAAAACGCCGTAGCCGGGAGGAAATAGTATCCCAACGGTTTCATTTGCTTCCAGACTCGCTGAATCCGCTTGGCGATGATGACCATTGTTTCACAGGCCAGGAGGACCCCGATGCCGGACACTAATTTGAATTTAGGCTCCTCGAAGAGATAAATACCGAACAAAAATAAAGAAATAAACAAGGTCGTAAACGATCCCAACAGCAAGTGGGCCATAAATCCTTTCAGGCTTTTCATTCTTGTACTCTTTCCGGTTGCGGTCATCTTGCTTTCTCCGAAATACGATATGTTCCTGGACTCCATTCCATAAGCCTCTCCGCTCACATCCAGAGCGAAAATCCGGCAACTCCTTTGCCACAACTTTTTAGACAGGTCTTAATCGGTACATCGACAAAAAAGGCGGTTTCAGCACAGGAAAAATCCGATAAGAATCCAAAAAAGTGTGTTGAAATGTCACGAATATCGGAAGGTGAGTAATATAACTCAAATGAAGAACGTTGGTTCTCAATTCATGCGGCTCTGACAGACGAGCTGTGCAATTTGATCCGCATGGTTTGAACTTTTTCTTGAAGGTAGGTTGTTGTATTCATATCTTAATATGTAATATGGGCTGTCTGAGCAATGAGGGCAAGCTAATCATTTTTTATAATAGCGCATTTCTGGGTTTCGCCGTTGAACACGGCATTTTTGGACTTACGGACATCGTAGATAGTATTCTCTGACTTCATATCTTCCATTTTTTTTTGGCTTTGCTTTTTGTCAATTCACACTCTACATGATGAAAAGTGTTGACGTAAGTGCTGGAACATATTAAATCTATCAGGAGGATTTGGTTTCCTCCTTCTTTGTCCATGCCTGCGATGTGTTTCGTGGAAAGGACAGCTTATTAGGTTAGGGATAAGGTGAAAGCAATGAAAAAACTTTGGATCGATGTAGTTCCATATAATAAGAAGATCGCTATCGCTGCGTTGGAAAGCGGGGCTGAGGCGGTTGTGTTGCCGGAGGGGCAAAGCGATACAGTCCGGCAGTTCGGCAAAATTAAGACGGTCGAGCCCCAGGGCGATCTCAAACCAGGCGTGGATGTGGAGTTTATAGACGTCGCCGGGAAAGAAGACGAAGACAAGGCTGCGGCTGTTCCTTCGGAAAGAATCGTCGTCCTTCGGATGCTCGATTGGACGATCATCCCCATCGAGAACCTGCTCGCCCGGCGTGGCCGGAATATCATGGTCCAGGTCAGCAATAGCGAGCAGGCCAAACTCATGGTCGAAATCCTGGAAAAAGGCGTTGACGGTGTTGTGCTCAAGACCGACGATTTCAATGAAATTAAGCGATGCGCCGACATCGTTCAGGGCGTGAGCGAAAAGATCGATCTCGTCACCGCGACCGTCACATCCGCCCGGCAATTGGGCATGGGCGACCGGGCCTGTTTGGATACATGCACGCAGATGACGTTAGGTGAAGGGATGCTCGTCGGTAATACGGCCTCGGGCTATTTTCTCATCCATTCCGAATCCATCGACAATCCGTATGTGGCGTCCCGTCCGTTTCGAGTGAACGCCGGGGCGGTCCATGCTTATACGTTGACGCCGGGGGGCAAGACGAAATATCTGGCCGACCTTAAAACCGGAGATGAGGTCATGTTGGTGAATTTTCACGGCAAGAGCCAAATCGCGTATTTGGGCCGGAACAAGATCGAAAAGCGTCCCATGATGCTCATCGAGGCCGAGGCCGAAGGCCAACCGATTAGTCTGGTCCTGCAAAACGCCGAGACGATTCGACTGGTCCGGCCGGATGGCCAGGCCGTTTCCGTCACGACGCTCAAGCCGGGCGATCAGGTTCTGGGGCGTATCGAAAAGGCCGGCAGACACTTCGGCATGAAAGTCGATGAGACGCTCATCGAGAGGTAGAGTTATGGTTTGGCCGGACGACTTAATCAGTATCCTTCTCGCAGTCGTTCTTGGGGCGGGCATCGGGTTGGAAAGAGAACTTATACACAAGGCGGCCGGGCTTCGGACGAATCTGCTGATATGTCTTGGAGCGGCGGTATTCACGATCATCTCTGCAGAAATGGCCGCTGGCGAGAAGGATTCACTGACTCGTATAGCCGCCCAGATCGTGACCGGCGTTGGCTTCCTGGGCGCCGGCGCCATCATCCAGGATCGAGCCGGTGTGCATGGTTTGACAACCGCGGCGACCATCTGGCTCGTGGCAAGTATCGGAATGGCCTGCGGTGCACGCTTTTATCAGCTTGCGATCCTCTCCTCAGCTATTGCCGTCTTCGTTCTACTCTGCCTTGGTAAACTATCCAAACATTTGGATCGCTTCACAGGGCGACGGACGCGAACGAAAGCTGCTGACGAATTGGATTAACGGAGCGTTCAATGGCCTGATTTCTGTCTTTTCGAAGATGGTTCTGATACGCTGGACGCCATGCGTTGAAGGATTTGCTCTTGGCGCTCTTTATCTGTGTAAGTACAATTTATACGGAAATGTAGTAGATGAGGTCTGTCGAATTACTCTGGAGGTAAAGATGCGGTTCTCGAAGCCAAAAGACATCCATTCCTGTCTGAAACACACGAACTCACAAAAGCACGATTGGAAATGGGGCTGGCTGAAATATCTGTTTCCGATTGCGGGTCTTGCGTCGCTTATCTGGTTTCTGATTCGCGTGATTCCCAAGCCGTCGCGAGCTTTCTATCCGTGCCAGCGCGTGGCGTTCCCATTGGCGTCGGGATTTGTTATCTGGCTCTTGGGGCTCGGGGCTTCAGTCCTAGCGTTTCGAAAAGCAAAGCTTAGCTTTGCACGCCGACGATATTGGCTGGGCTTGCTGTGTGTCATCCTGAGCGTGAGTGCTTTATGGATCGTTCTCAGCGTGACGGATGAGAAATCTGCGCTGGCCGAGCCGCAGCCTGCGAATCAGCCAATGGGTGTGGCCAAGGGCATTTATCCCGGCCGGGTCGTTTGGATGCACGATCCGGACGCCACGGATTGGGATGGACCCGGTAATGGACATCCCTGGCAGGCCGAGCATACGGACGTCGAGCGGGTTCATGCGATGATGTCCCGCGCCGTTCGCGAGCTAACCGGTGCGGCTAATGACGCTGGCGCGTGGGATGCGCTTTTCAAATACCATAACAGGAACCGAGACAAGGGAAATGTCGGATACAAGGTCGGCGAGAAGATCTTTATCAAGGTCAATTTCGTCGGCTTTATCTTTACGCACGGCGGCGTGAATCCCGACAACTACAATCTGGAAACGAAGAGAGACTATATGAATACATCGCCGCAGATGCTCCTTGCTTTATTGCGGCAGCTCGTCAATGAGGCCGGCGTCGAGCAACCGGATATCGCCATTTGCGATAGTCTGGCGTATTTCGCCAACGAATATTTTGACATTATCAAGAAAGAATTTCCGGGCGTCCGATGCCTGGATCGTACTGGTAAGTTCGGCCGGGTTAAGATGAAAGAATCTTCGGTTCCCCTCTATTGGAGCTGCAATCCGACGGGATGCAAACAGGACTATGTTCCCGAATCCTTCGCCCGGGCGGAATACCTCATCAACCTGGCGAATCTCAAGGGCCATACCGGCTCCGGCGTCACGCTGTGCGCCAAGAATCATTACGGCTCGCTGGTCCGCTGGCCGGCTCAAAAGGGATATTATGACATGCACAAGGCCGCGTTCTCCAGGGACGTGGGAATCTATCGGAACCAGGTGGACCTGATGGGGCATTCGCATATCGGCGGCAAGACCATGTTGTATCTGATCGATGGCCTTTACTGCGGTATTCATCCGGTGGACATGGACAAAGCACCTCGACGCTGGAAATCGGCGCCTTTCAACGGAGACTGGACGTCCAGTTTGCTGGCTTCGCAGGATCCGGTGGCTATCGACTCGGTCGGCTTTGATTTTCTTTTCGCCGAGTATGAGGATCCTGCTCGCAGGTCCGGTGTCGATGACTATTTGCACGAGGCGGCCTGCACGGATAATCCTAAGTCGGGGACATTCTACGATCCGGACCATCCCGGCAACGTAAAACGACTCGCCAGTCTCGGCGTGCACGAGCACTGGAATAATCCGCAAGAGAAAAAGTACTCGCGCAATTTAGGCGCCGGCGAGGGGATCGAGCTTGTGGCAGTAAAGGCATCCAATATCATCGCGCAGGGTGCGAAAGTCGAAAAACTCGCTGACGGCTTCGAGTTCACCGAGGGCCCCGCCGTGGACGCCGAGGGGAACGTCTTTTTTACCGATCAGCCGAATAACCGGATTCACAAGTGGTCGGTGGATGGCAAGCTCACGACGTGGCACGAGAGTCCGGGCAGGGCCAACGGACTTTATTTCAATAAAAACGGGGACCTACTGGCCTGCGCCGATATGGATAACGAACTCTGGTTGATTGATATGAACGGCAAGGCAACCGTGCTGGTCAAAGACTATAAGGGCAAAAAGCTTAACGGTCCGAATGACCTGTGGGAAGACCCCAAAGGCGGCGTCTATTTCACCGATCCACTCTATAAACGGTCCTATTGGACCCGTGATCCGGCCATGCAACAGGACGGCAAACATGTTTATTATCTTAAGCCCGGCTACAAAGAGCTCATCCGAGTGACACAGGACCTTAATACGCCCAATGGAATAATCGGCACGCCGGACGGCAAAAAGCTTTACGTCGCCGATCTCGGGGCGAAGAAGACGTATGTCTATGATATCAATCCAGATGGGACACTGTCCAACAAGACGCTCTTTTGCTCGATGGGCTCGGACGGCATGACGATTGATAACGAGGGCAACGTCTATTTAACGGGACGGGGCGTCACTGTTTTTAATTCGGCGGGCGAGAAGATCGAGCATATCCCGGTCGATGCCGGCTGGACGGCGAACGTTACCTTCGGCGGCAAAGATCGACATACCCTCTTCATCACGGCGCAAACCTCGCTCTACTCGCTGCGGATGCGTGTTAAGGGTGTCAAGTAACCTACAAAGAATGAATGCCGATGAGCAATCCCGACAAGCGCGATCAAGATCGGAGGAACGGGGAAGACCTGCCTTCGACGTCGAGTTTCAAGAACTCGATGCCGAAGCCGGGCAGTCTCATCGGCCGATTCCGGATCGAGAACGAGCTTGGGCGAGGTGGTATGGGCGTGGTCTATCATGCCTTGGATACCAAGCTCGACCGTCCCGTGGCGATCAAGTGCCTTTCGCCGGAAGTAATGGGTGATGATACAATTCGGTCGCGTCTGGAACGCGAAGCTAAGCTATTGGCTTCTTTGAATCATCCGAACATCGCGGCAATCTATGAGGAACTCGGCGTTTCCGAGGGCGTTGGATATTTGGTGCTCGAATATGTTGCCGGGGATACCTTGGCCGAACGGATCGCTCGCGGCAGACTACCCATCGAGGAGGCGTTACCGATTGGCCTTCAGATTGCCGAGGCGGTGTCTGCGGCGCACAGCAAAGGTATCATCCATCGCGATCTAAAGCCCGGCAACATCAAGATTACGCCGGACGATAAGGTCAAAGTGCTGGATTTCGGTATCGCCAAACCGGTCAAAGGCGAAGTATCGGGAGATGCAAGTACGCTTACCCGTCCCGGCCGGATCATCGGAACACCCGCTTTTATGAGTCCCGAGCAAACGCGCGGCAAGGCCATCGACCACCATAGTGATATTTGGTCATTCGGATGTATCCTCTATGAAATGCTGACGGGTTTTCCGGCGTTCGAAGCCGAGACGAGCACGGATACACTGGCCGGTATCTTACGGGGAGAGCCGAACTGGCAGAAGGTGCCTGGAGATACACCCAACAACATTCGAGTGCTTTTACGCCGATGTCTGGAGAAAGATCCGAATCGGCGGCTCCACGATATTGCAGATGCCGCCATTGAGATTCGCGAAACGCTGGACCTTCCTTCGGTGGCGCCGCCAACAACCACGTCTTCGCTGGAATACGTACGCTCGAGTAATTGGAAAAAACATCTCGTATTGGGAGCGATCTGTCTTTTTCTCGGAATTTGTCTCGGCGCCGTGGCTATCTTAAGCCGACGGCAAACGAGCGAGCCGCCCATCCAGCCGATTCAACGCTTCGTCATCTATCCGGAAACGAGTTTCGAATTCGAAGCTTTATGGTACTGTGCGCTGGCTTTGTCGCCCGATGGAAAACGCCTGGCGTACGTTGAAGAAGGAACGGATGGACGACGCAAGATATATGTGCGAGATCTCAATGAATTCGAAGCACGGGCGCTGCCGGGTACGGAAGGTGCGATCAGCCCCTTCTTTTCGCCCGATGGCGAGTGGATTGGATATGTCGATCATCACCAAAGAATGCTCAAAAAAGTGGCGCTCAAGGGAGGAGCGCCGGTTGCACTGGCGGATGCCGTTCATTTCCGCGGCGGAAGCTGGGGAGTGGATTACAACCTTGTTTTCACACCTTCGGTAAGCATTGTCAAAGAGAGCGGCCTTTGGCGCATTTCCGTCTCCGGAGAGCAAATACAGCAACTCACGGCCATTGACGAGGGGGAGTGGGGGCATGCCTGGCCGCAGATCTTACCGGGCAATCAATGGGTTCTTTTCACCTGCTATCGTAGGACGGGCAATCAATTCGAACTGTATTCGCTTCAGACGGGTGAGCGGCGCGTACTGATGAAAGGTGGAACATACGCTCGGTATATCCCAACGGGACATATTGTGTATGTGGCGAATAAAACCCTGTATGCCGTACCGTTTGATTTGGAAACGCTTGACGTGACCGGCTCGGCTGTTCCGGTCGCCCAGGATATCATGACACCGGGGAGCGGATCGGCGCAATGTGCTATCTCCAACAATGGAATCTTTGCTTTTATTCCGGCCGTGACGCGCCGCACCGAACTGGCGCCGGTCTGGGTTGATCGACAGGGACAGATCGAACCGCTGCCGTCGGCGACGCCCCGTAACTATGGCGATGTAGCGATTTCTCCCGATGGAAAACAAGTTGCCTTGACGATCCAGGAGGGAAGTAATTATGCTATCTGGATATACGATTTGACACGAGATACACTGCATCCCCTGACGTCTGATGGGAACAGCCGGTTTCCGATATGGACGCCAAACGGACAGTCGCTCATGTTCGCTTCCTATCGTGTTGAGGGGACTTATCTCGTTCGTCAAAATATGAGCGGCGGTGAACCGGAATTGTTCGGATTGCCGACTGGAACTCCTATCGCCTGCTCGCCGGACAATAATGAGATCCTTCTTGTCTTGTCTGACTTAAGATACCCAAGACGAGATCAGGATATGTACATAGCCTCTCTGAACAAACGGGATGAGAATCTACAACCTCGCCCGTTCATCCAGCGCAATCATAATCAGAGACTGGGGCAATGGTCTCCCGACGGAAAATGGATCGCCTACACCTCGGATGAGTCCGGC
>JAFGTG010000531.1 GCA_016934255.1 Sedimentisphaerales bacterium
TGAAAACCAAGAGATATGAGCACGCCAAAAAATGAATTTTTACCCAATTTTAGCAAGGAGGTGTAGTATGAATGAACCATTGTATCGTCACTTTTCATGACTAAGGTCACTTATGGAAGCCTTTTGCGGATCAGATAGAGTCAAAACAGAGACACGAAAAAACCTCGGAAGCTTTCTTCTAATGTAAGCCCTTTTAAAACAATTGGTTGTAAGAGCAGGCATCAATAGGGCATCGTACAACAAGGACGATTCCTCACAAATACGTCATGCAAGTAAGCGTCGGAGATTTGATCCGTTGGTTAATAGTTTTTTGAAAACAGAAGGCTTGGAGGGTGGTGACATAATTAACCAGCACGTTCTCGCACACTCAACGAATGAAAACACCACGATTCTTGAAACACAGTCAAGATGTGGTGACTCTCAAGATGTAAGTACCCTCGATATTGGTCCCCCAATGCCGACTTTTTGTCCCCGCCGTCAATGAACGACGTTAATTATTGAGTAACATTGGCTGATACGCTGTATCATGAATAACTCAAAGACTATTTTTATGGCCACAGGGATTTGGGTATTTGATATTGAGGTTTTCATAACCGCTGAAAAAAAGCGCTGAAAATTTTCTCAAGCGGCCGGCATTTGAGTCTTTTAAGCGCTTTTTTCAATGGGGATTGGAAGGTATCGTTAGTCCCTGCCCCAATTCTGAGCGAGAGTAGCTAAGTCTTTCAAATCCACAACCCGGTCGCCGTTTAGGTCCCCGATACACCCGCGCCGATTGGATTCGAGCCAGTATGCGGATAGGACGAAAAGGTCATCGAAGTCCACGTCGCCGTCAAGCTCAAAGTCACCCGGAATGATGTTGAGTACATTTATCTGAATAAGCTCGATTCCTTCGCCTGTGCCGAGATTGCGGCTGTACTGTTTGTCCGTTGAGTTGTTCCAATGTTCATGCACGCCGAGGCTTTCAAGGGGAATTCCGTCATTTTCCGGGTCGTATATTGTTCCTGATGGAGGATCATTTGCCAGGGCCGCTTCGTGCAGGTAGTCATCGGTGCCGTCATAGTGTGGATAATCATCCCACTCGGTTCTGAGAAAATCAAGGCAAACCGAATCGATGGCAACTGGATCCTGCGAAACGAACACACTGGACGGCCAATCTCCATAAAACGGCGCCATGTTCCACTTCACAGGTCGTGAATCCCAGTTCCGTCCGGCGAAAAGACCATCGACAAGATAAAGAACGGTTTTTCCGCCCAGTTCGGAGTGCCCCATCAGATCCACAAGGGCACGGTAATGGCCCATTCCCCTGCGGTTGACCGGCAGGCTGTCGTGCATGTTATAATAGTCATATTTTTGTCCACGGAGAGTGCAGTCCGGATTCCTTAGAAGCGAACCATAGTGATTCTTGCCACACACTGTTATTCCACCGCTATTATGGCTCTTGAGAATGGCAAAATTGATCATATAATCCGCTCCGGCAAACGAACGAGGGATATAATCCTGTCTTTTGCTATCGGCGACGGATGTGCTCCAGTGAAACTCCACATTGGAAAATGTCGATTGAGTTCGTCCAAGACCGCCATGATTGGCCATATAACAAACGTTCGGGAACCTCCGGTGCACAATGTTATAATAAAAATTAGGCATTATCCGCCCTGGATCCCCAATGGTAATATCCGCCTCGTTGACTCCAACCACGTTCACCAATTGATCCAGGAGCGAAATGGTCATCTGCGGCGAGTTGTCAATCCTGTTTTTGTTCCCAGACTGTTGCTCGAACGTGCTTGTGTTTGCGTTGTAACACATTGTATTGTTTATCTTGATGGCAATCTTTTCACCGACGATATATCCGACATCCCCTTTGCTTCTGGTGCGATTGAAATACCGGAAAATCGAATCCCACGCCGCCGCATCCGCACTTTCTCCTGCCAAGCCACGAATCGCCCGCGAAACCATCTTATCCACCACCGCCTGATCTGTATGGTTGTCGTCGTACCAGTGTTCGGGCGAATAATAGCCGTCCCAATCCGTGGCGTTCGGATCATGTACCCATACCACGCGTCCCGGATGCACTCCCTGCGCTACTCCGATGGGATCATTAGATGCATGCGGAGCCGCCAAAGCATTCTTTTCTTCAGTCACGCTCAAGGCCATCCAGAGGCATCCCACACTCACGGCAATGAATACCGCACACGGCACAGAACGTGCTTGCGTACGGTAGCATTTAGCTTTACGCAAAGCACTTAACGAACCGGCCAGCCCCCAAAGCCAGATGATGAAACCCGATGCCAGAGGAAAGGCCACTTGTTGGCAGGGGTACGTTGCGCGGGAGGGTTTTGGGATCACTCGCACAAGAAACCAAAGGAGTGCTACCAAGCCCGTAAAGGGGAAAAGCCACAGGGCCCATCGTTTTTGAAGTTTTGGCTTGATCAACCTGTCGGTTTTCGTACAAGCATTCAATGAGTTTTTTGGGGATGGTCTTGGATCGTACATAGGCGACACTCTCCTCTATCAAGTTAGAGACTGGTCAGCTTTTTTATGTTAATTTCACCTTTCCCATCTAAAGGCTAAATAAACCGAATTTTCTCTGTTCGATGTGAATAATCATACATAATTTACCTTATAGAATCCATAGTATGTTCTTTCGAAACCACTTTGTTGAAAATTCGCACGAAGGATTTTCGTATTTGACTTTGAGCTTTTCGAAGGTGGATGTGTTCCAAAACCAAAGCTGATCAATCTCTCAAGTTACCAATCCATTACGTGCAAAGTATTTAAAAAAGTTCAATAAAATAATAAAATTCAGACAGGCTTGGCATTATATTATATTCAAAGGCTCAAACAATTAGTTGTAAGATTCTGTATATGAAATACTAATGCTTTTCAGAAGGATTGAGGATCAATGATGCGAATCACTCGACAGGTTTGGTTGTTTAATTGCTTGGTAGCGATATGGCCTCTCATGGGATTAGTCAATGCCGCGGATCGACATACGTCAAAGAACGCCCGGTTTGCAATCGCCTATGCAACATATTTCGGCGGCTCAAAGCAGGAACGTGGTGTTTACGATATGCTCCCGGATTCCCAGGGCACCATCGTCATCGGCAGCGCCACACGATCTTCAGATATGCCAACGACTCAAGGAGCTTATCAGGCAAAGTATGGTGGGGGGGAGGCGGACATATACGCAGCGAAGCTGTCTGCCGACATGAAGAAAATATTATGGTGGACGTATGTCGGAGGATCGAATAACGATTGGCCCCGCGGTGGTATAGCCCTTGACAACCAGGATAACGTCTATCTTGTGGGCGGTTCGAATTCCAAGGATTTCCCAACAACTCAAGGCGTTTTCCAACCGATACTGAAGGGAGAGCGGAACGCTGCCATCATCAAGCTCTCTGCAGGCGGTTCCAAATTAGTATTCAGCACATTTCTGGGCGGCAGTGTTTGGGATGGCATCATGGGAATACGCGTCGATACATCAGGAAATGTCTATGTAGCCGGGCATACGCGCTCACCGGATTATCCCGTTACGCCGGGTGCACCGCAACCAACGTTCGGCGGAAAATCTGACTGTTTTATGTCCAAACTTTCGAGCAATGGAAGCAAGTTAGTGTATTCAATATATCTTGGTGGTGTTGAAAACGAATTTGCGGAACACCGCCTCTGGTTTGGCCCTGAGGGCGCCCTTGTGCTGACGGGTGTTACTTCCTCATCCGGCTTCCCGACAACCAAGGATATTACCTGTTGAGTTGTCAAGATTTATCTATGACCCGGGTATTTTTAAATTCACGGTTAGCTCAAATTTAAGAGGAGATGTTTGGTATTTGATTTCTTTTGACCAAAAGTAGATTTAGGAGAATTATGAAGATGTTGAAGAAGAACTTTATAGCGGGCGTGCTGGTTACGCTGAGTTTCGGGCTTAAAGATGCATCATGTGAAGAAACAAAGATGATGTACTTGTCAGGCGGGGACAAAGACGATCCGGTACAGTGGGATTTTTACTGTACTCAAGGACGAAAAAGCGGCGAATGGACAACGATTCCTGTACCATCAAATTGGGAACTGCAAGGCTTTGGTACTTACAATTATGGGCACGACAAAGAAAAGGGGCGTGAACAGGGAAAATATCGATATCGTTTCGAGGCGCCGAATGACTGGGTAGATAAGGTTATAAACATTGTCTTCGAGGGAGTAATGACCGATACGGAAGTGTGGATTAACGGTATGAGTGCCGGGCCGAGACATCAGGGAGGCTTCTATCGCTTCAAATATGATATAACCGACCTGGTCGAGCTTGGTAAGAAGAATCTGTTAGAAATCACAGTCAGTAAGGTTTCGACAAACGCAAGTGTGGAGGAGGCGGAGAGAAACGCGGATTATTGGGTTTTCGGTGGGATTTATCGGCCGGTGTATCTGGAGGCTTTGCCGAAGCAATTTATCGAACGGGTTGCAATCGATGCGAGGGCGGATGGGTCTATCACAATAGATGTGTACTTGAAGAACATCATGACGGCAGATAAGGTGACCGGAACGGTGCTGGTAGCCGGAGTAGAAAGACCTTTAACTGCGCAAATAAACAGGGGACAGGAAAAGGTCACGCTTCACGGAAAAGTAACGGGAGCGAAACCATGGAGTGCGGAAACACCCCATCTGTACGAATTGGAGCTTGGCTTGTGGGAAGGCGGGACGGTCATTCATAAGACCAAAGAACGGTTTGGATTTCGCACGTTCGAGGTTCGTCCCGGCGAAGGATTATTTCTTAACGGACATAAGATTCGGCTCAAGGGTGTGAACCGACACTCCTTCTGGCCTGATTCGGGAAGGTGTTTGAGCAGAAGGATAAGTTATGACGATGTGCGACTTATCAAAGAGATGAATATGAACGCCGTGCGCATGTCGCATTATCCGCCGGACGTTCATTTTTTAGAGGCGTGTGACGAGTTGGGATTATACGTTTTGGACGAATTAGGGGGCTGGCAGAGACCTCCTTACGATACGGACATTGGCAAAAAGCTGGTTAAGGAAACGGTTATACGGGATGTAAGTCATCCATGTATTCTTTTCTGGGACAATGGAAACGAAGGAGGTTGGAATCGAGAATTGGACAACGAGTTCGGATTGTACGATCCACAGGATCGACGCGTACTCCATCCTTGGGAGAACTTCAATGGCGTCGATACCGCCCACTACAGGAATTATGAAACTGTCAAAAGGAAACTGCAGGATTCGACTCTGTTTATGCCGACGGAATTTCTGCATGGGCTATACGACGGAGGGCACGGAGCAGGACTGAATGACCATTGGGATCTCATGATGAAATCGCCTGTCGGTGCCGGAGGATTTTTGTGGTCGCTGGTGGACGAGGGCGTGGTGAGAACAGATATGAACGGCAAAATAGATACGGATGGCAATCATGCACCTGACGGGATACTGGGACCTTACAGGGAAAAAGAGGGTAGCTTTTATACAATCAAAGAGACATGGTCTCCCGTGCGTATCGATCTGGAAGAATTGCCGGAAAATTTCACAGGACGGCTTGACGTCGAGAATCATTGTGATTTTACGAATCTGAATGAATTTCGATTCGAGTGGAAGCTGGCAAGTTTGCCGAAACCTTTAGGCGACGACAATAAACACAGAGTGCTGCGCAGCGGCTCGGCCGAGAGTTGCGACGTGGAGGCCGGCGAAAAGGGCGAGCTCGAGTTGAATCTACCGGAACAGTGGGACCGGGCCGGAGTGCTTTATGCAACTGCGTACGACCCTGAGGATAGAGAAGTCTGGACGTGGTCGTGGGGGATTCAAAAGGATTGTGGATACTGTCACCAATACGTTCAAAAGGAAAGCAAA
>JAFGTG010000532.1 GCA_016934255.1 Sedimentisphaerales bacterium
CCGAGCCGGCGCGAGGCGTTTGGGATCGCCGCGGTGGAATTGATGAAAATGAGAATACCGGTGATCGCTTCCGCCATCGGCGGCCTGGTAGAAATCATCCGCCACGAAGAAACCGGTCTTCTGCTGGATGAGCTCAGTCCGAAGGCTATCACTGAAGCCATCGAAAAACTTGAACGCGACAGTGAACTGAGAGAGAGTATAGTCGATAAGGCCGAGTCATTTGCTCGGAAATTCGACGGCCGGGACCAGCTCGGGCAATTAATGGAAATTTACGAACGCTATGCAAAGTGACGAGCAAATACAATTCAATAAAGACGTCAACGACCAGGTTAGTAAACAATACGACCAACTGCACGGCGAAATTTTCAACGCCATCGAGCAGGAAAGGCTCAAGAAAACCCTCCGCACGGCCATCAAAGCGGCGAAAACGGACGCAAAGCCCCCGAAGGCTCTGGATTACGGATCGGGATCAGGCAATCTCACCCGACACTTGATCGAGTTGGGCCTGGAGACCCTCTCGGCGGATATCTCGGAAGGTTTTCTTGCGCTTATTCAGCGCAATTTTTCACAAACGGGTTTGTCTAAAGTCCTGAAGATTAACGGGAAAGACTTATCCAACGTACCGAGCAATGAATTTGATCTCGTAGCAACGTATTCCGTATTGCATCATGTCCCCGACTATCTATCCATCGTCAAAGAGATGGCCAGGGTGGTCAAGCCGGGCGGCGTGATGTATATCGACCATGAAGTGATCGAATCCTATTACCAAAGACCGAAGGAGTACGTCGAGTTTTTGCAAAAAGCACGCCCGGCGGTCAATTTCAAACGCTATCTTAGATTATTACTGGATGTCAAAGGGTATATCCACATAGTCCGGCGATTAATGAATCCGCGCTACAAGCGGGAGGGCGACATCCACGTGTGGCCGGACGACCATATCGAGTGGGATCGAATCGAGCAGCTTTTAACATCGGAAGGTTTCGAGATCATCCTGAAAGAAGATTATCTGCTCTACAAAAACGAGTACGATTTGAACATATACAATGAATACAAAAATAAATGCGCCGACGAGAGAGTGCTGATCGCACGAAAACAAGGATAACAGGATTTCAGGTATGGAGAATCACAATACCGAAAACGATGCGTTCTTTAATCATTTCAGCCAGCGGGACAAGCCAACTCAGGCGGGAACGCGGTTAGTGAAGGCCACGGCTCGGAAGATTTTCGAGTACGCTGACATCGCGTCCGGCCAGAGCATCCTGGAGATCGGGCCGGGCCGTGGCGACTTTGCCGATCTTTGCCTCGAACGGAAGATCGACTATTCCGCCATCGAAGCCAACCACCCAATGGCCGAATCGCTCGAAAACAAAGGCGCTAAAGTCGTTCGCGCCCTGGTTCCGCCTTTACCGGCGTTCGATAAAAAATTCGACACCGTTGTCATGCTCAATGTAATGGAACATATGAACGGCATGCAGGACGCCCTTGAATTAACCCAACAGGTACGGCACGTTCTCAAACCGAAGGGTACATTTGTGATTAGCTCGCCGGACTATCTGAACTGGCGCAAACATTTTTTTAACTGCGATTTTTCGCACAATTATGTCACCACGCGAAGGCGGCTCGAACAACTTTTGATTAACGGTGGTTTCAGCTCGGTGCGAAATTGCCATTTGTGCGGAACGATGACGGGCCTGCCGTGCTTTCTCATTTCAGGTCTGTTCTCCCGGCTGCCTTTTGGTTTTCTCAACGCCGCGTTTTCGGAAAGCAAGCTCTGCTACAAGCTCTATAAAATACAATTAACCTTCCTGCGAAAGGTTCTGATTGTCGGCCAGACGTAGGGGCAGCCCCTTGTGTTCCCGTAAGGGATGCCTTAGGTACTGTCCGGGGCGACTCAAATTATGACCAACCGCGGCAAACAAATCGCTAAATTGCTAATCCGATTCCTGGTTACAACAGGATTGCTGATTTGGGTCTTCAGCCAGATCGATCTCACACAATTCCGGCAGGCGATCACATCAGCCAGATGGCCGTACCTGATTGCCGTTTGGGTGCTGACCGCTGCGCTCTTCTGGATTCGGTCGGTCAAGATGCAGTTCGTATTGAAAAAGCAATCCTGTCACATCGACGCGAATACGCTCTTCGGGGCAACCACGATCACCGCCCTTTACAGCATGATCCTTCCCGGTATCCTCAGCACGGGCGTCAAGTGGTACATCCTGAAAAAAAGCAGCGGCAAAGGAAGCGTTGTCTTAAGCAGTATGATTTACAACCAATTCTCCACGATGGTGCTGATGACTGCGTTCGGACTTCTTGCCTTAATTATTTCCAATCCAACGGCCCTGCTATTCCCCAACGCCGCTTATCAATGGCTTTTACCCGTTCTCTGCGGCATCCTTCTGATCGCCCTTTTGCTCTTCGTTTTCCTTTTGCTCCATCACCGGCACGGAACCCGAATCATCAACATTCTCAAAATCCCGCTCAAGCCCCTCCCAGCGGGAATTCAGCAAAAGGGCCGGGACATCCTCGATCAAATCGCCGTTTTTCAAACGGCCGGGTGGCGCTTCCACCTTATGGTATCCCTGATCACCACGCTCGACACCCTCGTCGGCGGCGTCGGAACATACATTCTCGCCGCTCGAACCGCCAACATCGACGCACCCGTTCTCATCTTCGTATGGCTCTGTGCCGGCATTTACGTGATAGGAAGACTCCCCATCACGGTTGCCAATCTCGGTGTCAGGGAAGTGTCATTGGTCGGATTCCTGGCATTCTACAATGTCGAAAAACCCGCAGCGCTTTTGATGGGAATAATCCTGTTCTCCGCCCTGGTCGCAATGGCAATGATCGGTGCGATCTACCAAATCTCGTGGGGGATTACCGGCAGGAAATAAAAATCACCACCAGATTAATTCCACATCGAGCGATCCTACTTTTCATCTTTTCCACTCTGCACGTTAAACGCGAGAGCGGCTTTGCCCGTCGGACCGAAATCGCCCGTCAAACGCAATGTCCCCGCCTGACCCGCCGGGATGGTTAACGTCGCGTCAAAGCGTTCGCGTCCCATCGGATCGATAGATACGGTCCATCGCTCCCGATCCAAGACCCAGCCGGAGGGTTTACCCGACACTTGAATAGTCCCTTTCACAAATTCATCTGCGAAATTGTAGGCAAACAGACGCAGAGGATAAGGCGTATCGGAATCGATCCGATACTCGTACCCCTGAGCCCACGGAAGCGGCGTGATTTTGATCATCGCACTTCGTGGTATTTGCACCTGGAGCACCGCCGGGCAGACCCGGTCCTCTCGTTTCGATGAACGATCGACCGATGTCAGCTTCAAACCGTCCGTCTGTCCGGCCGGTAGAATAACATACAAAGCCTCAGCCACCAATTCCGTCGGCATCTCATCCAGACGACGACCGAGATAATCGAATACACCCCGGACGGGCCACGATTCTGGCAACGAAAAAGCCACTTTTGTTTTGCCCCGCTGCGGCCAGTCCGCCTTCTTTTCCGCCCAGGCCACCAAAACGTCCCGCTCCCGCCCGTCCGGCCACGCCCGAAATACGATCACGTGCGCATTCTCCTGGTCCGGAATGTCCCATCGTCCCAAACACTTCGCCCCGGCCAGCAGCCGCCCCGCCGCCGCCAAGGCCACATACGCCGGACGCGGCGTCATGTCTTTTCGCAACAATCCGAATTGCACTGTGCCTCCTTCGCAATAGTGCCCTAAAATGAAATGGAAATGCCGGATACTTCCCGCATGCAAACTGGACGCATAGGACTGGGCCATATACCGGGCCTTGCGAATCTCGTCCTCTCGCGACAAGTCACAAAAGGGCTCGGGGCCGGTGTATTTGAGTCCGCGATCCGCCTCCGTCACCCAAATCGGCTTGCCGCACGCGACGTTTCGCGCCTCGACCCACAGCCGCTCGTAATCGTGCGCCCAATCATACGTATGAATGTTGTACGTGTCGAAGTAAGACCACGCCTCGTTATCCAAAAGCCCCTGCGTATGCTGAGTCGTCGGCGTCGTCGTATAAACATTCCAGCAGACCGTCACGGCCGGATCGCCCGCCTTGAATCCCAGGAAGGCCGCCTTCTGGAAGCTGCACATCTCATCGACCGTATGCCCGCCGAACGTGCTGACATTCGATTCGTTCCATGGCTCCCACGCATACACTTGTCCATGAAATCGTTTGGCCATCGTTTTGCAGAACCGATACACATCCCGCAAATCACGTGCAAACCGTCCCCCCGGATGCTCACCATCCAGTTCGGTATCCCAGGCCCAGTTCGGCGTCGAGTGAAAGACCTGCAACACCTTCAA
>JAFGTG010000533.1 GCA_016934255.1 Sedimentisphaerales bacterium
CGGATTTTAGAAAGAAAAAATCAAGAAAACAGATTTTTTCTTTCCAAAAGTATGCCTAACCTCCAATTTTGCAAAAGTCTTGTTATAATTAAAGTGTTTACAGTTAAATCGAATTGTTGTTACGGGTCTCCAAGGCACATAACATTCATGCAACAAAAAGACGTTTAGCGTAAGGCAAGTTGCGCTCATAAAGATTACGGTCGAGTGCGCCGTGAAAAGCTTAAGGCTGAAGGGAAAGAACCGACGCCCGAGAGAATTGTCAACATGAAGATCATGGGCAGAAAGTATCTATCACGGAAACTGAAAACGAAGCGATGCCACCCCGCGAAAGTGAGGATCCAGGTCGAAAAAACCGGATTCCCGCTTTGCCGTAAGGCATGGCCTCGCCATCGCGGGAATGACAGATAGAACTATCCAACTTTAATCGGCGAGCTCGCGAACCCAGATATTACGATAACGGACCGGGTTGCCGTGGTCTTGCAGCGAGATCGGCAATCGATCCTCGTGCGGCTTGAAGTCGGATATCGCGTGCGGACCTCGCCAATCGGTCCCCCCCTGAAGCTCGACGTGATCCTGAACCAACACGCCATTGTGAAAAACGGTGAATGTTGGCTTCCTGACGACCTTTTTGCCTTTAAAAATTGGACGGTGGAAGACGACGTCGTACGACTGCCACTCGCCCGGCCGTCGGCACGCATTGACGAGAGGAACGGCCCGGCCATACAGCGCCGCACACTGGCCGTCGGGATACGTCTTATTGTTGTAGGAATCGAGAACCTGAACCTCATAGTTCGCCATTAGGAACACGCCGCTGTTGCCTCGTCCCTGACCGTCTCCTTTGACCGTCGCGGGCGTGGCGAATTCGACGTGCAACTGGCATGAGCCGAACTTGCGCTTGCTTTGAATATAGCCCGAGCCTTTGACGCACTCCATATAGCCGTCGCCCATAATCCACTTCGTGGGATCACCTTTCGTATCCGTCCACTGAGACAAGTCCGTCCCATCAAACAGAACGATCGCGTCGGAAGGGGCCTTGCCCGGTTGGCCCGGCGTTATCACCGGCGGGGCGGGCCGATTCACATCGTGAATGAGCCAGCGGCCGGTGTCCGTCTCGACATATTGGCGCACTTCTTTTTTCTCCGCTTTCTCCGACGCCTCCTGCGTCGCGCAACCGGAGACAGTCACCCATAAGCAAATAATAGATAGCAGAACGATTCTCATAATTCTTTCTCCTTTCCTGATCGCATCTTATCTACCTTCGACGCTGCTCCCACGGTTTGGGATTCTTCGTCTTCTGATGGTCCTTCATACACAGCTCCATATCCAGCACGTCACCCGGAACGTGCGGCTCGTGAGCTTCGTTTGCGTATCCGATCATTTCCTCAAGCTTAGCCCGATGTTGTGCTGCGACATTCTTCTTCTCTTCGATATCTTCACTCAAGTCATAGAGTTCCCACTCACCCTTTCTGGGTTTGTAGGCCTTCCAGTGTCCACAGCGCACCGCGGTTTGTCCATTAAATTCCCAGTAAAGATATTTGTGATTTTTCTGTGAGTGCCCTCCGAGAAGCGTCGGCACGATAGAAATTCCATCGATATCCGCCGGGCAATTTACTCCGGCCAATTCCGCAAGCGTCGGCATGATATCCGGAAAATAACCCAGATGTTCACTCACCATGCCCGCCCTGACCTTGCCCGACCAACGGACAATAAACGGGATACGCAAGCCGCCCTCATACAGCAAACCCTTTTGGCCTCTGAAAACCTGACCGGTTTTGGGATCGACATTCGGAGCGAAGAAGCCATGCGGATGCGTTTCATTTTGAAAATATAAATGGCCGCCGTTATCGCCACTGACGATAACCAGGGTATTATCATCAATTTTCAACTCCTCAAGCAGATCCAAAATTTGGCCAATTTGACGATCGTCCATATGGACCATCGCCGCATATCGTTGTGCTTCATTTTCTTTAATGCTGTAACCGGCATCCCATTGTTTGTCTTTATACTTTTGCCACGACGGTTCACCCTCCGGGAGGCCCCACACTCCGTGAGGCGGCGTCCAGGGACAGTAGCAGAAGAAAGGCTGATCTTTATTGTCGCGAATGAATTTCATCGCCTCTTCGAAGATCAACTGATGCGAGAAGGTTTCGCCCTCATACAGGGCACCGGTATTTCCTTTCAACGGCACTTCCTGACTATTTTTAATCAGATAGGCCGGGAAGTAAGTGTGCGCATGGACCTGGTCATAATATCCGAAGAAAACGTCGAAGCCGTGTTTTTCGGGGACGCCCGTTGTCCCGCGTCCGCCGCACCCCCATTTACCAAAGCCGCCGGTTACGTAGCCCGCTTTCCGCAGCACGTCCGCAACGGTGACATCCTCGGAACGGAGAGCTTCCTGCCCCGGATTCCGACGAACGGATGCGTGCCCCAAGTGCTTTCCCGTCATCAGACAGCAGCGCGTCGGCGCGCAGACCGGCGCCCCGGCCAGCATCTGTGTGAACCGCATTCCTTCTTTGGCGAGACGGTCGATATTCGGGGTCTCCAGAAGAGGGTGCCCCATACACGACAGTTCGTAGTACCCAAGCTCATCCAACACAATCAAAACAATATTGGGCCTCTTATGAACTGCTTGAGCCGCCGAATTCGTGTCATGCAAACAGAAAGACGCTCCAACGCCAACCGTCAGTTTGAGAAAGTCTCGACGTTCCATAGGTACCTCCTTCGATTATCCCCGTCTAATCTTCTTTCTTCTTTTGCCCCAAGATAGCCTTCATTCCTTCTGAAATCCCCTTGCCGATATCTTCGGCGCCTTTCAGAACGCCTTCACCAATCCCTTTACCGGCCCCCGTACCGAAGTCCACCCCAATCCCCAACATCTTAATCAACGCGGCGGGCAATGCTTCGAGCTTACTCAGCTCCGAAACGAGCGAGCCTAACATTTCGTCCGGCAGCACACCGGCTCCCTGCTCGGCAATCTTACCGGCTATCGCCAGCAAGACCACGCGAGTCAAGGCGACGGAATCGAAGCCGTTTTCTCCCCCCAGATCGGTTAACTTAATCGGAGCCAGTTTGAAGCTGAGTGTATCGAGCTTGCCGGGAATGGGCAATAATTTGACTTTCACTTCTGCGTTTGTGACTTCAAGGATGTCGATGTGAAGTTTCTTGCCGGTCGGTTCGGGATCCTCCTCGGGGAGTTTCTCGATAATATCCTGCAAATTATTGCCGGAGACGCCTCTTTGTTCGATGACCACGTTTCCGCTGTCTAAGGTGATATGAGTAATGTTTACTACGTCTTCCAGGAGGGATTTGGCGTCCAGCAAAACATCGATCCGATTCAATTCGAGAAGCTTGTCATGCTGGTAGCCGGGCGGATTGTCGATCGTAAGATTCTCCAGGCTGATTTTGCCTTTTCGAACCGACAGGTCCACATCATCGACACGGACTCCCACGTTTAAAGCTTTGGTCCCCGCCGACTCCACGGCGGCCTTCAGCGTTCGATTGGCCAAAAAACCGATGGCGACCGCGGCAACCCCCACGATCAGAACAAACGCCAACAGGATCATACGCAAGAATCTGAACAACTTCATTGACGATTAGAACCTGTATCCAACACCCAGGAAGTATTTGACGTCGGTGCTCCCAGCCCCAATTGCCGGCGTGACATCGTAATTGAAAATCACTTTGAACGTTGCGAACATCCTCTCCGTGAAGTCGGCCCGAATCCCGGCGGTCGTGGTTAAAAAGTAATCGGAGAACTTATCAATGCTTGGATAATAGGTCAAATCGTTCGTGAAGCTGATGTTCTTGGCAAGTTGCTTGTCGAAATGGTAGCCCAACTGGATGGATATTTCACTGTTGCTGTCCGTCTGGTTATCATACTTCTCATAGAGAGAGGCCAAACCACCTTCCGTTGAGAAGTTCATTTCCGGCGTCTCGATCCATTGATAACCGGCACCGCCACCGATAATCACTCTTCGATCCAACTCGGCGATCGCATCCTTCTCGTACCGGCCGTCCACAAAAGCGTATAATTTCTTACTGACAAAATAATCGTACTTTCCCTTTGCCCGCCACCAGTCTTCAATGACTTCCTTTTCGCCGGTATCTTTATCCACCTGTTTGCCTTTGGCATAATCCACCCCGATCGTCGTACGATCGTTGTCCGTGCGTTTCATTAAATTAAGGCTGGCGGTGATCGTCTCCGTCTTTGTGTTGCCGCGCGTCACGGCCAGTCCGGCCGATATATCGCCCGTCCACTTCGGGATCGGTTTGGGAGGAGGATTGATCGAAACGACATCCCCGACGGCGAATTCCTGGGCCTTCAAATCTATGCCGCCTTCCACTGAAAACCGTCCGGCCCTGGCGCTCAACAGCTTTTGATTGAAACTCGTACCGTCTTTGAGATGCACTTCGACCGGATCGACCGTATTGAACGTCTCGATGTTCGATAAATCCACCGTCGTCTCGCCCGCGATGTCGGATTTAAAGAGCATCTTCCCGTCAACCATACGAACGACCTTGCCCGTCAAGCGATCGCCGTTCTTTAAATGGAGTTCATCCGTGTAGCCCTTCTGAACAATCAACAACAAGCACGCCGCGATAATCCATACTCGATAACGCATTTTAAATCTCCTTTCATTATGATACCTATCGAGAAAATCCTGCGCCCCCACAAGCAGCGCGTGATTAGAAAAACTACCTTTTTCTATCCGTAATGTCCAGTTCTTTTTTAAAAGGCTCGACCTTTCCAAACGAATCACTCAAGCATCATGCAGACAATCCATATTGGAGTCCGCAACACGTCTCGGCCCCTCAAGCAGCGCACCATGCAGGACAGCGCGCCGCCATGACCTTCGCCGCACTTACTGGTACAAATTCGTCGATTCGGTTTCCTCGACCGCCCGTGAAAACTCTCCGGTCGTCATAGAGACTTTGAAGAGCACGTCTCCGGCTTTCTCCGCCTGTGTCACCACTTGCCAGATCGCTTTGGTTCTCGGGGCAAGGCTGGGCAATGGTGCAAACGTAATCTTATTGCCTTCGACCGTACCGGACGTTGCGCCGCTGACCGACACACATTTCACTCTGTCCTCAATCTCACAGACGACCTGAATATTGGTACCGGCCGTGGAGCCCTGGTTCGTCGCCGTGATGATATAGGTTCCCTGGCCGCCGACTTCGATCGGATCGCCCACATCGACGACCTCCAGAAGGATCGCCGGCACGCCGACGACGGACGTCTGAGCGTTGGCCGTCACCTTCGAGGCACAATACGCCGTCGCGGTCGCTATACTTGATAGCTCGCCGATCTCCTGCGCCGAATAGGTGATACTGACCTTCTTGTAGTAATTGGGAGGGATCGTTCCTAATTGCCAGGTGGCCTTGGAATCGGAAATCGCGCCACCTTCCGAGGCCACAATAGACGCCACGCCCGTCGGAAGGGCATCTTCCAAAACCGTATTTTGCGCCGGGCCGTCACCCAAATTGGCCACGGTGATTTCATACGTGACAGAACGCCCGAGGTACTGTCTCTGCGGACCTTCCTTGCTGACGGACAACACCGGCTGTCGAACCGCCGTCGTCGTTCCTTCGGACTCGACGCTCAGACCATCGGGCGAAGCGGCCACGGCCCGTGTGATATACGCGCCGGCCCGGGTCGCCTTGAGAACCGCAGAAAACTCTTTCACTTGATTGGGATCCAGGGTTCCCGCGTCGAAAGAAAGACGCGTCTTGCCGTCCTGGGTCAACAGGCCCTCCGGCAGATCCTCCACGACGGTGACATTCTCCGCCGGACAATTCCCGGTGTTTTTCACCACGTACTTGACCGGGATCGGCTCACAGAGGAGCACTTCGGCCGGTGCGGTCTTGGTGAGTTCAAGCACCGCCTGAAGAACCCTCACGTCCGCACGCGCCGAAACTGAGTAATTGACGGTCGCACGACTTGTGAGGCTGCCCGGGCTGGTCGCCATGCCGGAGACTTTAATCTCCTCATTGGCATTCGGCCCCAAAGAGCCCAGCGACCACCTGAGTGTCGCGCCGTCTTTACTGGCCGAGGGGATAGCGCCGGTGAAGTTAAAACCGTTGGGCACGCGCTCCACCACCACCACGTCCTCAAGGGGCATATCGGTTAAATTCGTCACCTTGATGGAATAATCGAAAACGTCCCCCAACTGGACATCCTTCGGCGTTGTTTTTTCGAGCCGGACAGCCCCCTGCGAAGGGAACGTCTGAGAGATCGTATGAGGTTCAGCTTGAGCAACGAGTTTCTGATCCTCTTCCGGTACGGCCTTGGGTTTGTTCAAAAGAGGCGCCGCCCAGGCCTTACATTCTTTGGACCAGTGGGCCTTGTGAGCTATTTCCTCGGGGACTGGTCCTATATCTTTCCACCCGTAATACGATTCACAACTGCAACCGCCGATCAAGGCGGATACCGCTACAAGAAGCACCCTTAATAGTATCTTTTTCATGATCATATCCTTTCCAAAACCTTCTCCAACAAATCTGCAACGCCTGATATACGGCGCGCATTCAACACCCAAACAACTCTCAGCAATGCTCGTCCTATCGGTCGCTAAGAAACACCTCCTTTCATGTGAACATCCATCTGCGGATAAGGGATCGTAATGCCATTCTTGTCAAGGGCGATCTTTACGCCCTCCGTGATATTAAAGTACACATCCCAGTAATCCGCCGTTTTCACCCAGGGTCGCACCACGATGTTGACGCTGCTGTCCGCCAGCTCCGAAACCGCCACGGTCGTCGCCGGTTCGGCAAGAATGCGATTTTCGCCGGCGAGAACCTCTTCGATGACCTTTTTGGCTTTCTTCAAATCGTCATTGTAGGAAACGCCCACGACCAAATCCACGCGCCGGGTTCCATTGACCGTGTAATTCATAATGTTGCTGCTCGTAACCTGGCCGTTCGGAACAACGATACGCACATTATCCGGGGAATTCAAAATCGTATTGAAAATCTGAATTTCTTTCACGGTTCCTTTCTGGCCGGCGAGCTCAACGAAATCTCCCACCTTGAACGGCTTAAAGATAATCAACATCACACCCGCCGCAAAATTAGCCAGGGACCCCTGCAAAGCAAAACCGATCGCCAAACCCGCAGCGCCAACGACGACTGCGAAAGATGCCGTATCCACACCCAGCTTATTCATCGCCGCAATAATGACAAAGACCAACATGGCGATGTAGGAAAGATTTTCGACGAAGTTGGTTAGTGTGGCATCGACTTTAGCCCTTTTCATGGCTTTAGCAATTAGCTTCGAAATCAGCTTCGCTAACCAGCGCCCCACCACAAAGATAATAATGGCGGCAACAACCTGGAGCCAGTATTTCGCCAGAAACGCTGTTATTGTCTGTAAAATCGTTTCCCAATCCATTTCAACTCCTTTCAAAAGAGGTTAGGTTGTTCTGGTGCGACCTACGCGTTACGACCGCTCGAGGATCTGTTTCGCAAGCGTTGTGAGGCTTTTTTGCGGTCGTCTTATGCAAATCCATTTTTCTCTTCGCCATCCTATCCTATCCAAAACTAAGGAGTCCTTTGTCGCAGGTTCTCAGGAGAGGGACTACTGTAAAAAATACCGGTTTTAGGAGAAAGAATCCCACCGTCATTCTCTAAGCAGCGCCTCCCGATAAAATCCCCATGAGCGGAAACCCACGCCCCTGGAGGTCCTGCTTTTCTCATTCCATCAATTCGCTCGTCTCGGCCTCATTGCCCGTCATGCCAAAGCGAATCAATCTATCCGCCGAACCTTCCCTGGTGGCACTGAGCTTTGTCCTTTTCCTTTCACCCTCATCACCGTTGAGGGTCCTTACGTCGCCTCCGATTGCACTTTTGTCTTCGTTCTAACCGCCGTATAATAGGCGTTGCAGTCTATGGACAACTCCTCACCACCTTTCAGGTTAATGGAGAATGTGTCCGTGTATATCGTCTTGCCCTTGACGGCCGGGGCCGTCGGCGTGACTTCCAATTCGATTTCGCAACCGTCCTTGTCCGGAATCTTTTTTTGTCCCAGTATTTTTACCGCGATGGTGCCGCCTTTCGAGGTGATCGACTCCACTTCGGGAGTCTTTCCAAAGTTGTCGAGCAACTTGATTTTCCGTGTTATCGGTTTGCCCGGCGCCGCCGCGTAAACGATAAGCAATTGCGGAGTCAGCGTGTACTTGGGCACCACGTCGAAAAGAATCAATGCTTCACTGCCTTCGGGATGATTCAAGTCAAGGTTCAAGCTCCCTTGGAGATTCTGACGGATTTTCTCCAGGTCCACTTTCGGTTCAAGGACGAATTCCTTTGCTTCTTTCGACGCGTCAAAATCGGCCGTGATACATTCAGCCGTTGATTTGAGCCCGGTGATTGAAAAAGGCCGTTCGTCAAGGCTCCAAATTCTGATTTTCGGACAACCGGCGTTTTCTTCCTGGAGACAGAGCTTGAGTCGCTCCGGATCCCAGGTGATTCGCTGCACAAGTTTGGCTTTCATATTCAGGGTAAGAGTGGGATTCTCCTTGTCGTTACTGTGGAAGGTAACCCGCCAGATCATCATCGTCGGATTAGGTTTCGTCTTCCATTCCATCTCCATTTTACCGGTCTCGCCCGGCGATAATTCATACTTATCCAGCTTCGTGTGGACGCCGCAGCATCCCTCAACGTTCGTGATTTTCAACAAGGCATCCCCTGTGTTTTGGAATGTGATCTCGCTCGTCCTCGTCGTATTGACACCTGCTTCACCGAAATCGTAGTCGAGCTTTTCAAACGTAATCTTTGGCGAAGGGCCCGCAGAACCCGTACCGGGTGTTGTCGTTATTTCCTTGTCCCCATTCTCGCAACCCGCTTGCAGGAACAAAAGGCAACTTACGATAAGAAGCCCTGAAACGACCCATGTCCGTCTCATGTTTTGTTCTCCATAATAGCCGCTCATGTGACTTCCATCAACCAATAATCTCCAAGGCGAATCCCTTTAACAAAACGCCGAAGAAGCATTTTACGCACTCGAGGTGCGCAAGTCCATAAAAATATAGTGAAATTTAACCATTTATCTGCGTTTTACGCGATTGCCTCCGCGTACCTGGCCCTCCCAATGGTCCATAATTCCAGTGGGGACACAACCATACGCGGAACTTACGGACCGAAACAAACCACACAACCGTTCTGTAACGCTGCATAAAGACGTCCCGACGCCGCAACCAGCCCGTCATAGACGGGAGGCGCATCGAGCGCATATTCCCATATCTTCTTTCCGTCGGACCTGCCCATCGCGGCGAGAATCCCCCCTTTTCGTCCTTCAAAAGCGCCGAGGGGGTCTTTCGGATCGACCACATCGGGCGACCCGGCGATAAAAAGGAGGTTTTCAGTGACAACCATTGCATTAATCCGCACGCGGATGCGCCCGGCCCATGCCTGTCGACCGTCTGTCTTATCAGAGGCGAATAACAGGTACCCTTTCTTGCCGGGAGTAAAATAAACGTTCGGATCCAGACCTCGTAGTGAATCAAACATTCGAACGCAGTACGTGGTCTCGTCGTCGTGAACGAGCAGCCGGGCATAACCGCTTTGGCCATAGGTCCACGGCGTGCGCTTGAAATACGAGCCGTCGAGCAAGCCGCTTTTGGCCGTTATCAATAGGGGAGTTTTTTTAGGAGGAAGCTTTTGCTCCTCAAGTTCCGCGTTAAACGTTAGATGGCGCATGGAGATAAGCCGGCCGTCGCTTTGGAGGATATCCGGAAGAGCGCCCATGGGCAATTGATAATTCTGAGACGTGTTTTCGACGTCGTAATGGGGTCCCACCAGCTTCGTCTGATGGCGGATCCGGCCGCTGAGGGCATCGACGCCATACAGAGTAAGGCCGCCGTCGAGGTGGGAAGACCGCCCTGAGGCAAAATAAGCGACACCGTCACGAACCAGAACGCCACCGTGAACGGGCCACGCTGACTCGAGCTGGCCAAAGGCGCCGATTTGCCTGTCCCGAGGTGCGGCGCGGAATCGCCAAACAAGCTCCCCATCGTCGGCACGCACACAATAAACACTCCCGTCGGCCGATCCGAATATCACAGCGCCGCGATAATATGTCGGCGGCGAATCGATCCTACCGCCAGCCGTAAACTTCCAAATCTTCCCACCATCCTCGACCTTCAGCGCCGCCACACAATGCTCGTCAACCAACGAAAGGAACAGTCGCCCATCCACCGCCGAAGGTTGTGCCGTTTTTCTCCCAACCTTTTTATTCCAAAGAAGTTGCGGTGAGTCCGGCAAACGCGTTCCGACAGATCCGCTCCGAAGCGCGTCGTGCCGGTAAGCGGGCCAGTCAGTCATACCCGCATCGGGTCCGCGCACTTGACCGTAAGCGGACCCTCGTTCGAGCTGCTCAGTCGTTTTACTCTCGACCGGACGATAGCAAGACGGAATCTGAGGAGCCAGCGCTAACATACCGTTAAGCTTTTCCTCGATATAGCATACACACGGATGCGGAGGAGCGTACTGTAAGCCGTTCGCCGGCATCATGCCCACGTGACACGTACCGCGGACCCAGTTTTGGATCGTATGATGACCTTCATTGAGATCCACGTACTCCGTACCCCGCCGACTCGCGAGGATATAACGTAATGTGGCCTTATTTCGATAGCACCGATGATGGTGATGCGTCTTGAAAATGTGACCTAACGGAACTTCTTTCCTTAGCTTTCCGGTAAGCAAATCGTAGCCGTTAGCACTGACCGGCCATACACTTCTGCCCTTAGAGGGCTGACCGTTGACAACGAGCGGCTCTCTGGCGAGCTGACCGCTCCAGGTCCAAACGAGTCTGTCGATAACAAAAACATCTTTCCATTCGTACCAAAGATGGCCCAGGTATTTCTTCGGCTGTGTCCATAGTATCTTGCCCGTTTGAGCAGAGAAGGCCGCGAGCTGGTTGGGGCTGGCGTGCACGACGATGTCGTCGCTAACGATTAAAGTCCCCGTCCATACGGTCTGAAGGGCATTAATGCCGCCGGCCTTGTAGTCCTCTTTGACAAGGGGAAATTTGCCGCGCCATCGCTCTTTCCCATCTTCGAAGTTAATGCCGACCACGTCCTCCCCATCAAGTAAAGCAATCACCTTTCCATCCGTTGCGATATTGAGGGTAGGATCGACCTTGGCCGGGGTCACACTGCCGTACATAGCCCGGAACCGGTAGTAATCCGTCGTCGTCCCGCGATAGGCCTTTTCCGACGACCATCTCATCTTACCGCTTTCGGCATCGACAATTTTGACTCGCGCTCTATCGCCCTCAAGCATGGACAAAATCAATAAACCGTCACGATAAAGAATCTCCGCTGCACGATCCGTACCGTCATAGGTCTCAAGCAAACGGCCGGTCTTCGCATCCAGTTGGCTGACCGGCGCCCGATAGCCGAGTGTCACGTACACTGTATCATTCACTGCAACCAGCCGTTTTTCAATATTCAGCGGTATTCCGCCCGGCCGCGGCGTGAACCAGGACGGCTTCCACGACCGCCAGCCCCAATCCTTGATGGGTACCTTCCAAAGCTCAACGCCGTTAAAGGCATCGCGCGCCGTCAGGAACCACTTATCGGGTAAATCATGATCGCCTACAAGGCTGATCGGAGCCTCATCGCCGATATAGAACAACCGACCGTGCGAGGTTACCAGCGTCCTGACGCTCGAATCGCTCTCATGGGATCGCATCCAGAGCGGATCTGATACCCACTGAAAGTGCTTGGGCGGCGCCACAACCCGGTCCTGCGCCACCGGATTACCGTCGGCGCCGTGGAGGTAATGCGTCCATTCGTCTATTTCCTTTGGCCAGGGTTTGACCGCTCTGAGCCATCCTCCGGCAAACCGCTTCTGTTCAAATCCCGAATTTAAAAGCTCCTCTTCAAGGCTCCCTGTCCACTCGGTAGAACGTTTTGACGTATCAATATAAACCGAGCCGAACGGCGTGAGCACTCGAAAGATTTCATCCATCGACAGGCCTTGCCCCACGGCGCTCTCGTAGTCCCCAATGATGATGATATTGATTAAATTCTCCGCATATGGAAGGGGATCATACTCCGCCTTAATCGCCGAAACCTGTCCGTAAATCCCCCCTGACCGTAATGTATGGCGGACTTTCTCCAAGGAGCCCTCCTCCGTCAGTAAAACCTGGACAACGTATCGGCCCTTTTGGGACACAGCCGTTGCAAAATCGCCGGTTTTATCACCGATGATAACGCAAATACCACCAGTGAAACCACTGGATTCGGAGATATTCTTTGCGGAAATCTCAATATTCGACATGCCTCGGACCATCGCCGGCATGGCGCCAAGATAAACACCCAACCCTACCTGTAATAATCGAGAAAACAACTTCATCTTATTTTCCCCGGAAAGTAGAAATCTTCCGTTTCAATTCTCGACATGCCCCCGCCGGATCGTCAGCACCGGTGACGGCCGAGCAAACGGCAATACTTCTCGCCCCGGCCTCCAGCACCTGATCCACATTTTCCGATGTTATGCCCCCAATAGCAACATGGCCTATCCCATGGCGCTCCAGCATTTGAACGGCTTGTTTCACATAGCCCAGTCCGACCGCCGGGGCGCTCGGCTTTGTGTCCGTCGCAAAGACGGGACCTAATCCCACATAGGTGGGCTGCTCGTCACAGGCGGCCCGAAGTTGTTCGAGCGAATGCGTACTCTTTCCGACAATTAACGGAGCCAGCTCGAGCTTTCGGGCTTGTGCAACGGGCAAATCGGTCTGACCCAGGTGTACCCCATCGGCCCCCGCGGCTACAGCGATATCCGTCCGGTCGTTGATAATACTCACAACCCCGGCTTCTCTACATAGTCTTACAAATTCCACCGCAAGGGCAAAGAGCGTATCATCGTCAACGGTCTTCGCCCGAATCTGGATACAATCGGCCCCGCCGGCAATACACTTATTTGCTAAAAAGAGAACTTCCGTCGGTAGAACACTGGTTATAACGATATACAACTGCACCTTCTTAAACTTTTGCGCCGTATTGCTTTGGAGAACAATATCCTTTTCAAGCGTATAGGACGTGTATCTGAGTTCCTCTATCTTCTCAGCATCCGGCTGGTTCTGAATCCTCAGGGCCTCCGCAAGCACCCGCAATGCTTCACTAAGACGTTTGCAGGCGGCCGTACAACAATCGAATAAATCGCTTCTCGAAAGCTGATGGTCCACTTTCTGCCCGACGCCGACGTCACCGAGCGTATCCCTGCTCGAAATGAGTCTTGCCGCGTCGAGCGAACCGATGCAACCAGAGAGTTCATGCCGAATCTGCTTTGCCCGTCCGGCCAGACTCTCCGAATTTAAGGCGAACCTGCAAAATTCCTCAATCGTCCGGATCGCCTCGCGCGCCCGATTAAAGTTGGCGTCGATTATCCTGTAAACTGGCCGTTCCATATCGTCGCCTATTATATAAATCAGGGCCAGTTTATAATACTGATAATGTGAAAAAGTGAGGTGTTAAAATTTCGGATTTTATGAACTATCGGCGCATAAAATATGGAGTCGCCCCTCCTCCGGAACGACTCCATGGCACAAAATTTATCAACTCAGAGCCGGGGTCTCCGCCTCTGCGAGACTCAAAATCGGGCGGACATGTCCTCCTCCGTTAACATGTTTAGGCCGTCCGCCCAATATCGTTGCCTCAAAAGGACGAAGAAGTATAGGCTGCAAGAAATATACCAGATAAACAATAATCACGGGGGATAGGACTTTTAAAGGAATCTAAATCTCATATTTACAGAAACTTACAAGCATATCCTCCCTCACAATCAACAAGATGAGCACATATCACTTTCTAACAGCATGTTTATTTTAATAAACACAAAAAGACAAGAAACACCCCAATTAACCTATACATCCTATTTTATTTCATTTCGCTTGTAAATAGGTTTGTATGTTTACAAAAAACAACGTGTACAAAAAATAGAAGGATGCCGGAAGAATATCATTTGTGCGACTCCTTTATATACTTTGAGTAGGAGATGCGATTGGTCCAACCGCAAAGCCAGCTATCGTATAGCATTTTTTTGCCCGTTCTTTCCTGATTGATACGAATAATCGTCCCCTTACGCCATGACGCGATCTCTTCCGCGGCCTTCATGATCTGTTCGGTCGGCAACTCAATCCCAACCCTTTCGAGCGGGTCTTTCTCAAGATCATAGACACTGATTGTCTTGCTCACCGGATTATGTATAAACTTTCGATGACCTTCCACGAAACCGGCGGGTCCTTCCTGCATCCACCCACTAAAATAAACCCTTCGTTCTCCCGAACCCGGCGCTAAAACATTAACGCCATCAAAACCTGCAGATTCCGTCTTAAAACCTAATAAGCTCAACAACGTCGGCGTCAGATCGATAGAGCTCACGAGTCGGGATTCCTTCCTCCCAGCCTCGACAAGGAACGGCGCCCTGATGCAGAACGGGATCCGTAGGGCCTCGTCGAAAGCTATGCGCTCGTGTCCGAGCAAACCATGCTCTCCGAACGCTTCCCCATGATCGCCAACGACGCAAAAAATCGTCTCTTGAGCTATGTTCAATTGGGTCATCTCCACATCCAAGGCGGCCAGGAATTTATCCGTATAGAAAATCGCCTGCCTATATCGATCCAGAAGCTCTTCCGGCACCCCGCCAAACCACTCTGGAACTTCGTATGGATCGTGCGTTACCGAGCAAAGAACGACGAGTAAAAACGGCCGTTCGTCAGCTTGTATCCATTCTTTGATGGGTTCAAGCATCGTAAATTCATCACAGCCGAGATAACCGAGGTGGCTGTTGGGATCATTCAAATCGTCCCGCGCCCAAAATTTATCAAAACCAAGATTGCACACCAATCCCGGCCTGGACTCGAAACTCCCCGCCGCCGACTGGAAAAAAGCCGTTCGGTAATTCAGCGCATCGTTCAGCTCCGTCGCCAAGCTGGCATAAGGCTTCTTTGCGGGCACGGTTTCCGCGATATCCTGAGACGCAGAGGCGAATCGTCCAGTCAGTAAAGCAAAAAGGGCCTTCGTCGTATGAGTCAGAGAAGAACGGGCATTCGTAAACTCAACCCCCTGGCTGGCCAAACTTTCCAAATAAGGCGTTAAATGGCACGTCTCGTCTGAAAGCGACGTATATTGATATTGAACGCCCTCAAGAATAACGAGAACCACGTTTGGTTTCATACGCGAGGTTCTCGCCGTCATGACCACCTGATCGTGCGAAGGGATATGGCGCTTCGGATCGACAACCGTTCGGTAGTCCGGTAAGACAAGGCTCATCAAGGCCCTTAATTGAGAATTATCATGCAAACCCACGGCGGTAATTTGAGGAGAGCCCCGCCGGGCGAGCGCTGGACGAGCCGCGATTGAAACAAGAACGAGGGCAAAACATATTAACACCCTGAGAAGAAAGCGTCGCCGGTCGTAAGACGGCAAAGAAGGACGCGCTAAGGCAAAAAAGAAAAATGCCAAAGCGGCTGCGCTTGGGACGAGAAGAATCGCGGCCATGAGCGGCATCTTGACAAGATTAACACCGATCATATAAAAAGCACTCACTGGATCGCGAAATAAAGGGAGAAGAACTCTCGGTAGTATCTGTGTCCCCGTTCTGATTAACCAGCCGGCGTTCATCACGGACCACGTGCAAATGACCGCGGCGGTAATCATTGCGGTGCGCATAAGCCACTTTTTGGGCCAACGAAAACATGCGAGCGATAACACGGCCTCGATAACCAGGAAGAAAGAAACGTCGGAAAGAATCCAGCCAACGTATTCGTTGGTCAGGTCATTACGTTTCGAGTGATAAAGTTTGACGCCAAGCGTACAAAACAATGCGCCAAAAAGAATGACGCTGTGAGCGCGCGGGATAAGAAACTCGCGTAAATAGCGAGCTAATATGGCTTGTTCAGGTTTGGAGCCGGACTTTGAACATTGAAAATCCATTGGGCGTAAGCATACTAAAATAAACGCCTAAAGGCAACGTGTTTTCTGAAATGATACTTACTTTGGGGGATATTTAATACTTCTAATTGTTTTTAAAAAAGTATTAGATGTCATATACGTTGTGAATTTGTTGGTTTTTGGTCTTCTTTTGTTTGTGATGTGCCTTTACAACGAAATTTCTTGCGAAATATCATTAAAAAGGAATGTGGAAAACTTGTTATATCCTGAAAATAATCCTTACGGGCGACTGGACCATTTCTTTTTTGTTTTTTTTTTATGATTGGAAAAGAAAAGCTTTGATGTGAGGTTCTTTCGTCTGTCACAGTTTTTTTAACAGTTTATACACAGCATTTTTCGAGGTTGTTTTAGGGATGTGTTTGTTTGTATAGGAGATTGAAGAGGCTTGCAAATGAGGGTTCTCCGGTTATAATGGTTTTTTTCACGGGGTATGGCTATTTAAGAAGTTTTTGTATTGTTTTATGTATTGAGGATTTAGGAAGGGTAAATGTGGATAAGTTAGGTAAAGGTTTCTTCGTAGGATTTGACGTTGGCAGCAGTTTTGTCCATTACACGGTTTTGTCCAGGGATAAAGAGATCGTTTACTCTCCCAAGTCTATCATGCATTTCGCCAATCCCATCGGTGGGATCAAGGAGGCATGGAAGGATGTTTTAGCGACCTTCGGGCCGGATAAAATCCGAAGCACGGCTTTCACGGGCAGCGGTGCCGAAGCTTTCCCTAAAATCATGGAAGGCGTTTCGTATATATTTGATAGTGTCGCCATTCCCAAAGGGGTAGAAGGAGCTAATCCTCACGCGCGGTATGTATTCCATATCGGGGCGAAAGATTCGTATTTCTTCGAGCTCAAACAGATTGGCGATAAGAAAATTATTCAGGAGTGGAGAACGGGCACAAAATGCGGCGGCGGCTCCGGAACCCTTATTGAGAAACAATGCAGGAGACTTTTTGAGGGAGAGGTACCGAGTCCGAAACTGGCCGACCCGGCTTCAGCGTCGAGCGCGGAGGAAAAAGAAAAGATCCGAATCGAGAATCGGACGAAGCTCCAAGCGCGGCTTGAGGAGATGTACCGTCGCGCGGAAGAGGAAGCGTCAAAGGCGAAAGAGCCCAGTGAGTTCTTGGCGAGGTGCGGCGTCGTCATTCAATCCGATCTGATTCATAAGCAAAATGAAGGGGCGACGAGGCCGGACAATCTCGCCGGTTTGTTTAGAACGGTTGCGAGAAACTACAGGATCGACGTTCTCGGCGCACGCACAATCGATGGAGACGGAAGTGAAAGCGAAGCTGTTGTGAGCGGCGGCGTTTTTGCCAACGATCTCATCCGGAAAAATATGGAGGAATTTCTGGGCCTGAAGATTGACAGAGCTAAGCATTACGAAAATACCGCGGCTATCGGAGCGGCGATTAAGGCCATTGAGGAAGACAATCATTTCGTGTTCAATATCGAACAGCTCGAACGAGTGGCCGCTTACAGCCGGGAAAAAAGGAAATACGCACCCTCACTATCGGTTTTTCTTGTTAAGGTTAACGAGAAAAGTCAAGAACTCGCTGCAAGCATCAAATCGGGAACGGAAGTCGTACTTGGGATAGACGGCGGCAGCACGACAACCAAGGGTGCTTTGGTCGATCTGAAAACGGGTCGTCTGCTCGACAAGCTCTATATTAAAACGCATGGCAATCCTGAAGAATCCTTAAAGCGCGTGCTGAAATACTTAGGGCGGCACAGAGAAAAAGTCATCGTTAAAGGTGTCGGCGCCACCGGCTCGGCGAGGAAATTGTACGAGAAGATTCTGGTCAGTAAGAAAAAGGCGGAGCGGTTCGCCCAAGAGGGCGTCGAGCTTGCCGACCGGGTCACCGACGAAATCACGTGTCACGCACTTGGCGTCAAACATTACGACAACGAGGTCGATACGATCTTTGAAGTAGGCGGCCAGGACATGAAGTTCACCAGTTTTGCACCCGATGGGACGGTCAAGGAAGCAAAGATGAACTATAGCTGCCAGGCCGGATCGGGTCAGACGCTGGAGAATATGGCGGACATTATTAACCTCAACGTCGAAGATACGTTGCAGGAAGCGGCGCTGAGGGCAAAGAGAGTCCCGATCATCGACTCGACGTGCGGCGTCTTTATGGAAATGGACGAAAACCGGCTCATCGCCGAGGGTTTCGATAAGGGCGAAATCGCCGCCGCGATCGTCAGGGGAACCGCGGCGAGCTATTACTATAAATTTGTCGGCGGCTCCGGCCATTCGGGTCGAAAATGTTCAGCGCAAGGAGGTCCGCCCCTGGGCAAAGCATTCTTAGCGGCTTTAGCCCAAGTTTCTGAGAATGAAATCGAAGCCTTTCCCCACAGGGAGATGTTCGGAGCGTGGGGCCAGGCCCTCGATATCATAGAAAATATTAAGCGACTTGAAGAGCAGGGAAAACGGTGCGAGACGGCCTTTAGGGGCTGGGACTTGGTGGATATGCCCTTTGAGAAACGGAAGATCTCGTGTAAGGAGCTTTTCGGCGACAAAAGCTGCGGTATGAGAGATTGCCAGCTCGAAGTCTTCTCCATCGAGGATGACGAGATCATTACAGGGGGCTTCTGCCCGCGAGGTAATTCAGAAACGTCGAAGAAACCGAAGCCGAATTACGTGGACAAGTACCATAAAATATACGACAAGCATTTCAAAAAGTTAGGGTGTTTGCAAGAAGACTTGCCGGCCGCGCGAAAAGAAAACGGAGCATTGAGAACGGTCGGGATCAAGAGAAGCACGGCGACCCTCGGGGAAAAGGGCATCTGGAGTGCGGCGTTTCTCAAAAAGCTTGGTTTCTATCCGGTTGTCTCGCCGCGAACCACGAAGGAAATCGCTGAGATCGGCGTGGATAATTCGCGGACGGAGTTTTGCATCGCCAGAAAGCTCGCGACGGGTCATGCGGCGGTGCTCAATCGAGATCCGAATATCGACTACCTTTTCAATCCGAGCTTCATCGAGCTAAGGACAAGCAGTCCGCCCGATTTAAAGTATTGTATTTATACCGAGTCGGAAGGGTATATTTTGAACGATGTGTTGTCGCTCGATAAGAGCAAGCAGATCAATCCGATCCTTCACTTCGGCGACGAAGGACTGCTCATCCGCCAGTTAAAGGAAGAATTCGACAGGCTCCAGTTCGGTATCACGGCCGGACAGATCAAAGAGGCCATCGAATTTGCGAATAACACGGAGCGTGAATTTAAGGAAGAGATTTACGCCGAGGGAGAAAAGTTCCTCAAGAGAATAGAAGCGGGCAACGATAAGGCTTACGTCGGCATTGGTAGAGATTACGTGCTGCTCGATCCCGAGGCCAGCTCCAACTCCGGGAACATGTTCTCGCAGATCAGAGGTCTGGATTACATCCCTCAGCAATTTATCGAGCCTCGATTCGAGAATATTTCGCTCAAGGGCATTGTGGAGAACGAATTCTGGGTGCAGAGCGTGAAGATACTCAAGGCGAATCTCTACGTGGCGGACCATCCGAACCTGTTCGCAATCCGAATGATGAACTTCGCCTGTGGGCCGGACAGCTTAAAAATTTATCAGGAAGAAAAGATCCAGCAGGCGGCGGGCAAGCCGCTCCTCGTTTTGCTGACGGACGCCCAGACAAATAACGCCCCGTTTGTGACGAGAACGGAGGCCCACGAGCGGGTCGTCGAGCAGAGTAAACCGCATAAATTGAAGATCGATCAGTTAAAACGGCGATCGCGCCAAGGCTCTGAGGAGCGGACGTGGCTGATTCCCTATATGGGCGATGCGAGCTACGTCGGCGCGGCGGGGTTGAGATATTTCGGTGTCGATAGTCTTGTCTTGCCGACCAATACGGAACGGGGCTACGAAGCCGCACGTCGGCATATCTATACGGAAGTATGCCACCCGCTCAAAGGCGTGGTGGGCGACGCCATCGGTTTCCTCGAAGAGAAGATCGAGGAAGAAGGGGCCGACTACGTGAAGAAGCACTACCTCGTCATGCTGCCGACAACGAGCGGTCCGTGCCGGTTCGGAAAATACACGGAGCTGGTCAGGGAATTTCTGGATAAGGAGGGCCTTCAGGACGTGCCCGTGGCCGGTCCTTCTTCGGAGACGGATTATCTCGATATTCCCTTCCCGCGAAAGCTCAGCGCCTCAGACAAAATGCGGATGCAGCGAATGTTGTTTAAAGGCATAAAGGGATCGGACTTGCTCGAGGATCTCTTTTTGCGGTTTCATCCGTACGTCGAAGACAAAGAGGGCATGGCGGAGCTCAGGCAACAACAATTGCGCGAGTTAGAGAAGGTCGTCGAGAGCGGCGCCGAAACGCCGGCCCTGGTCGAATGGGGCAAAAAGACCGTCTATTTATTCAAATCCTTTAAGCTGCGGGATCAGGAGCGGTTCCCCCTTGTGCTTTACATCGGCGAGATCTACATGAGGATGCACGATCCTTATACGGATTTCGTGATTCGCAAGCTGGAAGAAAATGGTCTTGAGGTCGTCCGGGATCCCGTGACGGACTGGCTGGATTACGTGAATAAGATGAACGTCAGGAACGCCAAAAGAGACCTCGGCTTAAGGTTGAGGGGCTTCGACTTCGGCGCCGTTAGGCGGGTGGCGGGTAAATATGGAAGGTCCATTTTGAAATCGAAGTATATGGCGTCGGTCGAGAATAAAATCGCCGCGCCGTTCCATGACGTCCTTCACGGAAGGCACGTTCTCCCGAAGCCCATCGAGATTATTAATACCTTGGAGCAAAACCACGAATTTCACGGCAATATTGAGGGAGAATCGCCGCTAAGTTCGGGGATCGCCTATCACGTTATGAACGATCTGGTGAAGCCGAACGGCGACGCTTATATCTCCGGTATTTTCCACGTCGGGCCGTTTACGTGCATGCAGGAGGGTGTCGCCACGGCCAAGATGGAAGCGATGGCGAAGGAATTGCGGAAGCGTAAGCCGGATTTGGTATTCCCCATCATCCATGCCTTCTTCGGCGATTCCGCCAGCGCCAATCTCGATTCGGAGATCGCCGTTTTCGCGGAGCAGTGCTACCAGAAGCGCGGTATGCTCAGAGAAAAACAAGCTGGACAGATTCCTCCGAAGGAAACACCCGGTCCAATCGACATTAAGGACGTTTCCAAGTCCGAGCGCGGTACGGAAACTTTGACGGAAATTAAGAAGTAATGGGCGTTTCGTGTCGAGGGCGTCCCGCCCTCGAATCGCGGGCAAGCCTGTCCCGAGCGGAGCCGAGGGGATGCCCGCGACACGTTCTGCGTTTGCTTCCCGTGCAACTCACAATCCGGGTCGGGCGTTAGTAATCTTGATAACGACGGGATTGGGCCACTTGGAGTTGTTATAGATTCGCTGGGCGCGCATCGCCGTGATATGAAGTCCGTTCTCGTCCTGGGTCCACGTCGCCTTGGGATTGACGTTCGGTTGATATTCGAGAACGCGGCCGGACTGGCCGAGTATTTCAATCTCCGTCTTGTTGGTCGCGCGAACGCTCTTGAGCGTGAAGGTCTTGCGTCTGCCTTTCGGCCAGTCAGTTTTGGTGACGATGGCATACACCGTATCGTCATCTTTCGCTTTCGTGAACCAAATATCGCCTTCGCGAATGACATGCCATGGCCGGATATTGTAGATGGCTTCGCCATTAATGAACAGCCAGAGCGCCAATTCGCGGATGCGCCGTTCCTGCTCGAAGGGAATCTCGCCGTCGGGCGTCGGTCCGACATTCAAAAGGAAGTTGCCTCCCTTGGCGCGTATCTCGATGAGCATTTCGATCAGTTGCTTGCCCGATTTATATTCTTCATTTGTTGGTTTGAATTGCCATTGCGTGCCGAGCGTATAACACGCTTCCCAAGGGCCCGGCATGGGCTGGTCCGGCGTCTTTTGCTCCGGCGTTTCCATCTGGCCGCGCGTGATAACGAGATTCGGCTGGAGTTGCCATGCTACTTCTTTCAGCCCGTCGGGCTGGCCGTCGATGAAAAGCACGTCGATCGGACCGTAGCGGGTCAGTAGCTCGCGTAGTTGGGCCTTGTTATGCGCCATGAGTTCGGGATTATTGGCGGGCAGCGCTTCGGGCCGTCGCCGGCTCACGTCTTTGCCTTGCTTGTGCAATACCCAGAAATCGTCCGGCGAGAAATAGAAACCGACGCTGATACCTTGTTTGCGAAACGCCTGGACGAGCTGTCGCGTGATATCGCGGGCGTGAGGCGTGTTCATGATGTTGAAATCGGTCGTCTTCGTATCGAACATGCAAAAGCCGCTATGATGTTTGGTCGTAAAGACGACGTACTTCATCCCGGCCAGTTTCGCCAGACGCGCCCAATCATCGGGATCGAATTTTTTGGGGTAGAAGCTTTTTGGCAACTCGTTAATAAACCGGTCGAGGTAATCGTCCGAGGCCCCGACCATCGAATGGCTGATGACCGAGCCTAACTGCGAATCGACGCTCCAGTGGATGAACATACCGAGGGCCTGATCCATGAACCAGTCTTCCCGTTCCGGCTGGTTGGCAAGCTGGGAAGCGTCTGGTTCGGTATTCATATTCGCAACTGCGCAGGCAGCTAAAAGTGAGATGGTAATGAGTGTTATTAGGATTGTCTTGAAGCGGTTCATAATTCTATGTTTCCTTTGTTTAAGTTTTTGTAATCGGGTGGCAGCCTCAAGCGAAGCTTGGGGATGGCTTTTCCCACCATCCCCAAAGCCTTCGGCTTTGAGGATGCCACCCCGTCCTTGTTTCCTATGAATCTCACCGTTAGCCGTGAAGATGACTCAACGCATCTTTTTCAGGAGTTCTTTTCTGGCCTGGACGCGAAGTTTAGCGTTTTCGTAGCGTTGTTTTTCATCGTCCGTTTCAGGGACGACAGGCGGAGCGGGAGTGGGCTTTTTATTCTCGTCCAGGGCGACGAAGGTTAGGAACGCCGTTGTGGCCATAACTTTCTGGCCAGTATAGGGATCTTCCCGGACGACCTGGACGCCAACCTCCATCGACGAGCGGCTGACGTAATTGACGGTCGCCTTTAATGCGACGTGATCGCCGATACGGATCGGCTCTTTGAAGGCCAGCGAGTCAATGCCGGCTGTGACGACTTCTTTGCCACAATGCCGTTGCGCCGCCATGGCCGCGACCATATCGATCCAGGCGACGATGACGCCGCCGAAGGCCGTCCCCTGCGGATTCGCCTGATGCGGCATGATGAGGTAACGCGTTTCTACGGCGCTTTCACTTGGCCGTTTGCCTTTTGCGCTTTTCATTTTAGAATTCCACTTTAGGCACTTCCGTTTTGGCTTGTTCGGTGGCCTCGAAGTATTCGACCTTCTCTACGCCGGCTCGTTTGCAGAAGAAGGAGCCAAAAAACTGTCTTGCGTAAGAGTTAAGTTGTTCGGCGGCTTCGTTATATCGTGTTCGTGCGACATTAATCCGGTTTTCCGTTCCTTCGAGCGCGACCTGAAGGTCCAGGAAGTTTTGGTTCGCTTTCAGTTCCGGATACCTTTCCTGCAGCACCAGGAGGCGGGAGAGGAAGCCGGTCAATTGATTGGACGCTTCGATTTTGCCTTCTCTGCTATTGGCATTGAAATAAGCTTCTCTGGACCTGGCGATGTTCTCGAAAAGCTCCTTTTCGTGCGTGGCATATCCTTTGACGGTGTTGACGAGGTTCGGGATGAGATCGAGCCTGCGTTGCAAAGCCGCATCAATGTCCGACCACGCTTTTTCGGCGCCCTGTTCAAGGTTCACTGCCTTATTGTAGCCGGCGATATACCATCGGAATACACCGATTCCGGCCAGTAAAAGGACGATCAATATTGCGATCAGGACAACCCATACTTTTCCAAAGTTTCTCATTTTAAGATACCTCCCATATTGTTCTCTTACCAACCACCGCTTGCGCCGCCCCCGCCGAAGCCGCCGCCCATGCCGCCCCCGAAGCCGCCGAAACCGCCCCCGAAGCTGCCGCCGCCGAATGAGCCGGACCGGCCGTAGCCGCCGTGGCCGCCGAAACCGCCGAACATGAACGGGAGCAAAAACCACGTTCCCATGCCTCGGCCCCCTCTCCCTCCGCCGAAGATCAGGAGAAAAAAAATCAGAGGCAGGATAAGACTACAACAAGGCAAGCTTCTCCTCACGTTTCTGCGCTGGACGGGAGCGGGCGCGACCTTGGGCATGCCGGTCAACGAAACGCCTGACTCGCTGGCGATTCTTTGGACGATGGTTAAATTCGCTTTATAAATACCTTCGCTGTAATCGCCTTTTTTGAGATAAGGCACAAGGACGTCCCTGCCGACGCGCCCGCAGTACTGGTCGGTAATGAAGCCTTCCAGGCCATAGCCGACCTCGAAGCGCCACTTTCGGTCGCTCTTGGCGATGACGAAAAGCATCCCGTTATCTTTGCCTTTTTGACCGAGTATCCATTTCTCGGCGACTTCAATGGAATATTGCTCGATGGGCAATCCACCGGTCGTGAGCACGGTCAACACGATATATTGAGCGCCGGTTTTTTGTTCTAATTCCTGAAGGATTCCGTTGAGTGAATGCTCGTCTGAGTCATTTATGACGTCGGCATAATCTTCGACATAATGATCGGGTTTCTCCGGCAGGTCGATTTTTGCCTGGAGTACCGTCGCTATCGATGTTATGAGTAGTAGGATGATAAAAGACTTGGCGGTGCATCGTGGCATGATCAGACCTCAAGCTTATCGACAATGTCGGCTAATTCATCGACCGTCGAGTAAATCGATTCGAAGGCGTTTTCCATTTCACTTTCGCCCAAGCGTATTTTTCCGTGACGCCATTGGTTTACGTTTGTAAGAGGATCTGTGTTGATCGAGAAAACATCAGCCGCTTTGCTAAAGGTCATTGCGGTTTCGCCGGAACGTTCGATGTCTTTGAGCCACAACATTGCGTGGAGGATTGGAACTAAAGCTTTGGCAGTTGAGATCAGAATGTCACGGACGAGCCTTCGGTTGGCGGCGGAAGCGATATAGCCTTGTCTCAATCGGATGAGCGTAGCCTTTAGCTCTCTCTCACATTGCAGCCGGACATCTTTCTTCTCGAACGACAGCGACGCGAAGGGATCCTCGCCCAGCACGGTTTGGTGGGTTAGTTGAAAATCCAGGAATTCCACGCCGAAGACGTCGCGGGATCGCTCGATGTAGGGGAGAGTCATCAGTAAAGGGGGTGATATTTTTTTCTTACTTATCGGCCTGGTCAGCGAGGCGATGGCATTCAGCGCGCCTGTCGTCTGCTTATCGAGGATCAAAACAGTATTCATGTCGCTTTGGCCCGGCTTGTAGTCCGCCGTCAGACTGCTGCCGACGACCGTGATGCTTGTTAGGTTATCCCCGAGCGCTTGCGAAACTCTCTCGGTAAAATCCTTTACGGACTCGCGGATTTGTATCGGCAAAGCATCCAGGTCAAGCCGCCTTTTAGATGCATTGCTTTGCTCATTTATGTCTTGTGTCATTTTTCCTTTTACCTCGTGGATTACAAAGGCGGATTTAATTTTCAATCAGTGTACTGTATTTGTTCGGGCCCGACAACCTTGGTACTAAATTGGCATAATAAATGCCAAATTGGCAAGCGAAATGAGTGTTTTTCCTATAAAAAGCGGCTTTTTTCAGTGTTTTACGCGTGTTGTTCGATTGGCACGCGTTTTGCAAATATTTGTAGTAAAAGTTGATGGTAAAAAAAGAGAAACAAGATAATTGAAAAATTGAGAATAGGAGGTGTTATTATGGCACTGGTACCCTTCAATAAAAGAGAACGAAATGGTTTGGCACGACTTCATAACGAGATGGACGATTTGTTCGACAGCTTCTTTAGAGGCCTGGATCGGCCGTTCGCCGGGTATAAGGCGTGGCCCGCGATCGACGTCGCCGAAGAGGAAGACTCCATCACGGTTCGGGCCGAGGTGCCCGGCTGCAAGGCCGAGGATATCGAAATCTCCGTGTACGGCAACAAGCTAATCATCAGCGGAGAAAAGAAACTTACGGATGAGAAAAAGGAGAAAGGCTATTACCACGTCGAGAGCACATACGGCAGCTTCCGGCGGGAACTGGCCCTGCCGACCGACGTAGAGCAGGACAAGATCGAAGCCGAATGCAAAGACGGCGTCCTCTCGATCACGTTGCCGAAAGCCGCCAAGGCCAGGACGGTTAAGGTCAAAGTCAAAGGATAAATCTTTAACGGCATGAATTGCGGATAAGCCGAAGGACTCCCGGAATGCATCGAGCAACGAGCGGGAGTCCTTCATTTTCCCGCTTTTCCCAACTCTTTTTTATTGAGTGGACGTCGCGGAAAATTTATAGCGCTTGATTTTTTACCCTGAGAACGCCCTGGATGACGTCCCCTCTGCTGGCAATGGCATGAAGCTTACCATCGGCTGTGACCGGTACGCTCCTGAAGTTGCTGTCTGTAAGGCAATCGCACAAATCGATCAGGTTTGCATTAACGTCCAGGCTGAAGATGTCCTTGCACATATAGTCGGCGACCGTTTGTTCGGCGCGATCCCGTGTTTCGGATAGAAGCTCGAGGACGTCCCTTTCAGAAAGAATCCCCACGAGGTTCAGATCCGCGTCCACAACGGGCAGATCGGTGATGTTTCTGTTAGCCAAAATCCGAATGGCGTCGTAGATGGGCGCCTCCGGCCTCGTTGTGATAACCATTTTGGTTGCGATATTCATGACTTTGAACATAAGGTTCTCCCGAGTTTAAAAACACACCTGCTCCGTGGCGGCGTCTTCGGCTACGGCTTTCTTTTCATGAGCTTCGCTTTTTTTCGAAGAGCGGCGACGTTCCCTTCGCGGTGCGGTTTCGCAGACAATGACCGTGCGGTCCTTGATTCGCGTTCTGTCCAGGCGGGCGATCGCTTGCCTGGCGGCACTCTCCTCCTCCATTTCGACAAAAGCGAATCCCAGAGGATTGCCGCTGATCTCGTCTTTCATCATGTTAATGGATGTAACCGAGCCGTACTGCTCGAATCGCTCTGAAAGATCGCGTTGGCTCACATCGAATGAAAGATTCCCGACATAGATGACCATTTTATACTCCTAAGACAATATTCCCGTGTTGTCCATAGAAAAGATTGAATGTCATTTCCTCAGGCTAAGTGAGGCTAAACAAATTTCCCTATTTCAGAGGATCGTCCTCTGATGCCCCAGTTTTCACAGATGGCTGAGGATACTCGCACCTTTTAATACTACTATTGTTTTGTCGGCTGATTTGAAAGTAATTTTTTACCTGGAGTGACAGCCTTATGGCACTCCGATCGAAAAAAAGCGCCAAAAAGTAAGAAAATTCACCTTTTTTGCATTGCGGTATAGCGAATTCTGGGACGCCGATGAATCCGGCCCAATCTGTGCGTACACCCAGCGCACCTGAGAATGAGTTGTGTTATAGGACTATATTTTAACTCAAACGGTTCGGTTTCGACGGAAAAGAATCCGCGGGTAAACGTCAGGCTACAGGGCAATGATCTTATCGATGCGACTGGAAAGATCCTTTAAATACGCCTCGTCTCCGCCGTGTAGTTCGGTCGTTATGAAACCGTTGTAACCGATTTCATCCAGCGCCAGGCGGACCTGCTTCCAGTTTACGTCGCCGTCGAGCAGATTTTTCCACTCATAGCCTTTGCGTTTGAAATCCTTGAGATGGATCTTGGCGATACGTTTACCCAGCGTACGAATCCAGTCCTGGGCGTATCCGTAGATGATCACGTTGCCGATATCGAAGTATGCTTTGAGCCACGGGCTGTCGAATTCATCCACGTATCGCGCGAATTCCAGCGGGCTAAGAAGAAATTTATTCCAGACGTTCTCGACGGCGATGATGACGCCGAGTTCCTCGGCCAGCGGAAGCAATTTGCGGATACATGCTTGCGAGCGTTTATACGCGTCGCCGTAGGAAACATCTTCTTTGACTACCGCCGGGACGAGCAATACGGTTTCGGCTCCGAGCGCTTTAGCGCTGTATAACGCCGTTTCCATCCCTTTCATCCCTTTGGCGATCACCTTCGGATCGGGATCGGAGAAAGGTGCTCCCCATCCCCCGTACGAGATGGAATGAATCGGCACGCCGGCTTCACGCGCCAAGCTGCTCAATCGTCGCGCGGCATCGAGGTCTTCCATCGGAGAGCCTTCGATCCCTTCAAATCCGCATGCTCTGGCGAGTTTAAATTTATCCGCATCGGAAAGTTGTTTGGGCAACATTCTTAATTGAAGCGCTTTGCGTAACGTGCTGTTGTTGCGCCCGGCCTGTCCGGCCGACGAGATGTCCGATAACTTTGGTCCAATAACGGCGGCAGTAGCGTATTTTAAGAAATCCCGACGTTCCATTGTTTTATCTTTCATGACGTTGTCTCCTAATTGATTGTGCACGTCTTTCGATTGCGACGCGACGTGTTGATTAATACCGGCGCCCATGTTGCACAGGTATGTTTTCAGCAATATAACAGTTTTTTTGTGGAATCCAAGTTGAAAAAAGAATCATGGGTGTGAGAAGGTTTATCACGACGGCGTCGTTTGAACGTCACGTCGTGGCGAATCGGTGTTCTTTCTTTATACGAGCAAGTCTGTTTTTATTGGCCCGTCCCATAAAAAGATAAAGTTTTTTACTTTTTTTTGCCGATTAAAAAATAGTAGTGGTATTGCTGTTGCAGTACTGAAAAGAGCTTCTATAATAAGTGGGATTGTTAAGGACGACAAGATTTCCCGGCTGGAGATAGGCTATGAGGACGATAGCAGTTGTCAATCAGAAAGGTGGCTGTGGTAAGACAACGGTATCCATTAATTTGGCCAGCGCCCTGGCGGGGGCCGGTCAGAGAGTGTTATTGGTTGATATGGATCCCCAATCGCATTGCGCGGTGGGTCTGGCTGTGCCCGAAGAACAAATCGAGCAGAGCATCTACGACGTGTTAATCAGTCGAAGTCGAAACGAACCGATTAAACTGACGGAGATACTCTGGCAGGTCAGCGATAATTTAGAAATGGCGCCGGCCAGCATCGACCTGTCGGCGTTCGAGCAGCAGATGGCGGGGATTCCCGATCGGGAATCCTGTTTGAGGGAGGCCCTCCATGGGGTCAGAGACAGCTACGACTATACGATCGTCGATTGTCCTCCCGCCGTCGGTCTTTTGACCTATAATGCGCTTCGGGCCGCCACGGATGTGATCGTTCCCGTTGAAACCGGCTACTTTGCCCTGCATGGGCTGAGCAGACAGCTTGAGACGCTGAGCATTCTTTGTCGGCGATACAGTCAGGAAGTCAGTGTGAAAGTCCTGGCCAGCATGTACGACGTGCGAACGAAAATGGCCCGTGAGATCCTGGCGGAGCTGCGCAGCCATTTCGACGAGAAAATGTTCAAAACGGTCGTCAGCTTTAATACGAAGATCAAAGAAGCCTCGAGTTACGGCCAGCCGATCAGCGAGTACGATCCGGCCAGCAAAGGGCGACGAGACTTCAGCTCGCTGGCCGAGGAGATCCTGGGGGCTCAGAAACAGCAGCAACGACACGAGTTTGTCAATTCACTGGCCGATCAACTCGAATCCATTAGCGCCTCCGCGGATGAATTGCTGGAATCGACACAGTTATCCGACGAGAGGCTGGACATTTCGATCGGCGAGCCAGACGACGCCGATTCATACCCGGAAGAAACAGCCGACGTGATGGCGGCGACGGACTCTCAGGAACCTGAACAAAACCGGGAAGAGCTTAAAGCGGCCGATTTTGAGGAACGGCTTTCCGCGAAACTCTCCGATTATTACGGCGTCAGCCAAGTGAATGATGCCGTGGTCTTTGTGACGCTCTATCCGCGTGCGGAGTGCGTCCAGGTCGCCGGTGATTTCAACAATTGGAAGCCGGAAGACAGTCCGCTCCATAAGGTCGGCGAAAGCGGTGTTTGGCAAACGCAAATGAAGCTGCCCGCGGGGCGCTATCGCTACCGGCTGGTCGTGGACGGCCAATGGCAACAGGATCCGTATAATGAGTGGACGGAGCTGAATCCATTCGGCGGTTACAACTCGGTGCTGGAAATCAAGTAGAAAAAGGCGCCGTTCGTCTCTATGGCATCATAGATTTTTTAAAAACTTTCACCTGCCCGAACGTAAGCTTAGGAGGGGAAGCGACTTAATACCTCGAAGAAAAAAAATCTTTTTGTTTGTATATAACGTCCTATAAGAATATAATTATTCGTTACGAAATATAGGATTTTGATAAATGGATTTTTAAAACCGGCGGGCGAGCGGAAGCCTCCCGGGAAATGGGTGATAACTTGCAGGTTGGTTGAGGATGGACACTCAGGAAAGTTTACAATGGATTGTAGGTATTCTTCTCATCATTGCGGGGGCGAGCTTTTCCACTTTCATCACGTCAGCCAACGTTTGCGACGATCTCAATCGGATTGAGAGTGCTCGTTTGTGACACACGGAGGAAGAAAGGAGGCGAAAAGAACAGTAAGACGACACATGTTTTGCGAGCATCAGGAAGGTGTTTGGAAGGATTAAATTTGGACGAGGAAATGGAATTTCTATTAAGGAGAATCATTATGAGAAGTTTAATAATACGGTTAGTACCTGTCGTCTTGCTGGTAGTTGGCTCTGGGGCCTATGGGATCGGTGGAAGCAATCACCAGGATCAGGGCGCTACGAACGTTACAGTGGATAATCAGGTTCAAGCCAGTCAATCTCAACAGGTTTCCGTGGTCGGCGGCGGCGACGCCGATGCCACAAGCATTTCGCATGGCGGCAGCGCCGACTCCTCTTCGAGCTCCAGTTCGAGCATTTCGACGACGTCCGTATCGAATTATGAAACCCGTACGGCGCCGCTGGACGTCTTCCCGGCCTACTTGCCGTATTGGAATCATGGCGGATGGGGAACGGTCAAGGGGTACTTCCCGAACGGGCCGAGCACGAATGATACCGTGTACGAGCAGACATTCGATCCCGAAAATCCCGAGGATATGAAAATGCTCAGAGGCGTTCTCACGTCGCTGGATTATGAAGGTCCGCTCGAAACCATCGGGGGTATCCTCAACGGCGTGGGCGCGCTGTTCGGCGGGCCGGATAATTATCATCACGGCCGAGGTTTTGAAATATCGAACGCCCTGACACGCCAGCGCAGACCGGATGGAAAGCCTCTGCTGGTCTTTATTGATTCTAATGTGGATACAAATCTATTAAGGCAGGCGGGTTATGTCTATGTCGGGGGCGTCAGCTTGGAAGGTAAAGTTGATCGCAACTGGGACCAGGTCTATGACGCGGCGGTCGCGGAAGCTTTGCCGTGGGATGTGGACGTGCTGCTGATCTCCGGGGGCATGAAAGGGGTAACAGTCGGTTCGAATATTGCCTTTCCCGGTGCCGCCGGGGCCTATAGCCAGGCCAATTATTCTATATCCTTGCTGGGTTCGGTCTCCAGCGGGATCACGGAAGGGAAAGGCAAGGCCGTCATTAATGCGGTCGGTTATCGATTTTGGCCGGATCTCGCCAAACGCAGGCAAATTCCTCAATCGTTCTACGACAGTATCCGGGTACAGGTCATCTCTCAAAATCGGCCCGGTCAACCGTCAGCCCCGCTACCGCAGCCGGCTGCACCGAGATACAAGCATGTTCCGGAGCGTGAACCGTTGCCGGTTCCTGAGGCGATATCAGCCCGTGAGCCTTTGCCCTCTGCCCAGTCCAAATCGGAGCCGGTTCATCCCGAGAGAATAACCTCCGCTCCCGTTAAAGCGACCCCCGTTACGACGAGCACGTCGGGAACAAGAAAATTTTACGGCGTTCAAGTCAGCCAGCGGCTGATTGAAATGGCGGGTTTTTAGGAATAGAAAGATTCGTGAGACACAGAAACGAAGTATCTGTGTGGGAAAAAATATGTCTTAATGGATCAACAAGCGAAAATGATTGTCCTCTGTGGAGAGGAGAAAGGAGAGAACCCGCTATTCAGATGTAAGTGTATCGTGTTGTCGTTGCCGACAGGATGCTCGGCAATCACAAGGGAATGTGTAACACGTGAAATGAAAAGGAGTTTGCAATGTTGAGAAAGTGTGTGTTTTCTATGACGGTTGCTTTATTGCTATCTTCTGGTGTTTTTGCTTGTATCGGGCATGCGCCTTCGTCAATCGGGCACGCGCAGGATTTCGGTATCGACGCGGTTAATGTTGTTCAGCGGGCCGGGTGCGTCGGCTCGGCGGAAGGAAGTAACACCGCTATGGTCAGCCATACGCAGGAAGCCTACAATACCGCCTCCGGAACCAGTGCCGTTCAGGAAGAAACGGGAATCCTCACCCAGAGCGGCACGGTTGAAGGCAGAGGCGGCAGGACCATCGTCGCGCAGAATGCGTCCGTCGATGGGGCACAGGAACAGCTTATCGGCCCCGCCATAGGCTGTTGCGCCAGCGGGCTGAGTTCACAGACGCAATCGCTCGGTGTGAGCCTTGATATGCTGACGAAGAATGCCGGTCGGATCGGCACCGCCATCGGTTCCCAGGCTTTTGTTGGCGCTCAGAGTCAGATTGAGATTACCCCCAACAGTATGAGCGCATCAAGCCAGTTCCTCGGGGCGGCGCAGTATTCCGCGGTTTCCGGCGTCGCTGCGTCGGTGACGAATATTCTGGATGTGGTGCTCAACCAAAGCCAGTCGGTGGCCGGGGGGCATTAACGGCCATAGGAAAGAAGACGAGACATGGGCAGCGGAGAAAAGGGGCTGCTTAGACATGATTTCGTCGTGTTTTGAGTGAATGTAACTGCGGATACTTTGGATATTCGGCTGGTTGGGGTCGTTTTGTTGCCCAATGACCCCCAAATAGGGTCCGGTTGAATCTCCAGATATCAGATTTAGACCTTCTTTATGGTTTTGTTGTACGGAGCTTTAAAGTCGGCTTTTGTCGGCTTTAAGGCTCCATTTTTTTGGGCTTCCGCCTTATCCGGTCGCGCTCGTCGAAAGAGCTTTTGAAACCGGCTCCTTGAAAACACGAACGGGATATGGTCTAATTTAACACTCGTATTGATGTTAAAGCCGTAAGAAAAGCAATTTGGGGCGATTTATGAAGCGTATTACTCGAAGACAAATGCTGACGCCGATAGGTCTCGCCGCCGGTTCGTGCGTTCTTTCATCCTGTCTAAGTCGGGATATGGCAACTTCGCCGCCTAAAGACAAACAAGCTGGTTTTCCCTGGCCTTACGCCAAACTGGATCCGGATATAACGGCCGAACGTGCGTATTCCGATTGTGCCAAAGGACATTGTATGTACGGCGTTTTCGCTTCTGTCATAGTACAATTAGCCGAGCAACATGGCGAGCCGTATCAATCGTTTCCCGTTGATATGATGAGATACGGCGCCGGGGGGACAGGCGGTTCGGGCTCTCTGTGCGGCGCCCTTAACGGTGCGGCTGCTTTGTTCGGGCTCTTCGCCCAGTCGGAAGAGCAAACAAAGCAGTTTATCAGCGAGTTGTTTTTGTGGTATGAACAAAAGGAATTACCGGCTTTTGTGCCTCGGAAGCCTATTCTCGATGTCGAAGTGCCCTTGTCGGTTTCCGATTCCGTTCTTTGCCATGTTTCGGTGACGAGGTGGGCCGAGACCTCGGGCTATAAGGCGTTCAGCAAACCGCGAAAAGAGCGGTGCAGGCGCCTGACGGCCGATACTGCTAAGAGAGCTGTCGAGATACTGAATACTAGTTTGTCCGGGAAATACGAAGCCCAGATGGACATGACCGGGGAGGTCAAAGCGTGTGGATCGTGCCATACGAAAGACAGTGAAATGTCCAACACGCGGGGTACGATGAGTTGCGGGAGTTGCCATTTTTCTCTCGCAAAGGACCACCCGACCGTTCAAAGCGGGTAATGACGATCGCGATGAGACGGCTGAGTATGAGCTAAAATAGTGGGGAGGTATATTATGATAAAGGGAAAAAAGTTTCTTTGGGTATTGTTGTTTTGTATGGGTTCGTGTTGTCCGGCGGCTTTAGTCGGAGAGAAATTGCCGAAGGAACCGCCTGGACGATTCTTCCCATTACGGTCTAAAGATCATTCGGATAGACCTTCGTTCGAGCCGGGCCAGCCGGTGGTCGGGACGACCTATTTCTATTGGTACGATATCGACACTCGTAGCCATATCATCGACGGCGATGGGTCGGATGCGCTGACAACCCACCCGGCGGATATGAACGACATCAGCTACAAGCGCTCTTCCTGGCACGCGGCGCAATTGAAGGATATGATCGACGCGGGGATCGATTTCTTAATGCCGGTCTTTTGGGGCGTGCCCGGACAATACGACGGATGGAGCTTCACCGGATTGCCGCCTTTGGTCGAGGCGCATAGTGATTTAGAGAAGGAAGGATTGAATCCGCCCGCCATCGGTCTTTTTTATGATACATCGATCCTCAAATATAACCGCTTCGAGCCGGACGGTGGGAATTATCATGTGGACCTGACGACGGATTTCGGTCGGCGATGGTTTTATACGGCGATACGCGACTTTTTCAGTTTCATCCCACCGGCCAAATGGGCGCGCGTGGATGGCAAGCCGATTATCTTTCTGTACGCTTCGGCCTTCGCCAAGAAACAAGACGACTCGCAATTCAACTATGTAAGAGATCGGTTCAAGAACGATTTCGGCGTCGAGCCGTTCATCGTTAAATCCGCCGGTTGGATAGGCCAGGCGGATGCTACGTACTCATGGGGCGGCGCCGTGAGCGGGCCGCTGATCTACCGGCAGGTCGTCGCGCTCGGTCCGGGATACGATCACACCGCCGTGCCCGGTCGAATTCCTCTAATCGTCGATCGTCGGGACGGACAAACCTACATTGATCGTTGGCTGAAAGTGCTCACCCTTCGACCCGAGACGCGCCCGTGGATGGTGCACGTGGAGACCTGGAACGAATGGCACGAGGGAACCGACGTCGCGGCGTCGCGCGAGTACGGCCGGTGTTATATCGTTCTAACGCGTTTGTTTTCTGATATGTGGCGGGCCAAAACGCTTCTGCGTCTCGACTCGTCTTATCTGGATGCCGGAGTGGTAAGCTGGGAGCCGGGCCAATCTCGCGGTCTGAACCTGCGCCCGAGTGACGGCGACGGCGTGTGGAGAAAGACTGCATTCCAGGAAGATGAAGCGATTGTTTCCCGTCCGAATCCGCATTCACAGACGAGTCGTTATCTCTACTTCGATGTGGACAATGCATTTGCCTATGATCTACACGACCAGACCGCGGAAGTCGCTGTCGCTTACCGGGATAGCGGATGCGCATCCTTCTACCTCGAATATGATAATTCGAATCCAACCAAAGGTGTGCACGAAGGGGCCTTTCGCAGGGTCGGCGATGTCACCATCGAGGGCACAAAAACCTGGAAGACGGCGCTGTTCGCGCTGCCGGATTGTCGTTTTATGAATCGATGTAACAACGCCGATTTTCGTCTCGTAGTTCTCGGCGGCGATCTGGAGTTGGCGGTTCGCAAAGTTATTGTCAAACGCATGGAAACAGCGGGAGGTCAAAAATGATGACGTCAAAATTATCTAAATATGCAGTCTTAACGGGACTCATTGTATTATCAATGGTCATAAAGTGTCAGTCTCAGCCGCTCTGGGATTTAGCGAATCAGAAAAAGGACCTGCTTCGTATCTCAACCCTCTTCACCGCCCAGAACGTGCGGGACCATTTGTCCGATGAGGAGGGCCTTAACAAAGCCATCGCATGGTGTAAGAACACCGGCGTGACGCATGTTTTCATCGAGACCTTCAGAAGTAACTATACCGCCGAACGCAACGTGTTGGAGCGCGCCAAAGCACGGTTCAAGATCGAAGGCTTCGACGTCTCGGGCTGCGTGACAACAACCATCGTCGGCAAGAAATCAACCGGCTGGAACCTGATCTCGTGCTATACGAATAAAGGAACGCAAAAGAAACTCCGGGAAATCTTTGAGTACACCGCGTCGATCTTCGACGAGATCATGATCGACGATTTTCTCTTTACCGATTGCGAGTGCGACGAGTGCAAAGCCGCACGCGGCGGCCAATCGTGGTCCGACTACCGTTGCGACCTGATGATCGGAATGAGCCGGGAGAGAATCCTTGCCCCGGCCCGGGCGGTCAATCCCAACGTCGAGATCATCATCAAGTACCCTCAATGGTACGACGACTTTCACAATCGCGGCTACGAGGTTGTGCGCCAGACGGCCGACTACGAAAAGATCTGGGTCGGCACCGAGACGCGCGATTACGACAATCCGCGCTGGGGCGGCAAGGTCCAGTACGAGGCCTATTACATCATGCGCTGGCTCGGCGAGATCGGCGGCGACAAGACGGGCGGCGGCTGGTTCGATCCCTACGGCACCACGGAGGACACCTACGTCGAGCAGGCGCGCCAAACGGTATTAGCCGACGCCAAAGAAATGCTCCTTTTCTGTTATGGCTCATTGCAGGATGACACCGGCCCGGCGAACGTCGAAAAGCTCCGCGCCGAGATCCCCGATCTGTTCGAACTGGCCGAACTCGTGCGGAATAAGCCGATCAAAGGCGTCATAGCTCCGAAACCGCCCAACAGCGATGCGCACGACGAGCAATACGTCTTCGATTTCGTCGGCATGTTGGGCTTGCCTCTTGTGCCGACGGCGAGAATTGACGCCGGCGCCAAAGCCGCGTTCTTCTCGGTTCACGCGCTGAAAGACCCGATATTCGCCGACAAGCTCGGCAAAATGCTCCAGGCCAACAAACCCGTGCTCATCACAGACGGCCTCGCTAAACGCATGCCCGGCCTCGATTTAGATAACAAGAACCTGACGGTCCTGAAGGTCGGTGGCGAGCCTCGCAATCTGCTGAAGCTGACGCGAGAACAGCTTAAACCCATCCGGGATAAACTCTTAGCACCGTTCGGCCTAACGTTCGACGCCCCCAATAAGGTTGCTCTCTACATGATCGGCGAGCATAGCCTGATCGTCGAGAATTTCAACGACGAGACTATCGACGCGACCATTGAATTCACCAAACCGGTCGCGGCGCGCAAGACCCTGGTTCTGCCGGGCGAAGGACAAGTGAATCTTTCCAGCGCCGGTCGAACGTTAAGTCTCAAGAAATTAGCGCCGCGAACGCTGGCGGCCATCGAATACGAATGACCAGCCCGTCCGTCTTCATAAAATTGGCTTTGTTTTACATAATCATCCTTTCGTTTAAGGTTTCGGATTTCCAACCAGTGGCTGGAATTGGCTTTGTTTTTCAAATTCGTTTTCGCAATACGCATCACGCAGGATGCAATACGAGCTAAATTGGCTTTGTTTTTTCATTTTAGATCACGAATAAATCCGATTTTTTGTGTCTTCAGATACGGATTGACACCGATGAACACATGTTTTGAAAGATTAATGTAAATTTTTGACAATTTTTGAACACTTTTGAGCAGTTCTGAGCCACGAAGATTTCCGGCTGCTGATTGCTAAATTGGGTTTGTTTTGCACATTCGTTTTCGCAATAGGCATCACGCAGGACGCACTACAAACTAAATTGGCTTTGTTTTTTCAAATTAGCCGCGAAGACACAAAGGCACTAAGAAGTGATGATTAACTTGGACATTGGGCATTCACTGTTCCACCGTAATACCTTGGGCATGCCTTACGGCAGGCGACCCTTAGGGAGATATTTTATCCCTGGTCTCCTGATAACCTGATATCCTCTCTTGTGTTCTGTCTCCTGTATTCCTTATTATTAATCAATAATCAATTATCATTTAGTTTGGTATTATACTAAATTATTCCTCCGCAGGTCAAGGGAAAAATCCTTTAAAACTGCGAATTAACAACATCGTAGGGTGTGTCCGCCTTTGGCGGATTGTCCATGCTGACAATGAAAAGGTACGATCAATCCATCAGCCGGGCGTTGTATTGGCGAGGGGTGGCGCGATATCCTTTAAAAGCTTTGGGCGCTAATGGGGATGGTGTATAAATGTAGATCCACCGATCCCACGGGTTGTACAGAACCAACTCTTCGCACTCGTCCGAGCATACGTTGGCGGGGATACAATGATACCATCGATATCATAAATCGCCGCCGGGCCTGGCCGAATGGGCTGCCCGCCGCCTTCCCCCACCTTCCACAGAACCTCGCCACTAATATCGAAAGCCCCCAAAAAAACGGGCTTGGTCCCGTCAATATTTCGAAAGACAAGAAAATCGATTATTCCGTCATTATCCAGATCCCCGATCCGAACATCCCCCCCAAAGGTCTGCATCTTGCCATCTTCATCAACCGATGTCGTTAATAGTTCCTTCGGAATACCCAATTTCTTATACAAAACCGGTTCACCTATAGGTGCTTTTTGACCATGCCCGTTTGCACAAACAAGCAACATCAGGATTGTTACTATGTTCATATCAACCTCAATAAGGCTTTGTCTTCAGTGTGATTTCTTATGAGGCTATGATGGTTTACCGTTAATGAAATGTCAACATGTGATTCGCCAAAGGCGGATTTCCTTATAAACTGTTTTTCTTTTCTCTGTATTTTTGCCGAATATCGTTGTTTTGGGCTGCGAATATATGTAGAATACAGATTATGTTTCGGTGTTTGCTTAATTAGAAAAATCCGTGGTAAAAACACCGTGAGATGACACCTTCGAAAGATCAGCCCAGCGGAACTCAAAATGGCCGAACTGAGGCAGTAAATGAGGGAAAGCAGCGGGTAACTTTCCTTATGATGTGCCTGCCAGTAGTCAGGATATCGTTGTGATTTGTAAGGGATAAGATTGCACTTGGAGTGGGGTTGGCTACAATAGGTAGTGTGGGAAATATAGGATTGTATTTCATGCGGTGTCTAATAGATATCTGTGGTGGCATCTATTATGAATGATATTCGCAAAAATCTCAGAGCTTTGGTAAGTGAGTTCACTGGGCGAGGCTCCACGCGCATATTTCCTTCTTTCGGACCGAGGCTCGCGGAAACCCTCAAATGGCACAAGAATGGTGGTTTAACACGGACTGAGACTTTGAAGAAACGAGGACTTCCGTTTACGATCACACAGACGTATCTCGGCGAGGAACCGGCGATACTCTTCGCAAGTCATCAAAGAAGCGAAAGTAAGCGTGTAGTAGAACAGGTCGCTCTCTGTGCATATCACTCGGCCATCGAGTGGGGAGTTGTCACCAATTTTTCTGAGACCGTCGTATTCAATTCGCATTGGGTGAAGGATAATGGATGGTTCAGATTCCCCACGATCCAATCCACCAACTTACTGAAGTGTTTTGATTTGCTCGAGGCCTTGACACCAGAGGGCATTCGAAAGAACAGGATTGAAGAACTGGCTTGTTCGCGAAGTCGACCCGACCATATATTGGTTCCTGTTGATGATCAACTTGTTGATTCTCTTGACACTTGGCGAGACGAGGCACTCAGGTTCTCGGAGTCACCTGAGGCCGTTGATGCAAAACTTCAAAATCTTTTTGCTCAATTGTTCATTCTTAGAGCTGTTGAGGATCGGCGTCTAGCTCCGAAAATACCGCTTCTGTCGTCATGTGTCGATGGCAATAATTCGCTGGATAGGAGAGTGATCCGGGAGATTTTCGACGAAGCAAGAAGGCACATTCAAAGTGAACTGTTTGAGAGTGACATCCCCAAGAACATTCCGGATTTCATTCTTAAAGGGATTATTGAAGACTTGTATCGGCCTAAGAACTTCCCCATACGAGGCGTCCAATACAATTTCTCATGGATCGAAGCGGATGTTCTTGGAAGGGCCTACGAGAAGTACCTCTCTTCTGTACTTGTTCCGTCGAGGCAAAGAGACCCACAACTTTTCCTTTTTGACCAACCGCTCAGAGAAGTGTCGAGGATTTCAAGAAGAAAAGCCAGCGGAGTCTATTACACCCCGGATTTTGTAGTGCGATACCTGACTGAGAAATCGCTTGATTACTTCTTTGACAAGACAGCTAACAAGGGCAAAACAAAGTTACCAAGAGTGATCGATCCATCTTGTGGCTCTGGGCCATTTCTTCGTGCATCGGCTGACTCTTTAATCAGAAGACTCCGTCAAAAGGATGCGAAAAAAAACTGGGGTCGCGAATTGGTGAAAAAGAGGATTATCGTAGGGATCGACATTGATCCCAAAGCCATTACCTTAGCCCGCTTATCTTTGTGGCTTAGGCTTGCAGAGGAACCGGATCCCCTTCCGCTTCCCCATCTTAAAAAGAACGTAGTATGTGGAGATTCCCTGAGGAATACTACTTGGAAGAACCTGCCGAAAACATATGACATAGTCTTAGGCAATCCACCCTTTTTGGCCGCCGCCGAAGCCCAGGTCCCTGAGGCTGTGAGGAAAGCGTTTCGTTCTGCTCAGGGACGTTTTGACTTTTCATCTCTCTTCATCGAACAGGCCGTGGCCAAGCTGAAAGAAGGAGGTTATTTGGGCTATGTCATCCCGAACAGGCTATTTAAAAACACGTACGCCTCAGAGATCCGCAGATTAATCACCGAGAATATGCGCATTCTTACTCTTGTTGACTTTGGCAGTACCGAGGTCTTTTCTGGAACAAGCACGTATGTTGGTCTCATACTCGCGGAGAAAGACAAGGATGCCAGTAGGAAAAAGAGAATTGGGGTGATAGAGGTGAATACCCTGCCGTTTCGCTTTCCAGGAGTCACTCTTGTTTCGGGCGACGTTCGGTATCAAATAGCAATCCCGAATGTCAAAATGTATGAGGCCCATCATCCAAACGGGGAAGCGCCTTGGAATTTGCTTTCTGATAAAGCAATAGGACTTCGTGTTCAACTCCAGAACGCGAATCCAACATTGGGCTCGCTTGCCACTGTCGTACAGGGGATCAAGACTGGGGCCAACGATATCTTCGTCATAACTATAGGAAAAACACTCGGATCCGGATTGTGCGAAGTGACAAATGGCTTTGGTGAACATCATCTGATTGAAGAAGGGCTACTCCGTCCGGTAGTCTACGGTTCCGAGATACAGCGATATGACGTGATTGACCCACAACGTTTTCTTCTTTATCCGTACTCCCTGAACCGGCCCATCCCTGAGAGTGATTTTCGAGTGCAATATCCCCGCACATATGAATATTTAGAGAGCTATCGCGATTTTCTTGCGGTTCGAAGTGGCATTCAAAACACTTCGTATGGCTGGTATGAACTCGTGAGGAAACGCCAGTCAAGTTGGCTGGAATCGAAGAAAATTCTGATAAGAGAACTGGCCACATACCCGTGTTTTGCTCTGGATGCTCAAGGCGGAACATACCTTATTGGCGGTACTGCAATAGTGCCGATAAACCCTGGTCTGTTAGAACCGCTGCTGGCCTACTTAAACAGTAGTATCTCCGGTTGGTATCTTGAGAAATCGTCTCCGACTTTTCGAGGAGGTTATAGTAAGTTTGAACCAAGCACGATACAGCAGATTCCTGTCCCTCAGGTCCTCATCGAATCGGACTCCTTTAGAGAGAAGATTTGTGACGCCGTTCGTGAGTTACTCCGCAAACACATAGCTGGTGATCTACTCCAACAGTCCAGAATCGAGAATGAGATTGACGACTTGTTTTACAAGAAACTGGGAATTTCTTTGGACGATATTGATTAATGGCGACACTTACTCTACAGCAATGTGAAATATACGTTCCCCCCAGAAGTATGTTTCTGGACACTTGTGTGCTCTTTGCCGCCTATTGTCCGGAGGATGCGTATCACCAAGACGCAAAGGACTTCATGCTTCAAGAAGATCCATTCCTAGTGCCCTATGTTGTCTTGGGTGAAGCATGGGGACTACTTGTCGGGAGCAGAAAGAGACTGGATTGTGGCATAAGAATGATAAACGAACTCAGAGAGCGTCCCAACACGCAATTCGTTCCCGTATGGACAAACCTCCTCAATGACAGTAGGGATCTCTGTACAAAACATCGCATTGATTTGGTCGACGCATTCTTGATGTGCATGTCATCTTTTTTTATGAAAACGTTGAAGCTGAAATCGCCCATTCCGATTGCAACTTATGACACGCGAGACTTCTGCAGGTGCTACAGCGCTCTGCGATTTGGATGTTTCGATATCAAGGAGCGTGCTCTTCTCTGACGTCGAGAACCAAGTAGGAGGATATATTGATTCGAGTTATCTCCGCGCGAGACATGGCCGCGAAGGAAAGAAGATTCTATGAAAAACACGCGTAAAAAAATACCTCTTTTTAAAAACGAAGACCAGGAGCGAGACTTTTGGGCGAAGAATTCCCCTTTGGATTTTATGAATGTTCCTTATCAAAGTCTGGTGAAGCTTTACCTGGGCAGGGAAATCCTCATGGAGCGTCGAGCACTTGAGTCCTCTTAGAATCGTTGGTGCGAATCATCGCACCCTACAATTGGGAGTCACTTTTATGAGATCAGCTTTTAGTTCAGTGAACCGTGATTGCGCGAAAGACAAGAGGATTGCTTTTATGCTGCTTTTTGGATTTTTTCTTATGCCGGTGGCTTGGCTTCAAGTGGTATGTGAAGGTCGGACGCCGGAGGCGGAGAAGGTGTTGAGCTATCTTAAAGGGATGGGGAATGGGTCCTATCTGTTCGGGCAAATGGCCACCTGGGTGCATAATGAGAATCCGGATATGGATCATCCCACCAACTGGCTCAGGAAAGTGGTCGATCATACGGGGAAAATGCCCCGGTACGGCTGTCTCACCTATGATTTTCACGACGATCCCTTTCCCGATTCGGCGTGGAACGACGGCGTCAAGAAAATGTGGGATCGCGGCTTGATTGTCGGCGTTTTCACGTTTTACGCCAATCCGTCGGGACGGGCGTGGAACGATCCGATTGATATCGATTTGATTTTTGCCGAGGAGGACAATCCGACCAGGCAGAACTTCTATAAACAGATGGACCGGATGGCCGGGAATCTTCAGTGGTTGAAGGATCGGGGGATACCCGTTGTTTATACGCCCTTTGTGGAAAGCGACGACCGGAACAAGTGGCACGCCAAGC
>JAFGTG010000534.1 GCA_016934255.1 Sedimentisphaerales bacterium
AACCTTCGGTTTTGGAGACCGACGCTCTGCCAAATTGAGCTACTGGCCTACTCAATTGCTTGCTGATCATTCTCTCGATGTCTCATGCTTGTCTATATACGGAGAAATCGTACGTTACTAAAGAGAAGTTATTTGCGTCGGATCTTATGAACCGTATGCTCGCGTTCGTTCTTACAAAACTTCTTGAGCGTTATTTTCGGCGTCCCTTCTGCGACACTCACATTCGTACGATAGTTCCGGCTTTTGCACTTACTGCACTCGAGCCAGACATATTCTCTTTTACTTTTCTTTTTAGCCATAATTTCTGTCCCGACCAGACAGGTCTATCGCTTCTTCGGCATCTGTACACCGTTTTAAACGTCTCTTAGATCCGCCCGCTCGATACATGCACCTATGTGGGCCCCCTAAGAATTCTAACAGAGATTCATCCGGTATTATTCAATGACTTTCGTTACGACGCCGGCGCCGACGGTGCGACCGCCTTCACGGATGGCAAACCGGAGACCTTCTTCCATGGCGATGGGGGCAATAATCTCGACTTCCATCGCAATATTATCACCCGGCATGCACATCTCGGCGCTCTTGCCATCTCGACTCATGAGGGCAAGCACTGCGCCCGTGACATCGGTCGTTCTGAAATAAAACTGGGGTTTGTAGTTTGCGAAGAACGGCGTATGACGGCCACCTTCCTCTTTGGTCAGAACGTATACTTCAGCATGAAACTTGGTATGCGGTGTAATGCTCCCGGGAGCGGCGACGACCTGTCCCCGTTCCAATTCCTTCTTTTCCACGCCGCGTAAAAGCAAGCCGATATTATCGCCGGCCTGACCTTCATTCAGCGTCTTGTTAAACATCTCCACACCGGTCACGACCGTTTTACGTGTTTCTTTGGCAAGTCCGACGATCTCGATCTCTTCGCCCGTATGGATGATACCTCTCTCAACACGACCGGTACCCACCGTACCACGACCTTTAATGCTGAAGACGTCCTCGACCGGCATCAAAAACGGCTTATCAACCTCACGTTCGGGAAGCGGGAAATAGTCATCCACCGCCTGCATAAGCTCGTCAATGCACTTACAGGCCTCATCACTTTTGCCTTCCGCTTCCATCGCGGCCAACGCCGAACCTTTAATGATCGGAATATCATCACCGGGAAACTCATACTTATTGAGCAAGTCTCGAATCTCCAACTCGACCAGATCAATCAGTTCGGGATCGTCAACCTCGTCAATCTTATTCAGGAACACGACGATCTTGGGCACGTTCACTTGACGAGCGAGCAAAATATGTTCGCGAGTTTGGGGCATAGGACCATCACCAGCCGCAACAACCAAAATGGCCCCATCCATTTGGGCGGCTCCAGTAATCATGTTCTTGATGTAGTCGGCATGTCCCGGGCAATCAACGTGGGCGTAATGGCGATTCTTGGTTTCATACTCCACATGCGCCGTATTGATTGTAACACCACGCTCTCGTTCTTCGGGGGCATTGTCGATATCTTCGAACCGCTTGACATTACCGCTGCCAGACACATGTGCCAACCGCATGGTGATGGCAGCCGTTAATGTGGTCTTGCCGTGGTCGATATGCCCAATGGTTCCAATATTGATGTGTGGTTTTGTACGCTCAAATACCGCCTTAGCCATCTTAGTAATAACCTCCAATGTGCTGGGTTTTCGGTTGTTTGTTCCTATTCAATTGCAAACTAACTATTCTATAACCTCTATGGTCAACTCACCGCCAAAATAGCTTATCCCCGAAACATCGACTTCGACAAAGAACAAATCGAGCTCCAAAGATACCCTTTTGGCCCGGCTCACTTGCATTTAGCTGCTGATGGGGCTTGAACCCATGACCTCGTCCTTACCAAGGACGCGCTCTACCACTGAGCTACAGCAGCAATCTTTACACTCACCAACGAAACGAAGTTGGAAATCGAGTTTCTACGTTCCAAATTCAACGAAAAAGGATGAAAAATAAAAACAACACTCCTTTTCACTACCCGTTCTGCCTATAAACAGAGCGCAGAGAACCATAATTCTGTCAACATTTTATTGATATAAGTTGAATAATGTATCGAACTAACCCAAAAAGAGCAAACATAAAAAAGAAGAAAATAGTAGAAATATTTAAAAAATTTCGTTTTTTTTCTTTCCAGGGTCAAATAATGCTTCCGATCTACATATTTCTTCCTATCACAAGATCATTTTTCAAAATGCATATCAGCAAAATCCATATACCGCTGCCAATCGTATTCCGTTAAGCCATGCCCGCCGGAACGGACATGATAACCTATTGTACCTTCATTAACGGGTTGATTCAGATCGGGCATTGGCTCCTTCGACAATCCTTTTTTCCCGAAGAGGTGATAAACCGATTCCGCATGCTTGCAAGAGAGAAATTCCCCGCGAGGATCGGCCCACAAATCCTCATCGGCGCTGGCCACGTAAACCGGACGCGGCGCCATGAGCGCAATAAGCATATGTTGATCAACGGGCAAATCTTCTTCTTTATCATTAAATGTCTTGAAATTATCACAAAACCAGTGCGGAAAGCTCGTATTGATGCGTTTGACTGTTTCACCGTAAGCCCGGCGACTTAGCGCCGCGCCTCCACAACCTGAGTTGTTGGAGATAACAATAGCAAACCGCGGATCCCGAGCTCCAGCCCAAAGAGCCGTCTTACCCAAACGCGAATGCCCCAATACGGCTACCTTGCTCTGATCGATCTCATCATCCGTCTCAAAATAGTCCATCGCCCGGCTTAATCCCCACGCCCAGGCCCCTATGGAACCCCAGGCATCCGGACCGCGTTTTCGATCAAACGCCGGATGAACGCCATTCTTGAACTCGTCGTGGAAGTCAGGATCAATATCCCCATAGTAAATCGTGGCTAGCCCGTAACCCCGCTTGAGAATCTGCTCGATGGGAAATCTCGACGAACTCCGACCTCTTGACGCCTCATTAGCACGATGATCTTTAACGCCTTCGCCAGGGCGCATCCAACTCTCAGATAGCCTAATCGCCGGATCGGAATGGACCGTATGATTGCCTCCGAAATTTAAAAGGACAAATGTTGGGACCGGTTTATCCGCGTTTTTCGGAAGATAAACAAGGATATCCATCTTTGGTCCTTCTTTTTCCCCGGTAAAATATACCGTCACTTGCTTACGGATGGCCGATCCCCCGAGCGCATTTCGTTCCAGGTCAAAAACCTCGAAAGACATATTTTCCGGCCTTTCGACGGGCGATCGGCCGTAAACATATGTACGGAATAGCTCGAGAATTTCGGGACGGCGATGAAATGTCCATGTTTGAGCATCCGCAACGGCTGTGCCGTCAATCATGGTTAATGGATCGGGAAGAGTGTATTCCGTAACTTTTTGCTCATCATAATTTGTTTCGGATCGGCGTTTTGAAAGCCTCTCGACTAATTCCGGCGAGGCCTTCCATTCTCCCTTTGCGATGCCATTAAAGCCCTTTTTCTCACTGGATAAGGAAATAAAACAAAATGCCATCAATATTATAACGAATAATCTTTTTTGAATCATGCAATACTCTCCATTCTCTCTTATCATGTGTACCAGGGCCAATTCATGCCGCTCACTTTGGAAACATTTTCTTTAATTCTTGCTTTTTGACAAAATACACATAAACGCCCTATTAGGAATAAAACGTATGAAAAGAAACTACCAGGAAAAATGGATAGAATAAGGGGCTCTCCGTGATTTCTCAGATTCATCCTTGCTAACCTGGGTTCACTCATGAGTGTATTAACTCTTAGAACAATAGAGCATCAACACCCTATTTTTCGTTGCCTTACCGTACTCACTCTTTTAAGAAATGCTCGATAATCTCTATTGGTTTCCGATAACGACGATGCCATTAAACTTAAGTATTCGCGGGTGCCGGCTCGTTCTGTTTTTGTTCCTCCTTACTCAGTATCGCCTTGCACTCATCAAGCCAATGTCGCCATAGAGGTCTTTCCTGAGAGACTTTTATGCCTTCTAATGCTTTTAGAACAGCCTTCTGGTTCGCCCCAAAGGGCGGTTTTCCAAGATAATCGTTGAGCAACGAAATAATAACACCATTGGGATCCAGGTCTCCCTGACTCAGATGGTTGCCGATTAACCCGGTGACACGCTCCAGTTGCGCGCCTTTCAAGGAAGCATCCAACAGCTTTTTGAAAAGGGCATCCTTTTCCCTGGACTCCTGGGACGCTCCATATAACGTGTTAAAATAATCGGCGGCATTTTCAAATTGACCTGCCGAATAGTACAAATCACCTAATTTCTGACGCACATCCGGTTTCATCCCCGCAGGTACTTTTCCCTCTGCGATCTTCAGAAACGCGATTCTTTGCGCGTTCGTATAACCGCCCTTTCCTGACGTGAGCTTGCCCAACCAATCCGTCCAAATGGCGGTCTTCGATTCACCAAGTCTTCTGAATATATTCAGCATGGCCTGCCAGGCCAACTCGCCCTCGGAATTTTTACCGATTTTTTCAGCTAAATTGTCTAAGTCTCTCTCATCCCCCTTTTCATCCACCAGAGAAATAAGCTTTTTTCGCAACGTCTCACTGGGATCGTTAAAAAAGCCCGGTCGAAGGAGCTCGAGAGCTTTTGTGGTATCAATATAAGCAAGCCCATTAACCGCTTCTTCCCTGACATAATCCACTTTATCGCGAAGCGCTTCTTCAAATTGGGTTTTAAATAAATCATGAGCCTTTTTCTTGCACGTGCTTTCCGGCGAGCACAAGCTGGCCATCGCGTTCATCAACACGCCTCTCAACGCACCGTTCGGCTTATCTTTTTCATCACGATATCTCGTCGAAAGTAAATTAAGATATTTGTCCTCTTCACCGGATTCTAATCCATCCTTAATAAGCAACTTACGAATAACTTCCGCGGCGTTCCGCGCCTTTTCATCATCCTTTGAGAACAGATATTGTTCGGCCGCCAATTTCAACGTTGTGCTTCGGATCTTTTTCAATTTGACGGGAATCTCCGCCGGTGGCCCACTGATGGCCGAAGAACAGGCGACCCCCAGCGCGACGAACAGTTTTGTCTTGACATTGTCATCCGGCTCAATCTGATGCTGCTTCAGTAACGGTTCCGCCGAATTTAACCGTTGCATTAAAGACAATAATTCCGCGGTAATAAGCCGAACATCTTTGTTATTATCGGAAATTAAAGGGATGAGAGATTTGCCAAGAGGCTCCGGTAATTGCGAAACCAAGCGCCATTTGTACGCTTTATCTAATGCCCACAACCTTACCACAGCTTCTTTATCACCGAAGAAACTAATTAAAAAATCGCTTTTCGCTTGATCCTCGGTGATCTGCTTATATCTCTTTTCCAATTCCGACAAATACCGCTGCTGCCAAATATTTAGTTCTTCCCTCCACACGCGCAACTGAGTTTCCTGTCGTACTAATTGATTCCGGAGGAATTCACTTTCACCGTCCCGTTTGATTTCCTCTATTTTCTGTTTGCGGGCATCCGGGGTATCACCTGCAATAATGCCAAGTTCCGATAAAGCGTTGACCGCTTCAGAGGAAATCTGTTTGTCCGTTTCGGCCGTCTCGTCAACAAGCTCGATCAACCGAATCGCCACCTTCATATCCCGTCGAAGTTTTAACGCCTGAATGGCATTTGCTTTTGTTTTAAAGGGCTTTGAAGAATCTTTTATAAATTCTTCAAGAGATGGGATAATTTTCTCATATTCAATCAGTAACGTCGCCTTCACGGCTAAATTCGCCTCGGCAGCTATCTTACTGGCAAAAATAGTAAGGAGAGGCCCAATAAAATCTTCTTTGCTCTTGATCGTTTCTTTCTGTTCTCTTGCCTTTATCAGTGCGTTACAAACGGCGATACGAGCCGGACTATTCTCACTTTGTTTGAGCGCCTCAAGAAGAACGCCCCTTGCATTTGGATCCGCGTTCCTTAACAATACGGTCGCGGCTTCGACATTGCCTTGACCAAATAAGGAATCTCTGAATACCCTGAGTTCAGCATTAAGCTCCGTCTTTGTTGGCGCATTTTCAACCGCTCCCGCCGGCTTCTCCTGACAAAGGCCTACCTGCAGGCTGCCTATCGCCAAAATCACGATAAGTAGATATGACCGCAAACAAAACATTAAGATGACCTTACAGAAACTGCGTGTTTCCGTGCTTTGGCGTCCCTGCCCATCAATTCCGGCATCATAGTAATACCAAAATTTACTCAAGTCAAACAATTTTATTAATTTACGCCCGAAAAATAACGATTTTCATATAATTCTACGCTCTCGGGTGAAACTTTTTATGAATGTTCTTCAATCTCTCCTGATCAACGTGTGTATAAATCTGGGTCGTAGCAATATCCACATGGCCCAGCATTTCCTGAACGCTACGCAAATCCGCTCCCCCAGACAATAAATGTGTTGCAAAACAATGCCGTAACGTATGCACAGTCAGATTTTTAGGCATCCCTGCCCGATGGGCGTACTTCTTGACTAATCTCCATATTTCAATACGACTCATAGGACGGCCTGTTCGAGAAAGCAGCAAAAAATTGCCGCTAAACGGCTTAGCCAGCTTTGGTCGGAGTTGCTTTAAATACTCAACAACCACTTGAATAGCTACTTTTCCGACAGGAACAACGCGTTCTCTCCGGCCTTTGCCTATACATCGCAAGTAACCGATATCTAAATTCAGGTCCGTTGTTTTTAAGCAGGCCAACTCACCCGCTCGTACTCCAGTGGCATAAAGCAGTTCAAGCATCGCTTTATCGCGATAAAAATAAGGCTCCTCCGGACTTGGAGCATTTAACAGCGCAACAACCTGCTGCTTATTGCAGACGACGGGCAGTCTCTGCCAAACCTTCGGGCTTTCAAGGATCGGGGTAAAGTCATCCGCGATAAGACCCATCAGTTTGCCGAACCGAAGGAACATCCTGATGGCAACCAACGATCGTTTGACTGAAACCTCACTTTTTTGGTCGAGAGTCATGATTCGCAGATAGTCATGTATGAGTGCGGGATCGATCTGATCTAAGCTTTTGACATTATTGACTTTACAATGTAATAAAAATCCCCTCAAATCACGCCCGTAGGCCAAAATAGTATTCTCCGCCAGACCGGCCTCGACCGTAAGATAATTGAGGAATCCTTTAACGTGATGGCCCATCGGCAAAGAAAGGATATCTTTGCCAACAGATTGTATCTGCGTCGCGGGCATTATGGTACTCGTTGCGCTACCCCTGGATAAGGGTGAAAACAAAGCTGTTCTCTTTGTCAAACGTCTTGAACGGTATTACCATCATCGGCATTAAAATAGACGTTCCTTGAGTGGGTTTTAATCTCGAAAAAGCCAAAATCTAAGAAATCTCCATACAGAAACGGTTAGATTACCAATAATCTACTCTTGCATTTTCAAGGTAAAGGAATAAAATCTCGAAATATGAACAGAAAGCAATCTAACCGACGCGAATTTCTACAACAAGCATTGAGTAAAACTTGTGCGTTAACCGCCTTATCTACGTTATGTACAAAAGTCAACCAAAAAGCAGGGGATTTACCTCCGGTCCGTGCCATCACACATGGTCCGAAATTCCATTGGTTCAGCTATTATGACAAATTTCAATTCGATCCAACCGGTCGGTACGTGCTGGGGATGGAGGTCGATTTTGAACATCGCAGCCCCAAACCGGATGATGTTATTAAGATCGGGGCGGTGGATTTGAAAAATAACGACCGGTGGACGGAATTGGGCCAAAGCCGGGCCTGGTGCTGGCAGCAAGGGTGCATGCTCCAACGGCGTCCCGGCCCGATTGACGAGATCATCTGGAACGACCGATCTGACACGGAATCGAAATACGTCTGCCATCTACTGAATGTCCGCGAAGGCACGAAACGAACGTTACCTCATCCGATTTACACCGTCAGTCCGGATGGTCGTATCGCGGTAACGCCGGATTTTCGCCGTATCCAGGATATGCGTCCGGGTTATGGTTATGCCGGATTCCCCGATCCCTACGCAGACGATCCGGCTCCGAAGGATTCAGGCATCTTCCGGCTGAATCTCGACTCCGGAAAGCATGATTTAATCATTTCTTTGGCCGATATCGCCAAATTCGGCGAAATCCCGGGCAACCCAAAGGACGCCAAGCACTATTTCAATCATCTGCTTTTCAATACCGACGGCTCGCGTTTCATCTTTCTTCATCGTTGGCGCGCTCCCGGCTTGCGAAGTTTCGGCACGCGGATGTTGACAGCCAATTCCGATGGCACGGATATCCGCATTGTCGATCCTCACGGAAGAACGTCGCATTTTATCTGGCGTGATCCCAAATACATCCTGGCCTGGTCCTGGCATCCTTCGCATGGCAACGCTTTCTACCTCTACGAGGACGGCACGGATCGAGTCGAAGTGATAGGCAAATCCATGATGACCGTCAACGGACATTGCACCTACCTGCCGGGCAACCAGTGGATCCTGAACGACACCTATCCGGATAAGCAACGCAAGCAAAACGTCTATCTTTATCATGTAGCAACGGGTAAAAGAGTTCCGTTAGGGCATTTTTACTTACCGCCGGAATATAAGGGCGAATGGCGCTGTGACACCCATCCGCGTTTCAGTCCCGACGGGCGAAGCGTCGTGATCGATTCTCCCCACGGCGGCAACGGACGGCAGATGTACCTAATCGACATTAGTGAAATTGTTGGCTGAGCTTACTCTTTCGATGAATATCACATATCATAGAGAAATACGAAAAGACACAAGCATATATCACTACTTATTTTATGTGATTTTCGGTTGTGTGTTCACATTGGTGGGTTGTGCGAAACCAACCCACAAGGAAGTAATGGAGCCAATTGATGTGCCGGATATTAACCAGGCTGAAACAATCGTACTGGCCGAGGATGTTCTGGCTGAATTACACTTTTCGATAGATAAGATCGACGTCAAAAGTGGTTTTCTTAAAACCAGACCGTTATCTGGGGCGCAGTTTTTTGAGTTTTGGCGAGGAGATAATGTCGGTGGAGACAACCATTTACAAGCCAATCTGCATAGCATTCGTCGGATAGTGGAGCTGGATATCACAGACCAGGGAGGGAAAATACGCATTGGATGTAACGTGAAGGTCCAAAGGTTATCTCTTCCCGAACGGGAAGTCACCAGCAGCGCCCGTGCGTATGATATGTTTTCAAGAAGTAGTCCGAATTTACAAAAGTTCTCCTTAAATCCTGAGCAAGAGAAATCCATGGCCTGGATCGACCTGGACGACGACATTCCGTTAGCAACCGAGATTCTAAGGCGAATCCGGGAAAGGATTCTGGATTTTAGGATCAATAAGCACCAAATGACGAGAAACAAAACATGAAGGTACTGGTTTGCGGCGGAGCAGGATATATCGGTAGCAATATGACGGCGTTTTTGGCTCGCGAAGGCCACGAGCCGGTCGTTTTTGACAATCTCAGCAAGGGTCATAAGTCGGCCATAGGGCAAATCAAGCTCGTCCAAGGCGATTTGTCCGATTTTAATGTATTAACACAGACGCTCGACAAACACGATATCGAGGCGGTCATGCACTTCGCGGCCTTCATCGAAGTCGGCGAATCCGTTCAGCAGCCGCTCAAATACTATCGCAATAATCTGTGCTGCACGGAAACGCTTCTTTCGGCGATGGAAGTCACCGGCGTGGGAAAGTTCGTTTTCAGCAGCACGGCCGCCGTTTATGGAATTCCCAAAGTCGTGCCGATCCCGGAAGATTCGCCGACCGAGCCGATCAACCCCTACGGCCAAACGAAGCTGGCGGTCGAACGAATGTGCCATTACCAAAGCCGGGCGGGAAAGCTCGCCTACGCCGCGCTGAGATACTTCAACGCCTGCGGCGCCGGCAACGACGGACGGCTCGGCGAGGATCATCGACCCGAATCGCACCTGATTCCGCTGACGATCCAGGCGGCGATGGGAAAACGCAGTGATATCAAGATTTTCGGTACGGATTACGACACGCCGGACGGCACGTGCCTTCGCGACTACATTCATATTGACGATTTGTGCCGGGCGCATCTGCTGGCCCTGGATAAGCTGGACCAAACGCGCGAAATCGTGTATAACCTGGGCAACGAAAAGAGCTATTCGGTCAGAGACGTCATTGAAACGGTCAAGAAGGTTTCCGGGCGGGACTTTAAGGTCGTCGAGGTCGAGCCGCGAGCCGGCGATCCCCCAAGACTGATGGCGAACGCCTCGAAAGCAAAAAGTGAACTGAATTGGACAGTTGAAAAACCGGAGTTGGAAGAGATGGTCGCCACCGCCTGGAAATGGCACAGCGACCATCCGGACGGCTACCCGGATTAATAACGTCCGGCGATTTATGAAACATGAACCCATAATCATGAGGTATGAGAAATGAGTGGAACGTTTGTAGGAATCGATGTCGGCGGAACCAATGTC
>JAFGTG010000055.1 GCA_016934255.1 Sedimentisphaerales bacterium
AAATGTGATAAGCCAGAAGACCTTCGTTCCCAGCCCTCGCCCGAATATCGGGAAGAATGTTCGCTTCAACAGGCAATGAATCAACAACGCCGCCCACAAAGCGAGATATCCCCATTGGGCAATATTTAGCCATATGACCATATAGACTCCATATTAATCCAAGTCGAATTTTCGGATGATTTCTTAAAGGATAGTCGTAATGGACGGCCATGTATTTCTTAAAAAACCGTTCGTCGATGTTGTTTGAGAGGATGTAAAACATGCGCCGGACGCGGTCAGAACCTCAGGCTAACATGCAATAAGAGACAAAGTCGAGGTATTCCCGTTCGCCCGGCCGTAGGTCGGAATGCCTTTGAACCGACTGCAAAACGGTTTTCAATCCGTCTCGCCAGATGTCGTCCGTAACGTCGGGGCGTAAATTGCGTACCTCGTCTAACTCGTCACTGATCCATTGGGCGCGGGCGCTGACCGGCTCCTCATCGCGGATAGCGGCTTTCAGGACTTCTGCAATGACACGGTCGTCGATGCTCCCGTCTTCGTGATACGCCGAGATGAAAACGGACTCGATATTTTGCAGCACGTCCAGATGATCTCGGGTCATTCGCCTTAATAACTTTCGAGTTCCCAGGGTCTCCTTGAACTCGCTATCTAAAGACATCTGCCGGATATTGACCTTTTTCTGGGCGGCACGTTTTTTCCGCATTCGCTTGAGCTTCGACATGTGATGACTCCTTTCATCGAACAATAAAGCAAGGTTAAATGAGTTTAAAACGAAAAGTTACGTTCTTGGTTTTCCTGATTTTTTCGCCTTTACGGGATCGTAATTCGGATTCGGTTCGAGCATCTGGGCTTTTACATGATTCCGCCAGGTAGCGAGCATCCGTTTAAGTTCACGGGTTTTGTCCGGCTTCTTCCCGGCGAGGTTATTTCGCTCGCCGATATCTTCCTTGAGATTGTAGAGTTCCAATTCCTTACCAAGCCCGCAGATAGTCTCATCATACCATTCGATCAGCTTATAATCACCGGCGCGGACGGCTCCACACGGCCCGATACTGCTGCTGTGATAGTGCGGATAGTGCCAGTAAATAGCCCGGGGGCTGAGTGAGCGTCTCTGCGTCAATAGCGACAGCAAACTGACGCCGTCGATGGTATTCGTCACCTGATCCTTGAGACCGAGAATCTCGACGAACGTCGGAAAGAAATCCACGCTAATGACCGGTTCGCTACACGTGCCGGCCGGCTTGACCACACCCGGCCAGCGGACGATCAGAGGTTCTCGTATGCCGCCTTCGTACAAATTCGCCTTGCCGCTTCGCAAGGGCGTCTGTTTGGCGTCTCGTTCCAGCCCGCCGTTATCACCGAAGAAAACGACGATGGTCTTATCGGTGAGGTTCAAATCCTCCAGTTTTTTTAAGAGTCGGCCGACGCTGTCGTCGAGTTCTTCGATCATCGCTCCGAGAACGGGATTGTTTTCCGGGCGATCGGAGCCGGGCTTGTTCTTGTATTTTTCAACCAGATTGTTCTTGCCCAGCACCGGGGCGTGGATGGTGTTGTGCGTGACATAGAGGAAGAAAGGATCGTTCTTATGCCTGTCCAGAAAGTCGAGCGACTTTTCCGTAATGGCCTCGACGTTGTGCGCATCGCTTTCCGGGTCGGTTTCCGAAGAAGGTTTATAGGTGACAAACGATTCATCGAAGCCTTGTTTGTCGGGATTGTAGGGCAAGCTGCCCGGCGGCTTCTTGGTGATACTCAGATGCCATTTCCCGAAACTGGCGGTCGCGTAGCCCGCGGTTTTGAAAATTTCTGCAATCGTCACTTCCTCAAGCGGTAGAAACTTTTGCCATTCGGGTTGAGTGTACTTTTCGTTCGGGTAGTCTCCGCCGGCAATAAAATCGGTCAGGTGCAGACGAGCGGGATAGCGACCCGTCATAATACTGGCGCGGGTCGGCGAGCAGACGGGACACGCCGCGTAGGCGTCGGTGAATTTCATTCCCTGGCGCGCCAACCGGTCGATATTCGGGGTTTCGTAAAACGTACTGCCGTAGCAGCCAAGTTGTGACCAGCCGAAATCATCCGCGAGTATGAAAAGAATATTCGGCCTGGTTCTCGCATTCATCATGGGCGAACTGCGTGCCAGGGCTTTCGTTTCGAATTGTCTTAATGCGAATGCCGCCGCTCCCAAACCGATGGATTGGATAAATTCCCTGCGATTCATTGAAAAACACCCTTAATCACAGTACAAAGTTCGATATTCCGATATAGGATACACCATTCATTCGTCACTGTGAAGGGTATTCAGGCAAAATCAGTCAATATAACAGTAACGGCCTTTCTTCAAGCGTTCCGGTTGCGGGGTCCACGGTAAATCCGAGCGACTCCAAAACAATAACGCCAAGTAATGTTTTGTCTATGATATCGGAAATCCAAACGCTGAACGGGCCTTCTTTGCCATTCACCTTGATCCAAGCCTCCCCTCTTGAGATACTGATGACTCCCGCTCCAGTAGAAATCCGTTCATGACTGGTTGGCTTTATTCCAAGCTCATTAGCGATTCTTACAGGTAACGTTGTTAAACTTGCCCCGGTATCCACTAAAGCGCTGACTTTTCTGGAGTGCTTTCTTTCCAGGTCGCCAATCTCGATGTCAACCCACGTATGGCCCATAAAACCTCCCGTGATTTATCCTCTGATCGTCATACTGTATTCTACCAAAAGGTCTGCATCCTGTAAAGAGTTCATCGTTATGAACCCCGAACGACGAACTGTCGGACGCTCCAAATATCAGAGTACTTTCTCGAAGGTAAATTTGTGGGTGTCGGCATCGACTCTGACGGTATTGCCTTCTGCGAATCGGCCGGCCAGTAACTCCGACGCGAGCGGATTCTCCAGACGCTGCTGAATGGTTCGCTTGAGCGGCCGGGCGCCAAAGGCGGCGTCGTAGCCCTCGTCCATGATCTGGTCGCGGGCGGCGTCGGTGAATTCGAGTTTAATATTGCGGTCGCTCAGACGTTTGGCCAAATTTTCCAACTGGATATCGACAATCTTTCGCAAATCGTCTTTGCCCAGCATGTGGAAGACGATGATCTCATCGATTCGGTTCAGAAATTCCGGCTTGAAGACTTGCTTGAGCGTGTCTTTAACATGCGCCTCGATTTCCCAGTCGGCGCCGGATTCCTCGGTGATCTGTTGAATCTGCTGGCTGGCGATATTGCTGGTCATGATGATCACCGTGTTCTTGAAATCGACGGTTCGTCCCTTGCCATCGGTGAGCCGGCCGTCGTCGAAGACCTGCAACAGCACGTTGAAGACGTCCGGATGGGCCTTCTCGATTTCGTCCAGTAAAATCACGGAATAAGGTTTTCGCCGGACGGCTTCCGTTAGGCGTCCGCCTTCTTCATAGCCGACGTAGCCGGGCGGCGCGCCGATCAGCCGGGCGACCGAATGCTGCTCCATGAACTCGCTCATATCGACCCGCACCATCGCGTGCTCGTCGTTGAAGAGGAAATCCGCCAGGGCTTTGGAGAGTTCGGTTTTACCCACACCGGTCGGCCCAAGGAATAAAAACGTCCCGATTGGCCGGTTCGGATCGCCCAATCCCGAGCGACTCCGGCGAACTGCGTTGCTCAAAGCGACAACCGCCTCATCCTGGCCTACGACGCGTTTGCGAATCGCATCCTCCATTGCCATCAAGCGCTCGCGCTCTCCGCTCAGGAGTCTGGCTATCGGGATTCCGGTCCATTTCGACACGACGCCGGCGATGTGTTCTTCGGTTACTTCGTTGTGGATGATTTTCTTGTCAGATTCGGCAAGCTGGGCCTCCTTTTGTTCCAGTTCTTTTTTCAGATTAGTGATTGTCTCGTATTTCAAACGGGCGGCCGTCTCCAAATCCCCTTTTCGCTGGGCCTCATCGAACTGGTTGCGAGCGTCTTCGATTTTTCCTTTCAGTTCTTTTATCTGGTCGATGTCCCCCTTTTCGCTTTCCCATTGCGACGTCAGTTCCTTGTCCTTCTTTTGCAGTTCGGTTAATTGCTTATCTGCCCGCTGCAATCGTTCTTTGCTCGCTTTGTCGTTTTCCTTCTTTAGCGCTTCGCGTTCGATTTGGAGTTGGACGATCTTCCGGCGAATACTGTCCAGCTCTGCCGGGAGGGAATCGTTTTCGATTCGCAGTTTCGATGCGGATTCGTCGATCAAGTCGATGGCTTTATCCGGCAACCAACGGTCGGTAATATATCGATTGGACAGCGTCGCAGCGGCCACCAGCGCCGAATCCGTGATCCGGACGCCGTGATGGGCATCATAACGTGCCTTAAGGCCTCGAAGAATTGCAAGGGTTTCTTCAACGCTCGGCGGGTTCACCAGAATCGGCTGGAAGCGTCGTTCAAACGCGGCATCCTTTTCCACGTACTTTCGATACTCGTCAATCGTGGTCGCGCCGATGCAGCGTAGCTCGCCCCGCGCCAGTGACGGCTTCAAAAGATTGCCCGCATCGACGGAGCCTTCGGCTCTGCCGGCCCCCACGACGGTGTGCAGCTCGTCGATGAACAGGATGATCTGTCCCTCGGCGGCGATCACTTCCTTGAGCACGGCTTTGAAACGATCCTCGAACTCGCCCCTGAATTTCGTCCCGGC
>JAFGTG010000535.1 GCA_016934255.1 Sedimentisphaerales bacterium
GCGCCGTGCCGGTCACAACATATCAGCAATACGCCCGGGATGTTGTGCTCTTCGATAAATGAGAACAACTCCTCCCGGCCGGCGGGATCACAGACGCCCCAGGAATCCTTGCCGTTGGAAATGTAGTCGCTCCACATCGTCCCGCTGCTGATGATCACAAACGGCCCCTTGCAGCTCAGCAATTCCCGTTTGAGCCATTGCATCTGCCGCTCGCCGAGATAGGCGTTCGTACTCTTTCGCTGTTCCTTCCTTAGCGAGCGGGTATCGAGCACAATCAGATCAGCCGGGCCGAGCCGGGCGCAAAAATAGATCCCCTCACCGGCTTCGCCGTAGGCCGGGTTGTTCCAGTTTTGCGTCCATATCTCGCGCACCGCCCGCACGTCGGCGGCGGTAAATCCTTTGGGAATACCTGCCAGGTCATTATCGAAGTAGTCGTGATCGTCCCACGCAGCGTATATCGGCACGGCGGCGGCCAGCGACTGCCAGGCCGGCGACAAGTCGCGCAACAAATAATCACTGCGATGCAAACCGGTCTGGTTGTTGCGGTCGTCAGTCGCCAAGTCGCCGGTCAATATCATCGCCTGATTGCCGCGCTGCACGATCTGCCGCATGAGGTGAACGTTATGAACGCCCGCCTTGTGATAATCGCCGCCGAAAGCGAGTTTAAAGGTACCTCGTTTCTCAGGACGGGGGAACGTACTAAACGTGGTTTTCCGTCCAAGTTCAAGTCGCTTATCATCAATGAACACCTGATAGTCGTATCGTGTCGCCGGTCGCAAACCGGTGAGCGGCACGATTGCCGTCAGGTCCGTTTCCACGGTGCTGGGCGCCGGGCCACACCGTTTGACGCCGTCAGGTCCCTTCACTTCGACGCGAATCAATGACGGTTTCACCGTACGTAGCCAGATCGCGGCACGATCCTCCCCGACACCGCCCAGCATGGGGCCTCCCAGATGCCTCATCCCATGCCGGCTGGCGGTACGCTCCAAAGCACGATTCACGGCGAAACGCGCTTGCCGGTCCGCATCGAAAACAGCCCGCGCTTCAGCAAAAAAACTTTGGATCGGCTCGGGCTGCCGGCCGTAACTATTGAGCAGGTTCATGTCGATGGCGGGAGTCCCTTTATGCGCGTCGCGCAACGTGACCTCGATTTCGGGCGCCGTATCCAGCCCCTCATCAGCCGATATAGACTTACTCACGGAAGCCGCCGCCGCAGCGGTGACTGAAATAAGAAAACTCCGCCGGTTAATCACGATAGGACCTCCTGTTCGCTTAGAAGATTGTGTGTCTTTCCTTTCACGTTGGTACGTCGTACAAAAATGGCCTCACAACGACCGTAGTATATATGATCCGGCGGTTCGTTTCCAGTGTTTTGATGATATCACACTGATGGGGAACAGGAATCAGGCTTTTCTGCGATGAGACACTATAAGATCGACCGAAGTGTCGTAATGATAAGCAGGGCTAAAAACCCTACGGTGAAAATAAGACCTAACCATAGGCTCCATGAATCGCTGGAATCTTGAGCTGATTGGTTATACGGGTGGGATTTCCCGTCTTCTGCCGAATTGAAGCGATATTGCCAATAGGATGTACTACCATCCAGGTTATTTAAAACGTGTCCTTTATGCTTCATCATCATTAGACCCTCCCAGTTTAAAATATAAGCCATAAATCATGCAAGTCCAAATGGAACAAGAGGAAAAAAGGAAGGAAAATGAGTCAGGCTTTGGATTGAGGGGTTTGGGGCTTTGTCCTCTGAATTAAGACATCCGGTTTTCATAGCATTTTAAAATGCCGGGATAGCCGCGGAACAGAGATAATGCCATTTTCCGACGATAGGTTCCGTCAAACGTTCAAGAAGACCTTTATTGAAATCTGCTTCGTCACACAAGGTTGCTTCAGCCTATCGGACGCCGGCCGGGCTTTTAAATTTATCCCATTTTTCTTTGACGATACTACCTAATTCCATCAGGTCGGAAGGCTTAATGATGTAGTTATCGGCTCCTAACTCGAAGGCCCGATCCACATCGCTGAGCATGCCTTTGCCCGTCAGCATAAAGATGGGGATTTTTCTGGTCTTCCGGGTGTGCTTGAGTTCGGCAAGCACTTCCAGCCCGTCCATCTCCGGCATCATCCAATCCAATAGAATCAATGCCGGTTTACAGGTCCGTGCGAGCTTGAGCCCGCTCGGGCCGTCCATCGCCTGATACACCTCGAATCCATTCAGCCTCAGGCTTCGTTTTAAAGCATCCTGGACAATTTCATCGTCCTCAATGACAAGAACAGGAATCCGATTACTCACGGTATCATTCCTTTCTGATTTCTGTGTATCTCCCACCGAAATCGCTTATACCCAAAAACGTTTTAATCGTCTCGAAACAGCTCAAGATTGCGTCCAATAAACCAGCGCGGCTTTAATCCAAAACAATTATCGACAGATCGAGGATGTGATTTTACGGAAAATAATGTTTAAAATGATAAATGATTGCAATTTTGTCTAAATACCATTTCCTTCCAACTGGCTTATTGTCTGTATGGCATTCCGTCGTTTCTTTAGAAAGAGCATTAAAAAACGTACAAGAATTCCACATGAAGCCGATAATATAGGTGTTCATGGCTCAAAACAAAGATCACCGACGAAGGAAACAGCGAACAAGGCCGGAGTGAAATGGAAATCTTCGTCAGGATCAAAACGAAGATCCAGAATAACGAAGAACTGTTCGCCGATTTTGCGTATAAACGCAGTCTTATGGAGGAGGGATTCTACTCAGGCGAAAAGGCGGAAGAAGAGGAAGGCGTTGAACAAAAATTCGAGATATCCAGCGCTATCGTCCTCAATTCGGGACAAGCCTGTATCGCCGGCGGCACCATGGAAGATCATCTTGCCAGGCTACTGATTGTCAAAGCCGATATCGAGCCGTAAACACCCTTTAGACGCGAAAAAAGCACGTTGACGAAAAATTTTTTACTTTTTTCTTTTTTTCGATTGACAAATACTACGACCTATAGTACTTTTATATAGAGTAGAACAAACAATTCATTTGAGGATTTGGAGATCTTTCTACATGGGCGGCAAACGATTGGACGATTTGGGCGAGCTTCAACGGTCGGTGATCGAGGCGGTTTGGGAGCTGGGCGAGGCGAGCGTTCACCAGGTTCGCAAACATCTGGCTCGTGAAAAGAAGCTGGCCTATACGACGATCCTGACCGCCATGCAAAAACTGGAGAAGGCCGGGTGGCTCCGGCACCGGGCCGAAGGCAAGGTCTATATCTACGCACCAACGCGGACCCGGGAAGAAGCCGGCGCCCATTCGGCGCGCCAGTTTATCGAGCGGGTGTTCGACGGGGACGCCCTGATGATGTTCCAACACCTGATGCGGCAGAGCGAACTCAGCGATGAAGAGTTGCGGGAATTGCGAAAAATGATCGACGAAAAACGAAAGGAGAGGTCACGATGAAAAGCGAGATATTGTTGTCAGGTTCATGGCTATGGACCTGCGTGTGGCAGAGTACGATCTTTGCCATTCTGGGATTGACAGGCAGTTATATTCTGAAGCATCGGTCATCACGAGCACACCAGGTGTTGCTTTTATCAATGGTGGCGGCGGTGATCGTACCGGCGGCCAGCATGTTCGTCAAATACTTCGGATGGGGCGCATTTGTCGCCAAGCCGGTTGTGATACACTCTCCGAAAGAAAATCCCTTACGAATAAACCATCCCAACGCATCCGAGATCATCCAGGCTAAAAGCGTTGAAAATAGCCCGGTCCCGGCCGAAGAAAACACGGCAACAGCCGGAGTCCGTCCATATGATGTAAAATTTCCCTGGTATTCTGTATTGATGTACGGGTGGATCGCGGCAAGTGCTATCTCAGCGACACGGTTGCTGGTGACGTTTCTTTTAGGTTTTCGCCTGCTAAAACGGGCGAGTCTTTTAGAATGCAAGAGAATCGACCAAGCCATCCTTCTGGCCAAAGAAAATTTGGGAATTAATAAAGACGTAAAGGTTTATTGCAGCCATCGGATAAATAGCCCGGTGATATGGTGTTGGCGGCGCAATCCCGCCCTGCTTGTGCCGAGCGCCGCCGGACCATCGGGGATGGACTGGACCGGTGTGGTCTGCCATGAATTAGCCCACACGAAGCGGCGGGATCATATCAGCGGCCTATTGGCGGAACTGGCCGTGTGTATTTTCCCATGGCAGTTACTCTTGTGGTTCGCGAAGTCCCGTCTGAGAAATTTCAGCGAGTTAGCGTGCGACGATTGGGTCATCGCCGCCGGACAGTCGGGCGCGGATTACGCCGAATCATTGCTCGATTTAGTGCCCGGCGGACAAATGGTTTTTGCGGCCGGAATTACCGGCAGCAAGAAAGAACTGGCCAACAGGATTCGCCGCATCGTGAAGGACCGTTGCGGCAATCCGCGAGCGGGTCGAACGTGGGTTATGATCGTGAGCCTTTTAACAATATGTCTGTCTATCGGCATGGCCCTTGCGCAAATTCGGCCCGCGGAGCCGATTGGCGAAAGTGAAACCGATGATGGTATCCCAAAGCAGGCCAATGTCTTAACGCCCGAAATAAGAAAGCTTATCTCAACCCTTTCAAGCGATGAGTGGCAAGAAAGACAACAGGCGGCCACGGACCTGGCCCGTACGGGCGCCGATGCTAAACCGGCCGTCCCCGCACTCACGAACGCCCTGACCGACGAGCAGTGGCACGTGCGAAAGGCGGCGGCGGAAGCGATCACCTCGATAGGCCCGGCGGCGAAATCCGCGATACCGATCCTGATCGAGTTGCTGGGGGACGAAGAGTGGTTCGTGCGTCGAGCCGCCGCCGAGGCCCTGACGGCGATGGGACCGGCGGCCGCTCCTGCGGTACCTTCTCTGATCGTGGCGCTGGACGACGTGGAATGGCACGTCCGTCGGCGAGCGGCCGAAGCGCTCGCTGCGATAGGAACGACATCGAAACCCGCCACCCGGGAATTGATTAAAGTGCTCAATGACGAAGAATGGCTGGTGCGCCGGCCGGCTGCTCTGGCATTGGGCGCGATCGGTCCGTCGGCGACTGAAGCGATCCCCACATTGATCGAACGGCTCGAAGATCCGGAGTGGCAGGTCCGCCACGCGGTCGCGGACGCATTAGAGAAGATTTCCATAGGAGACAAATCCACTGCCCCCCAAATTATCGAGGCCTTGTTGGACCGGGAGTGGAAGAAGCGCCAAAGCGCCGCCCAGGCACTGCAAAAATCCCTTCAAGAAAACAACTCTTGAAAATGATTTCAGCGCCGAACATTGAACACTCAACAACATGAATATTAAGGATTCAAACATTGAAAGGAGACAAAGTATGCGCACACAGACCGTTGGAAAATTGTTAATCGTATCGTTAATTGTTCTTTTATCATCGAACGTCCCGGCGGCAAACGACAAGCTGGCGTTCTGGGACGTTCAACGCAAAGGCGCTAATTGCTTTAATGTCACACCCGAAGAGCCATGGTTCAAGGCCGCTCACGAATTGGGAATTCAGTGGGTACGCATGACGTATGACAAATGGAAAGGACAACAACGAGACTTCTTAATGGGGGATGCCGGCAATTTCACCGGGATCGTCCAGGAAGACCTGGCAAAACTCATCCAGGTACTCGATTGGGCCGACAAATACAATATTAAAGTCGTCATTGCCCCCTTGAGCTTACCGGGCAATCGCTGGGTCCAGAACAACGACAACCGCCGTGATTTACGCCTATGGAACAATCGGAAATACTGGCGGCAAGCGGCTGACTTCTGGCGCGATTTAGCGGCGAGCTTAAAAGATCACCCGGCGGTCTATGCCTATAACATCCTTAACGAACCGATTCCGGAAATGAAAACAGGCATAGCCGAGCACGGCCCGGCCTCACGTTATGCGTCCTGGTACCCCAAATACCGCGGCACCGCCCACGATCTACCGGCATTCTACAAGACCGTCATCGATGCCATTCGCCAGGTTGATTCGGAGACCCCGATTATGCTGGACGCCGGCTGGTACGCCCAACCCGCGGCCTTCGTCTATTGGCCTAAATTCGACAATGAGAAGGTGCTCTATTCATTCCATATGTACGAACCGTATCAGTTCACGAACCACAAGAACTTCCATGAAGAACACAACTACACCTATCCGGGTATGATACCCTATGCCGGAAAGGATGTTCATTGGAGCAAACAACAGATTGAGACTTACCTGTCGCCATTTTTCGAGTGGGCCAACGCTCAAAAGATTCCGTCAAATCGTTTAGTCTGTGGTGAGTTTGGCTGCTATCGTCGGAATCAGGGGTGCAAAGCGTATCTTACCGATGTCATTGCGGTATTGAACTCACACGGCCTTCACTGGGCGTTCTATTCGTTCCGAGAGGATGAATGGGACGGATATGATTACGAAATCGGAACCGGCGGTTTGGGTGCGGGATACTGGCAAGCCAAGGAAGCAGGGCAGAATCCACAAGTTCCCCGCTGGGATAATCCATTATTCGGTGTCATAAAAAGGGAGTTCACACCGAATATCGTTTCTGCACCGTCGGTGGATTCCATCGCCAATCCAAAAGTCCGCCAGTTAATCAAAGCTTTGGGCAGCGACGAATGGAGGCAGCGTGAAGAAGCGGCCGACGAGATCTGGACGATGGGCATCGAGGCCAAAGCCGCGATTCCCTTCCTCATCGAACGACTGGTGGACGAGGAATGGCAAGTCCGAAAAGCCGCGGCGGCGGCCCTGTCCCGCATGGGACCGGACGCAAGCCCGGCGGCTCCTTCCCTGACCAACGCGTTGACCGACGAGGAATGGCAGGTCCGCCGGCCCGTTGCAGAGGCTCTGGCCGCCATTGGACCGGCCTCAAAGCCGGCAGTCTCGAATCTCATCGGTGCACTCGACGACGAAGAGTGGCACGTGCGTAAAGCCGCGGCCCAGGCGTTAGCGGCCATCGGTCCGGCATCGAAGCCGGCAGTCCCGAAACTCATCTTATCACTTAAAGACGAAGAATGGCAGGTTCGTAGGCCCGTCGCCGAAGCGCTGGCGGCCATCGGTCCAGCTTCCAAACCAGCGGTCTCGACACTCATCGCCCTTTTGGATGACGAAGAATGGCAAGTGCGAAAAGCCGCCGTCCAGGCCCTGGGCGCAATCGGTCCCGACGCCGTCAAAGCTATACCCACCCTGAAAAAAGCACGCGACGACTCCGAAGACCAAGTCGGCAAGGCTGCCGCGGAAGCCTTAAAGAAAATCACCCACCCAACCAGCCCATAGAATCCACCAGAGAACCTATTCCAAGCTGGTAAAATCGATGCTCATAGTCTTTTCGACTAATCGAAAAGACTATGAGCCCCGTAAAAACAGGGTGCTTGAAAGCAAGCGATGTTTTTTCCGTTCAGAAGATACTTCTTGCCAGGATGTTGTGCCAAAATATCTCGACGTGTAAATTTTTTTAAATATTTACGAATTTTTTCGTTGACTTTTACGAAAGACTTCGTATATTAGGTCGATAAGGCTATACGAACGTGTTCTGAAAAATTGAAGGTTAGGCATGCTTTTGGAAAGAAAAAGTGTTGCGGTCATCCCCTCGACAAGCTCGGGGCAGGCTCTGCCCGCGATTCGAGGGCGAGACGCCCTCGACACGATTCTATTTTCTTGGTTTTTTCTTTTTTAAAACAAGTACCTGATAGCTGAAACAATAATGTGTTGGAAAACATTTCATTCAATACGGTCTCATCATAAAGCCTCCGATGACTTTAAGAAAATCGGAAGGAAGATTTTCTTAAATAATATATGCCTAACCTTCAATTTTTCAGAACTCTAAAGGACACCGAATCAACAGGAGAACGAACATGGCGCGACGCAAGAGCCCCCGACCGACCGACCGAGAGCTGACCATCCTTCGTATTTTGTGGGATAAGGGGCCCAGCACGGTACGAAAAGTCAATGAGGTGATGAGCCGGGACGAAGAAACCGGCTATACGACCACACTGAAACTGATGCAGATCATGACCGAAAAGGGTCTGCTGGCCAGAGACGAATCCACGTTCAAACACGTCTATCGGCCGGCTCTGACGGAGGAAAAGGCACAAAAACAACTCGTCGGCGACCTGCTCGACAAAGTCTTCTGCGGCTCGGCCGAGAAGCTCGTGATGCGGGCGCTCTCGGCCAAAAAGGTCACATCGAAAGAACTGGAACGAATCAGAAAAATGCTCGATGAATTTGAGGGAGAGTAACCATGCTATTGGAAAGTATCCTTTCACAGGACATGATCCACAGATTAGGTTGGACGCTGCTTCATTTCGTCTGGGAAGCGACGGCCGTCGCTTTACTTCTGGCCATACTTCTGACAGCAGTGCGAAAGGCGACAGCCAGCACCCGTTACATGATGGCGTGTGCCGCGCTGGGACTTATTATACTGTTGCCCCTCATAACGATGTCGCTGGTCCCGATATCACAATCACAACCGATAACCGCTGTTGAACCGCCCCCCCCTGCACCTGCAGTTGTACAGATGCAACCAACACGCCAGGAAATCCCCATAGCCGGAATCATAAGCGAAGAAGAACCCGTCAAGTTGGAACGCACCCATACAACACCAACAATCCCATGGAAACAACGCGCGACCGAGAAACTCGAAGCATCACATCCCTATCTCGTCATGGGATGGCTGATCGGCGTTTTCGGACTATCGCTCTGGCACCTGGGCGGCTGGGCTCAATTGCACCGCCTGAAAAAACGCATGGTCAAACAAGTCAATCCTTCACTCCATGCCAAACTGGATGAGTTAGTTCAAAGACTGAACGTTCACCGAGTCGTCCGGCTTTTAGAATCTGGATTGGTTCAGGTTCCTACGGTCGTCGGCTGGTTACGGCCGGTGATCCTCCTACCGGCCAGCGCACTGACCGGCCTGACTCCCGAACAACTTGAAGCGCTCTTAGCACACGAACTGGCCCATATCCGACGATGCGACTACCTTATCAATATCCTGCAAACCCTCGTGGAAACACTCGGCTTTTATCATCCGGCCGTATGGTGGACCTCACATAACATTCGCGTCGAGCGTGAGAATTGCTGTGACGACCTGGCCGTCAATCTCTGCGGCGACCGCGTTCGCTACGCCCGTGCCCTGGCCTCGATGGAAGAAATCCGGTCCGGCCGGAACGAATTCGCCGTCGCCGCCTCCGGCGGCAACCTGTTCGGGCGCATCCGCCGCCTCGTCGGTAAAGACGTCGCCGACAATCATCGAGTCGGATGGATCCCGCTTGTCGTCATCTTATTGTTAATAACGGTCATCGCTATTCCAACGACGCTGGCCTTGACGGAAAATAAGACTAAACCACCCTCCGCTGAATTAATTGTAGATAAGATGCTGAAACATCCTACCCGGGATAAAAACTTTCAATATTTCACCGATACGAACGCATTACCGGCCGGGTGGAGCCTGAAATATATCGAGGATTCCGACGTAGGTGGTAACCGGGCGGTGCTGAAGGCCGTCCCCAAACCCATCGATGAAAATGACCAAAGCTGGAAACAGGAAAGACTGGAATTCAGAATCAACTCTCCTGAAGGCAAGCTGGCAGATGCCATTACTTTCGGGAAAAGACCTCCGCGTCACCAGGTGGACGTTGAACCGGATAAATACATATTGGAATATGAACGCAGATGGGGTGAGCCGAGTGATGTTTTTAGAATATGGCGGGAATTTCCGGTTGATTTGAGCAGGCCTGGAATATACGAACTGCAATTCATTCCCAGATTGGGAACAGCCGAGATTGCCGGCGCTCTTGATGGTTGTTACTGGATGAACTTCGAGAAAGTTGACCAAGGCCCCGAAATCTGCGGCGGCACTTATCAAAAGGCCGGCAAGACGTATCGCTTGGACGGCTTGCCACCCGGTACATACAAGCTCTGCGCAGTGACACAGCGGCAGTCTGACAATGTCTTTATCAGCCCAGCGGAAGTGACTGTTTCAGCCGATGAGAAAGCCATCGTCAACATCACCTCTCCACCGAGAGGGAATTGCTCCCTGAAAGGCCGTATCCTGGGCGAACAAAGAAAATATCAAGCGCCGTGGCAGAGGGCGCCTGAATCCCCGGGTAAATGGTTCGTTTTGATCCGCCGGTTCGGCAGCAGGCCGATTGTAAAAACGAAAGCTTACGAAGCCGTGATCATCGACTCTCTTTATGTCGTACGAGGATGTAACATTGTTCAGGAAACCAAGGATCAAGCCACCTATCACATCGAAGGTATGGTTCCAGGCCAATATACGGTCACCGCAATCGAACAACCCTGGTGGGGCTGTACAATCACGCGTCAACAATCAAAAACTTTAGTCTTGAAAGACGGTGAAGACGCCGTATTGGATTTCGACCTTAGAGACATTCCTAAAGAGGATATTCCACCTGCGGTTGAAACAGAGAAGTTGATTGAGGATGAGAATTCAACTGAAAGTCGCCAAAGCCAAACGCCTACTGATCAAGAACACAAAAACCAAAAAACAATTTCAGGTATTGTGCGTGATGAAAAGGACAGGCCGATGGAAGGGGTGAAATTAAACCTTATCATGGACGAAATCTCACAGGATTTCATCTCAGACGATGAGGGAAACTATGTGATCCGTTATGATCCTCAACAGTGGGGTCCGCGAACATTTCCTCATTATATCCAGGCAAGACATGAACGACTCAATTTAGCGGCGATTACCGAAATAGATCAAGAGGTCAAAACGCTCGATATTAAACTTAAACCCGGCGCCGTTCTTTCTGGAAAGATCGTGGACCCTGAAGGCAAAGGAATTGCCGGGGCCACGACCGCACCCATATTCATACACCAGAAACCCAAGACAGGGGGCACTGTGATACGATCGCAGGCGACGAGCGATTCTGAAGGGAATTTTGAAATCAAGGCTATCCCGACGGGACATACATATTGGGTAACCGCACGTGCCGACGGATATCACGAGGTGAGTAGTTTCCCGATTCAAACCGATGGTACGGCGACCGATATGCGTTTCGACGTAGGGATAATATCTTTACCCGATGGGACTTTTTATGTCACGGGCATCATCGTGGACGCCAACGATCAGCTCGTCGCCGATGCAATCGTTTCTATCGATGGCGAGGGTCAAAAGCATCAAGAAAAGAAAACAGACGCTCAAGGTAGATTCACATTTGTGAAACTCGTCGCCGGAAGGATACAAATCGACGCCAAGACAAACGGGGCAATACCACGAAATGGAAGCGCTAACACATATACCGGAGCTTCCGATGTAAAAATCGTAGTGACGGAACAAAAAACCATTGAAACTTCGCAGAAAGCCGAAGATAAAGAACCTAACGTTGATAAAAAGTCCGGAACGAACAAGTTAGATGCGGATCAAGACCACATTGTGAAGGTTGATTTGTCTGTGGTCGAAGTATCTTACGATTCAAAAATAAATAAAGAAACAACCGTTGAAATCAAGAATCTTCTGGGTGATCAACTAGCCATACCAGACTCCCCCGCCACAGCGGATTTGCTCAGAATAACCGCGATGGCCACGGCGGCGGCTAAGGACACATCCGCCGGCGACAAACGGGTTACTCAACAAAAGCTTAACACTCTGCTCGATTTGTTAGCATCACGGGACTATCTTAAAATCCTGATGATGCCGACGATGAAAGTTTTTAACGGAAAAACGGCAAAGATCGGCAGCATGGAACATATCCCGGGTATAGAAAAACCGCTCGAAGATTCAATCCAGATTACGCCACTCGTTCCTGATGATGATAGCATCATCCTACAGGTCGAAGCAACGCTTTATCAAATCTCTCCCGGTCGGATTAACAAACGAATACCCATAATCCATAAATCTGAATCTTCCAGTCAGATTAGCTTTCGTCCCGGCGAAAGCCGGATCATTGGCGGCATGGAACAAACAAGGCTTCAAACGGAGCCCGGTAAGGCCGAAAAGGATTTAGAAAAGCCCGACACAGAGCTACTGATCATTCTCACACCCACTATCGTAGAAACAGCTAAGCAACTCGACAAAAAATCTCAGAAACAGATCGAGCCAAACCAGGTGGTTTTCAAGCTGGTCGATCCGAATACGCAACCGATCGTGGGTGCCCGGGTGGGCACGTATGTGGATTGGTCGGATATCGCTGAGAATCCCCCGGTATGGTTCCTTCGCGACGGCAGAACATATCGATCCGTCGATATCGAATCGGATGAACATGGGAAGGTGATTTTAGACGCAGAGGACCTGTTCAGACCCGAATGGCGATCTGAACGAAAGGCGCCGCTGATCGCTATCGATGCCGGGCACTATTTAGCCGGGCTGCGAGAGCTATCGCGAGAGGATCTGGGTAGAGAGATTACATTAACGCTGCAACCGGGCTGCCGCGTATGCGGCCGGGTGAGCGCCGCCACTGCCAACAAACGCAAATGGTCCACGAAAACATTAACCGTTTATGTGGATTGGGGCGAACTTAGGTTTTGCCAGTACACGTCGAAACAAGGCCGATTCGAGTTTGTCCTTCCTCCTGGTATATATCAAGTTAAAGTCTATGCCGAAGACCCGGACAACGCGGTCAACCTCCCCATTCGGATTGAGCCGGGACATCGCTATCTGGATTTGACGCCGTATCTGGAGGGCCACAGACAATTACCTGGTATCATTTCGAATGCGGAGGGGAACGAGGATCAATTAAGCGTTGTCGGATTATATGAAGACACCCGGCTATCAAGCAATGGGGCTCGCGTTTATGTCGTCAAAAACAATCCTGCATTTTCCAGTGTGATTCAACGACAGGTACGGGTGGACTGCCTTGTTGTCGAGGTTTCTCCTCCTTTGAAAATAGATAAAGAAATAGAAAACATGCTCGGAGATACGTCCATTTTCGACGACCCAAGAGTCAGACCGTTCATATCGTCTCCCGATCTTTTGCTTAAAGAAAGCATGAAAACAATGTATGCCGTAGGAAAGCGAAACACTCAAAAGCAACCAATGATCCTACTCGACGCGTTGAATTCAAGAGGCGATGTGCGCGTTTTGATGAATCCGACGCTGCAACTCGCCGAAGGTCAATCGGTGAAGATTGAGGTCGGTGTCGATGAATTCCTTCAAGTGACGCCCCACATAAATCAAGATTATGTACGTATGGAGCTTAGCGGTCACTTTCGTTCAACATTCATACGAGATGGTGGGAAACAATCACCCATTATAAGAAAATTTACTCAGGATATCCAAATCAGTACCCAATCCGGTGAGGGCCTGATCATCGGTATGATTAAAGAAGATCAGGAAACCGATAACAACACATCAAACACCAGGGAAGAGGCAACGGATTTGCTCTACATTTTATGTCCCTCTATATTAGACACAACAGATGAGCCACAGAACGAAACAAACGTGAAGGAGCGGGATGATTTTAGCATTTTCAAACCCAGACTCATCACACTTCAAAATTCCGATCCGGTTCAGACGGCCGAATTGCTGACGACGCTTTTTGGCGGGGAAGACGAAAATGGAGTGAATATCCGCGATGTCATATTTGGCAAAGATGCAGAGGAAAAATATAACATGACTCGGCCGCTTTGCGACCATTTTACATTCGAAGAGGTGCCTGGCACACATAAGATTATCGTTGTTAGCAACATTCCCAAGGCATACGACGTTGTTGTGCAATGGATAGTCGAACTCGACGAACAAAAGATGGCGGACAAAGATATAAAGGAGGTTCGCGAATGGATGGCCGGGCGTGGCGGAGGAGCCCAGTTAAAATCTCCTAAAAATATCGATGAGACCAAACAATCGTCCCATCGACTGAAGGAATTAGGTCTTGCGCTGGCAATGTATGCCGACGAGCACGAAGGCACCCTTCCTGATACATTTCTGAATATCAAACCTTATGTACAGGATGAAGTAAACCTCAAACGGATGCTTGACAATGTCGAATACCTCGGTAAAGGAAAATGGACGAACCAGGAAAACGCCGCGCAGATCCCCATCGCGTACGATAGAACCATGCTCGACGAAGGCGTCGAAACCAACGTGCTGTTTCTCGATTTCAGCGTGCGATTGCTTGATAGAAAAAAACTCAACGAACTCGGTATTTATCCCCAAGCTAAAAGACACGCTCCGTCATCATCAACCTCTCAATTCGATCAGCAAGTCGAAGAGTCTTCAGAAAGGCTCAAGTGCATCAGTAAGGCTCTGCGCTTGTATGCGAACGATCACGAGGGTAAATACCCTGAATGCAGGAATGTGCATGAATTACGGGAATATTTGAAAGATGAAGAATTCGCATGGCTCCAACAGCCTGGGTACCTTGGTGGAGGGAGAACAATCACCGACCGACCGGACGTGGTTCTATATCATGACATTAACTTGATTAAGTTCGGGAAGGGTACGAACGTCTTGTTCAACGACGGCCATGTTGAGTTCGCCGATCCCGAAAGATTAAACGATTTGAACATCAATAAAACGAGCATCCAGATCGATATAACGATTCTCACAGGCGGCGATGCGTTCATGAAACATATCAATCTGTATCCGAATTCGTCGGCGTACTTGGAAGGCTGGTCGGGCTATCGTGTTCACACAGCCGGCGATTCGACCAGCTTCATCATTGATCCGCTCCACGCGGATTTACTTATTAAAACGGCGATGGCTCATCGAGATGCGAAAATAATCACCAGACCTCAAATTCTTCCTGCAGACGGCAAACCAGCAACGATCCAGATACTTGATGCTCATGCGTATAGCTTGATCCCACCGGACATCGAACCCAACAATCCCTTCGAAAAGACCGGATCAAAACCAAGCATCAAGTTAGGCACATTTATCAGAATCGAGCCGGACGCATTGCCGGATGATAAGACGGTTAACCTGGATTTCGAATGGGAGTATCACTGGCTTAGGGGCTTTAAGAAACAATACGGCACTGACCAAAAAACACAGAAAATCCCTCAGATCGCCGTCGATAAAATAGCGACATCCTGTCCCATCCCCGAAGGCAAGACACTGCTTATCGTCGGCAAGAGAATCACCGAACTCAAGAAACCGAGCAAAGCTCAATTAGCGAATTTGCCGTTAATCGGAGGATTTTTTCACAACCCACCCCAAACCGTGGAAACCAGGAATCTCCTCATACTGATCAAGCCGATCATCCTTCCGCCCCGAGAATTCCGAGGACCTCCGACATTCAAAGCGGCCCCACCCTTCGCTCCCAACGATCCCCTCATTAAAAAGCTCGAAGAAAAACTTAGGGAGTGACGAGTGACACCTCTTGCGACGAGTTGAGCGCTATCACAATCTCGTAGGATGGGCAACTTGCTTGCCCATGCGGACACCGTCTTATTCTCCAAACCGCATGGGCAGAAAAACCTGCCCATCCTACATACTTATCCCTCACCTGTGAGGAAATGGATTCTTCCATCAATACAATGCTCATAGTCTTTTCGACTAATCAAAAAGACTATGAGCTTATTAGAAACAATGGCTTTAGCTATGAGCCGAATATGAATGGAATCCGTGTCGGAAAGCAGGAACAATGGATGATGGATCATGGATGACCGGCAGTTAACGGCCTCTGAGTAATAACAGGATGATGACGACAAAGAAAATCGCGGCGACGGTGCTCAAGATCAAAATCGCCATGCGATAGTTCGCGACGGTGTCTTCTTCGTATTTTTTCTCTTCAACCTCGACGGCCTCGCCTTTTTCCAGCTCTTCGAACATCGTGACATCGAATCGCTTGTGCGCCTGAACCGGCGGCTGGCCGTTGCGAAGGGCCTCCAGATCGATCAGCAATTCCTCGATGTTCTTGTAGCGTTTCTCCCTTCGCTTGGCCATCATGACCTCGACGACCTCGGAAATCCCCGCCGACAAGGATGTATTGATATGATCGGGCGGAACGAGTTTTTCCCGCAGGTGCTTTCGCATGACGTCAGCGGAATCCTCCGCCATGAACGGTACGCGGCCGGTCAGCATGTGATACAGCGTCGCCCCGAGGCCGTAAATGTCGGCCCGGCCGTCAATGTCGATCTTGCCCCGAATCTGCTCCGGCGCGATGTAGTACGGCGTCCCGTAGGCCTTGCCCGCCTCGCTTTGCGCCGC
>JAFGTG010000536.1 GCA_016934255.1 Sedimentisphaerales bacterium
ACCGGATACGGCCGGGCACAAATCCTCGATGCTGCAGGATATCGCCGCGAAGAAGCGGACCGAGATCGACGCCTTAAACGGCGCCGTGATCGAATTGGCCGAGCGCTTCTCGGTGCCCGTCCCCTACAACTCGGTCGCCTACAACCTCGTGAAATTCATCGAAGCCGGACGCAGCTAAGGCAGAAGATATAACTCCGGTTTTTAAACTTCATTTTTCCAAGGCTATCATGCTGTTTTGATTTCAATATGGAAACGTTCTTGCGTAGGAATTTTTGATTAAGTTCTAATAACGCGCTCGATACAGATGTATATGGAAAGCGAAGCAAGGTAAAAAGGGCGTTGCTTGCAAAGAAATCGCATATGTGATTATTCAGGAAATCCTTACTAATCGTTGCAGAAATCTATAATAAGCAACACCCTTAAGTTGAAAATCCTTGCTTTTACTCGTTGGATAATTGTTGGCGCTTATCCTATGCATATCGTTTGACGCATCGATCAGCCACACCAACATTCGCGCACTTTGGAGTCAACGAATATACTAAAGATTTCAACGCTATTTGTTGTAAGGAACTTTTACAGATGTCCCGCGGACTTTATACCCTCCGAACAGAAAGGAGCTTTCTACGTAAATGACTGCATCGATTAATAGGTTACCATCGTACTGCTCCATAGCTCTATCGGCGGCATCTTTGGGATCGGCGCCGATTCCAAGAAATGTGATATCTTTCCCCTCGGCACCTTGATGCTGTTCGAGTTGTGTGATGTCCGTGTCCTTGCAGTAAATATTTTTGGTCGATAGCGCAGTAAAATCTCCCACCCGGTGAGAACAACCTGTGCAAATACTTAATAAAACAATTACTGTTACAGTAGCTATCGCTTTGTACATAACAGTCTCCTTAACTTATCGAGAAGTTTTTGAAATCTGATTTTTTCTAAGCCGTCATTTCCTAATCGTCCCGCTTTACTGGAGTACCTTTAACGACATATTTACTGTACCCGTAGATATAGGGGAAATAAAATCCTTCATGATAAAGCGCAGCGTCAACTAACATATATGCATTTCCCTTTTCAAGTGCGTTGTCAACAGCTTCCTTAATGTGAGGGACACCTGTTGGGAAAATAAAAATGATATGCTTGAGGTCTTCACCGACGACTTGTTCTGCTTCTATATCCTCGTGAGTGTTGAAATTCTTTAAGTCAATATTCTTCGTAGTAATTAAAGTGAAATCACCCAAACGTGATTTGCAACCGCCGAGAAGAACAAACAGCAAGAGCAGAAAAGCATTTATCGATAATTTGCTAAATCTTATTTTCATAATGTCTCCTTTCGTTTTAGCAAAGAAATGCACACACAATTACAAACACAGTTTCTTTTTCGATCTATGGGTGCCAGAAACCTTCGATCCATCCAATTGGGATTAAGAATCTTGAGATATCGAGACTATTTTAGAGAACAAAATAAATGGACAAGTCGAATGAGTTCACGATGAAGGTCTTCCCCGCTCAAGGTCCTCGGCAGTTTTTTTCGAGTGTGCCATCGGTCATTGCTACAAAGATTGCGTTTGGTAACGGATTATCCGAAACGGTAAACACGAGAACCCGATAAAGTATTAGAGCACTTTTACCGTACATCGTAGGGCTTCCTTGAAAATAATCTTCAAGTACGAATCTCTAAAGGCGTTTACTAATAGTTCGAGTTTTAAGATTGTTGCTCATTTTGAACTTTAGTACTCGGTTTCCTCGATTGGAAACTTCTTCACAACGCACAAATAGAGCCTACCTGCTAACTACACATACAACCTATAGCCGAACACCTACGAAAATAATATGCTTGCTTCTAATCGCATTGAGCAAAAACAAACGGTTATTCTGGCAAATGGATAGAAGAATGTCAATTATTAGGGCCACATATTTTTTATCAGTTGAAATCTTTTTAGGGCCTGAAATAGGAGTGCTCGAGAAACTTGCGCATTTTAACACTTTTTCCAAAAAACAACAGAAGAAACAATCGAAAACTGATTATTGCAGATGATCATGCGGACATATCCACTGTCGTCATTTTCATGGCCGAAAGTATCACATCTCAATGGTTTAGAACTTGAATCCTAAATTTATGCTTACACCTCCAAATTGGGCCGTGTCGTCGGTATCTTCTATATCCGTCCACGTGAATCGGTAGATGGCCTTTAAAAGAAACTTGTCCGAAATATCCCATCGTGCCCCCGCACCCAGGTTGTAGGAAAAATCGGTTTCCTCGAAATCAAAGTCGTCGATGAAATTAAAGAGCCCGATACCTGCGGTCACAAATGGAGTCAGACGCTCTTTCAATATATTGTAATCGACATTTATATCCCAAAGGAAGATGTCCGTGCTCGTTGTCCTCGGAACAACCCACCACATGTCCAAGCTCCAGTCTTGGGAGCCATAGAGAAAATCCGTATTCACATTCCAATGGTCCGTGAAATTATGGCCGATCCCAAATCCATAAATGAATGTTTCATCCGCTTTAAAATCGATACGGACCCCCCAATTCTTATCGAACATCGATATTGTTTCACTGCTCATGGTTTGAAACATACCGAAAATTTCAGTTTGTCCTTTGCGTGTAAATTCTTGTGCGCTGCACGTCGAGAACGCCATAGCAAGAATAAAAAGGCTGACCGGAGTAACTGTTGATCGTTTTGTTGTTTGAAATGTCATCTTTTTCCTTTCGCACTGAAATTACATTCCTCATTCCAACGGACATGTGAGATATCGCTTGATTCAAGAACGTTGAATCTCAACTTACTCCCTCAATTCTTGTAAAATGCCTGAAATCGATTTCCTGTTCCCAAAAAGGAGTCGCGATGGCGCCAGCGGTAAGCGGACATCATACTCGCACAACACGACCCTTGATCCTATGGAAAACGACAAACTACTGACTTCCTGTCACTCGCCGCATTGAGTCAACATAGCTTAAATTATAGAAAATCTGACGGGGATTATCTATTGGGGTAACTACTTATTTTTTGACTAAAACCCCATTTTTTTAAGCCGAAAATGGAGGTCATCGAAAAAAATTTCCTCGTTTTAAAAAGTAAATGTCACTTGGAACATAAAAGGAAATAATTACCAGGATATCGGCGTGTTTACCGTTCTTTCATCTATGATTTTTGTAAGATACATGTTGCACATTACTCTCAATGCGCGGTTGGGGTGCAGCCGTCGATAAGAAATGGCATAAGGGAATAGACTATTTTTTGTGTTCCCTTTTTGTTGGAGTTTAATACATCCAGAGGATCGAGATACCGGACTCGACCGTTTCGTTCGCCGGTTCGTAAAGATTGCCGATGGTCTCAATTGAAACTTCCGAGTCGTCGATGTCCCAGTATCGGACAAAAGGCTCCACGACAAAGATCCCCTTTTGGCTTTTATGCTGGAATCTGACGGAACCTCGACACCCGTAGCCGGATTCCTGGCAATTGTCAATGTCCGGATACGCCGGATTGACGTCACTGAGATAGCTCTTTTGATTTCCCACCAGAAAGAGATCGAATTCGGCGCCGAATCCGAAGGACCAGCCCTCCTCAATACGGCTGTCAAATGCGTAACCGACGGGCACATAGATATAGTTCGATTCCCGTTCGTACCCGGCCGGATCGGACGAGCTGTCATCGTTCAGATATCGATACCCGATTCCCGCGTAAATCGTATGCAGCGCGCTGTGATGTAACCGGTCGCCCCCCAGAAGAAGTCGGCCCTCGAAGACCCAGTCATCAATGTCATCCATGCTATAGGGGGTGACTGTATTCGTATTAAAGTCGATGATCCCCCCGTCGTAATCCACCTGCCCGAACGCAAGCCGGCCTTCCGCCCGAAACATGATCCCGCCGTCCGCCCCAGATTCTTCCAGGGAGCCGGACGCCCAGTTACGACCGGTGAAACCCAGACGCATTCCATAAAACATGCCTTCTTGTTCCATAATGCCGGGCTCTTCGTATTCATAGCGGTACACCTCGGCGCCGATGTCGAAAAGTGCCTCTCGCAATCCCGGGTAATGTTGAACCGATGTGTTCGGTTGTATTCCATCGGAGCCCGATCCTTCACTGTAATACCTCCCGGACAGGGTCGCATCCGCACACGTGCGACCGGCCGATCCAAGCACCCAAAAAAGAACCAACCAAAGGGCAAGCCTCTCCCTCATCATTCTGCTCCTTCAATCACCGAGTGACGTTGCGATCCTTCTACTTTCAGATGTTAACCTGAATGCCTTCATCCGAGTTTATTTGACTGATTCTTAAAAGTGATCAGGACATAAACGAAACAGCTAAATATCAAGTGACAGTATTTTTACCTTACACCGTTGGTCGTGTCAATATCTTTCGTGGCGTCCGGTAATGAAATGATTATTTATGTCCGGCTTTTATTATTTGCATAGAACAGGGTTTTTTATGAAAACTCCTCGATCCAGCCATCGTATCGGGTTTCGTATGCCGATAGAATAATGACCCTGCTTTTTACGAGCCGGACGCGGAACAGGTCCGTCGGAAGACAAGCAGGCGATGATTTGTTATACGTAAAGGAAATGTGATGAAAAGTACGCTCAACACCGTCCTGGGGTGTGTCTTGTTCCTATCCGTTTTTCTGGTTTGCGGCGCGGGGTGCGCGGATTCCGGTCAATGGTCGATCGGGACGAAGATCGGCACGCTGGGCGTTGGCGGCGAGCTGACCAAGCGAATCGCCACCGATATCAACACGCGTATCGGATTCAATATGCTCGATTACAGTTTCGATGAGGACATCGCCGGCATCGAGTACGACTTCGATTTAAGCCTTCGATCGTATTCGGCATTGGTCGATTGGCATATCTTCGATAATCCCTTCCGAATTACAGGGGGTATCCTATCCATGGACAATGAATTCGATCTGGATACGCTCAGCGATCAAAATGTGACGATCGGCGATAATACCTATACCCCCGCACAGGTCGGTCGGTTGTCCGGGAAAGTGGACCTCAAGGGCATGGCGCCTTATATCGGGATCGGCTGGGGCAATCTGATTGGCCGGGGCAGACGATGGGGATTCTATACCGACCTGGGTGTTGCGTTTGTCGATTCCCCCGACGTGGTCCTTCGTGCGAACGGAACGATGGCCGCCGATCCGGCGTTCCAGGCCGACCTGGCGAAAGAAGCCAAAGACATACAAGAAGATCTGGATGATCTTGAAGTGTATCCCGTACTCTCCGTAGGTCTTTTCTTCCGGTTCTAACAAGACTTTTGCAAAATTGGAAGTTAGGCATACTTTTGGAAAGAAAAAGTGTCGCGGGCATCCTGCCCGCGATTCGAGGGCGAGACGCCCTCGACACGATTCTGTTTTCTTGATTTTTTCTTTCTAAAATCCGAAGAACACTGTAGAGCGCACACTATCTAACATCTTACTTGGCAATGCCCTATCTCAAGATGGTTGATCATTTTCAGAAAATCCTGAAACAGATTTTCTGAAATAATATATGCCTAACCTCCAATTTTGCAAAAGTCTTATTCTAATAAAAAGAGGATTTAGCTAAGAACAAGAACTGCGAGCCTCCGCCGCCCGCAGCCCTTGTCTGATGACTTTTCTTCCATTATATCAATTTTGCCCCCCCCAAATCTATTGTGGTAACTACGTATTTTTCAAGGAAGCATGGCCGTTTTTAGCCTAAAAACGGGGCTTCTGAAAAAAGATGTAAAAAGCGAACAGAATAAAGATTGTAATAAAAAGGCTGTAGAACGGGTGCCCTACAGCCTTGAACGAGCTTGTAATCCGTCTTATTGACAATCTCCCCGGCATCCGATGATTTGGATATAGTCAATATTCCACACGCTGTAATAGTAATCTATCTGATTACTGGCTGTTGGAAAAAGTTAAAAAAGAAAATTCTCTGAGGTGTTACTTTTTCAGGAAAACACCCACTATCCCGTCAGAAACGCTGTTAAATATCAGAAGGAAATTGTATGAACAATGTTGTTCGTAGCTGTATTATAGCTGTGATCGTTGCCGTCTTCGCTTCATCGGTGGCGGCTGGAGATTCAACGTTACCCCCGGCTCCAGATGGGCATAATAGTGCTTATGCAAAGAGGTTACCGTCCCGACTGATGGAATCCGTCGAGGAGGATATGCAACAAGTGGGTGTTGCTGAGCAAACGCAAACACCGGACGTGGAGCCTGTTGCGATTGATGGCGGTTTTGTTATTGTTGACGGCCGGTATCTTCCGCCGCCCTACGTCGTCCAATTAGAACGCGGCGCTATTTGTATTAATGGGCAGAGAGTATCCCAAAGGCGTCCAGGGCCATTTTTCCATCGACCTGGCAATATGCAAGGACCGAATCGAGGGCCGCAACACCAAGGTGGGGCGCAAATCGAGCGCCATCTCCGTGAGGACGGCCTGCTGATTTGCTCGCATAACAAACCCATGGTCTTTGTCTCCGCTTATCAGGCCATTCCCGTGCTCGAAATCCTGCTATGTGATGAGCCAGCCGACGCCAAGGTGCAGAAACTCACCCAGACGGATACTCCCTGGATTGCCTCAGAACAATGGGCCTTGCTGATTGAACAATTTGAAAGCCCGGCCGGGCTGGCCGACCGTGTACAGACCCTCAAGCAGCGCCAGGCCGAACTCGCCAAGGACGATGTGGATAATGAAAATGAATTGCATTGGATTGTCCTTTCGGGAATCACGTTCTCCGGATTCATCCTGGCGGTGTGGGCGCTCGGCACGTTGTTGTGCTGTCGGCCGCCGATGCTGAAAAGCTCGCAATCCGTCGTTCTATCAAAACGTTCCTGCCGGCAGGTGATCTGGTTGGTTGTATTGATCGCCGTGCTGAATGTGTACGATCTGACCTGTACCGTCTTTGCCAGTACCGTAGGAGGCTTGTGGGAATTGAATCCGTTTGCGGGTTCGATCATCAACGAGAATTCCGGGATCGTCGTGTTCAAATTAGGTTTGACGGCGGGTGCGGCGATTCTGTTTCTGGTGACTCGGCGCCACCGGCTGGCTCAGGTCGGCTCATGGTGGATCGGCGTGCTGTACACGGTGTTGATTCTTCGCTGGACGACGTTTAACTCGATGTTTCTTTAGAATCGCAGGGAATGATCACTTCATATTGAACCGGATATCTCGCGCAGTGGCAATGTACCCACACTGTGCGGAAGCAGAATTAAGGCACGCCCAATTTCCCGAACGTCCGTACAATTCGACGATTTATGCGCACTGGGCCTCCGTGACGCCAGTCCAGGTAGGGATGCCGATCGGGCAGATTTGGGTTGAGTAGCCCATGATTCGACGAGGCCGGATTCGGCTGTAAAACTACCCCAATGCCCGCTCCATAAAGCCGAGCACCTGGTTGATTTACACCATCCATCCTTTTCATGTCGTATTACCTTACCAACTATGTCCCTTACCTGAAACGCTCAGGCGGTTTGCCCAGGAACCGTGGATCAAGTAACACGTTGTGAGGTTAGTATAAGAAAGAAAACCATCCTCACTTACTCATTTATACTATAATACCCATATTGAGGTCAAGGGAAATTTTCTGGACACCTGATCTTTTTGATCTTTTTTTGTAAGATTCTAACATTTAGCCAACCTATCGGCGTTTTTAGCCGATTAAAGCGGATTTTTACAGGAAAAACCAGCGTTCATTTCCACCGCGTTCGCCTCAGGGTTGCCGTCGGTTGCAGATAGACAGCGACGTCATTCGGCTCGGCGAATTCGTCCTCGCGCATCCACCGGCCGTATCGTTTCGGTGTACGGTGTTTATCCTCCACGCGAAACGTTTTGAAGCCGAAATAGAATCCCAAATCGCCGAGGGCCACAGAAATGAACGGCCCGATCATCGGGCACCGGATGACGAACCAAGGGGCGTCCCCTTTCCACGGATTGCTGTCCGGCTCCCAGAACTTCGGGACCGGACGAATCATGTGCCCGGCGACAATATCGAATTTCATGCCGAATCCCCCGGCCTGACGTTCTTTCTGGTCGTGATCGAACCACAGGCCCCGTTCGTAGGAGCCTAAGCTCAGACTCACGCCTCCAACGGTCCCGGCTTTGCAGCCGCCCAGCAGCAGAACGAGAGGAACCAGAATGAGGCGTCGCATGTTAATCTCCGATTCACAAATTGACTATTGTCTATTGACGATTGACTAATGAAAAAATACGTCGCGATCGCGCCCATTACAGTTTGATTTGTTGATCGCGCGCAAATAGTCAATAGTCATTGGTCAATAGTCAATGACAAAACTTTTCTTCAAAAAAATCAAACGTTTTGCATACGGCGTACGGCAAAAACAAAAACGAACCGTAATGTCCCGAAGGTAAATAAATCACTTCCGGCTTTCCACAGGATTCCCATAACCAGTCACAACAGTCTCTGGGAACGACCTGATCGAACATCGCGATAAACATCAGAACGTTCCGGGCGTCCGCGTATGGCGCCAATCGAATGGGATCCGTGACGACCTTCTCGGACAACTCGGTATAAATCAATTCCGGCGTGGCGCCCATTGCGATAATATCTTTAATTTGATTCTTAATCTCTCTTTCACCCGTGAGCATCGTAATATCCGCAATGCTTCCGCCGGCGAGCCCGATGGCCACGCATTTTACTCTCTCATCGACGCCCGCCAACATGCTGGCCCGAATACCGCCGAGACTCAGACCCAGGCATCCGAGCTTGTTGGCATCCACCTCTTCTCGTTCAGCTAAGTAGTCCAGGACCTGCCTGTTGTCCAGAACGGTTTGTCTAAAGTAGTCTTCGATTTCTTCGGCGCTTTGGGTGCTTTCCAGATCGGCTTCGCGGTTATGAACGACGGCGCAATTGAAACCGTGAGACGCAAAATGCCCGGCAAAGCTCGTCACGGAAAAGTCGATGCCGCCGGAGATCGGAAGAATGAGCACCGTCGGGAACTTCCCTTCTTTCTTCTGCATGTAATAATCGACCTTGATGGTCTCCGTGCTGAAAACGTTCAAGGCCGAGGGAAATTCCACGCTTTGGATAATATAGCGGCGTTTTTCCTTGAGCGTCTCAACCCTGGCTTCGATCGGACGCTTTGGATAGCTGTAATAGTCCAGAATATCCGGTCGTCTTTGCTTCGGGCCAACATAATCGGGATCGCATCTGTGATGCACACACGAGCACGATAAGGCAATACCTAAGACCAGGAGCCATCCAAAAATTTTTCCGATCCCGACCCGGTTTCTTAGGCACTCTAACAAAACCTTTCCCTTGTCACCCTGAGCGTAGCGAAGGGTCTCAATTCGTCCGCAAAGACTGAGATTCTTCGCTTCACTCAGAATGACAAACCCAAAAACCTTAGTTTTGTTAGAGTGCCTTAAACATGTTTCAAAGACATTCTTTGATCCCGGCATGTCTGTTCCGTCCCGTCCTTATTAATTGAACCTTTGCAAAATTGAAGTTAGGCATATATTATTTCAGAAAATCGGTTTTATGATTTTCTGAAAATAATGGGCGATCAGATCATAGCCTGTTGTCCAGTGCGACATGACAGGTCGGTTTTTAGAAAGAAAAAATCGAGAAACAAGATTTTATCTTTCCTAAAGTATGCCTAACTTCAATTTTGCAAAACTCTTGTTATCAAATCAGAATCCCCTGACCGGAGAAATCAGCATGCCGAAGAAAGACTCCACCGGACCTTTTTTCTCATCGCCGGCTTTGTTGACCTCACCGTCGATATCCGATGAGCCGGCCTCGCTGTCGGCGATATGCACGACAGGCGCAGGAATCTGCCCCGGCAACTGACTCATGATGCCCAGCCAGGCCCTTTCAAACGCATCCTCTATTGAGACGGGGGCTTCTCTGATCCTCTCGCTCGCGATCGTCACATCGGACGTGGCGCTAAAGACCTTACGTCCGGCCCGTGTGTCCCAAATCTCCAAGCCCAGCATCCCGCTGGCGATCTGCGTATGGAACAGCTTGACCCCCCCGACGGACAACCGTCCGGTGCTCCATCGCTTGACATCCAATAAGCACGGCAATATAAGATAATCCGCCCCGATTTCGTCGGCCACAAGATCGAGATCCGACTTTCTGAACATGCCGTTCTCCTGATAAAATCGCTTCATCTCCGCATATTTGTGACAGAGCCCCTTCTCATTCAATTTATTCGAGAAATCCGTG
>JAFGTG010000056.1 GCA_016934255.1 Sedimentisphaerales bacterium
CAGGTGGAAATGGTGATGAATGGGGGCGCATCGGAAGAGGCGTTTGCCGCCGGTATATTTGAAGTAGGATACTTGTAACACGACGCTGAGCAGTTCGATGACGAACACACCGCCGATAACTAATAACAGGATTTCATTTCTCGTAACCAGAGCGCCGTAGCCCATGGCCGCACCTAATGGGAGCGAACCGACGTCGCCCATAAAGGTCTGGGCGGGATGGCAATTGAACCATAAAAAGCCGAGCACGGCTCCCAAGATCGCACAGAAGAAGATGCTTAGCTCGCCCGCCTGGGGAATGGCGGGCAGTAAGAGGTAGCTTGCCCAGCTCACGGGCGTGGCGCGCGCCATGGATTCGGACGCTACGTAACAAAGCAAGGCCAGGACCAGGGCAACCATCCCCGTGCAGCCGGCCGCTAAACCGTCCATGCCGTCGGCCAGGTTCACGGCGTTACTGGTCGCCGATAAATAGAAAATCGCGATTAATATGAACATCCAGTTGGCCAAAGGCAGGCCGTGCTTGTAGAACGGGAGCCAGAAGAGTTTTGCATCCTCGATGTTGATGAAATCGGCATAGAGAAACGACGCGATGAGCACGGCGCCGCCGATCTGGAAGATGAGCTTTTCCCAGGGCCTGAGTCCGTTTCTGCTCCGCTGGCGCGCCCCGGCGGTCAATTTGAGCCAATCGTCGGCTGCTCCTAAAACGCCGAACCATATAATAAGGAGGACCGCCTTTTGGATGAAGGGATTGTTCAGCTTCGACCAGAGCAGGGTTCCCGTGAGAGTGGCGACGATGATAATCAAGCCGCCCATGGTCGGGGTATTGGCTTTTTCTTTGGTCAATTCGTTCAAGGTGGCGTGATGAAATTCCGGGCGGTCGCCGATTTTTTTCCGCATCAGCCAGCGGATAATCTTCGGCCCGACGAACAGGGCGATCAACAAACTGGTCAACGTCGCGGCGACCGAACGAAAGGCCACGTCCTGGTAGGCATAGAAGCCGACCCGATGAGTGAAAGCGTCTCGTAAGTACCATAACAAATGGTAAATCATTTTATAATGACTATTGACTATTGACTATTGACTATTGAGCGGGCTGCACGAATGATCCGCGGGTTTATACGCAAATTGTCAATAGTCATTTGTCATGAGTCAATTCCTTTAGTCTTTCGATGACCGTCTCTAATTTTGCTATGCGCGATCCTTTGACTAATATTATATCGGAGTCGGCGATAAATTCATGCAGTTTTTGACAAGCGGAATGCGCATCTGCAAAACATTTTACGTGCAAATCGTAATCGGCGCTTGCTTGTGCGGCCTCGGCGGCGATTTTAGAAAGCGGGCCGACGGCCAGCAGAATATCTATCCTCGACTGGGCGATGGTCTTGCCAAGCTCGGTATGCAGATGCTCGGCGTACCGGCCTAATTCGGCCATGTCCCCACAGATAAAGACCCGCCGGCGCTGATGACCGGGATCGAGCTGGGCCAGCGTGTCGAGCGCGTTTCTCATGGAAGCCGGGTTGGCGTTGTAGCAATCGTTCAACACCGTGAGTGTTCCGATCTGTATTATTTCCGACCGCATGGAAACGGGCGGTAGAGTTTCCATCGCCCGCGCGAAATCTTCTATCCCCAAATCAAGAGAATGGCAAACCGCCCAGGCGGCCAGGGCATTTTCGATATTCCCCGGCCCGGCTAACGGCAGGACAATCTCGATATCTTCAATCGTAAACCGGCTCACTGTACCGTCCGAGCGAACTTTCCTGGTCCGGTAATCACAATCTTCCGATTGGCCGAACGTCTTGAATGGAGTGCCTTTGGCCCGGACGGTACTCATCAGGGCGTCGATATCCCCATTGATGATAAAAATTCCATCGGGCCTCAGTCCTTCGGCAATGGATGATTTTTCCTTCACGATGGTTTGCAGGTCGCCGAATCCTTCCAGATGGGCCGGGTGGACATTGGTGACGATGGCGATGTCGGGTTCGGCCAGGCGCGTCAGGTAGGATATTTCGCCGGGATGATTGCTGCCGAGTTCCGTGATAACGATCTGATCGTCCGGATGAGCTCCGAGCAGGGTCAGCGGAAGTCCGATATGATTATTGAAGCTCGCCGGCGACTGATGAACGCGAAACCGCCGGCTCAAAGCGTGATAAATCATTTGCCGGGTCGTGGTCTTGCCCACCGAGCCGGTGATCGAAACCACTGTGAAACCGGCCTGCCGACGATATTCCCGGCCGAGTTGACCGAGCGCCTTAACCGTGTCCTCAACTCGAAGCAAACATCCACCGGCGGCTGTTTTCGCGTCGATGTTTTTGCTGACGACCGCGCACGCGGCGCCCTTCGCGAATGCGTCACGGACATAATCGTGGCCATCGAAGTTCTCGCCTTCTATCGCAAAAAAGCAATCCCCTGCTTTGGACGTCCGAGAATCAATGCTTACCCTGCGGAAAGCATGATCGACACATTCCGGCGGCACGGAATGAATCTTACAAATACGAGCCAAGTCTGCTATCGAAAATTTCAACATTACCTTCTTCAATAAGATATTTGTATGGTCAAACGATATCTCATGCTTATCGATACGGTGTTATCATTATGCTATAATAATGCCACGAGGGTCAAGGATATTGAGAGATTAACGAGATTCGGATATGTTGCATTGGCCTATCAGGAAAGTTGTAGAAATCACAGATTATCATTGAGGTTCATGAAAATGCCGAATAAAAAAATTCCTCCGTTGCACCCGGGCGAAGTGCTTTTTGAAGAATTCTTAAAACCAATGAACATAAGCCAGAATCAACTCGGTCAGGATTTAGGAGTCTCCGCCCGGAGAATAAATGAAATCGTGCTTGGTAAAAGAAGTATTACGGCCAATACAGCCCTTCGTTTAGCCCGCTATTTTGGTAACTCACCACAATTTTGGCAGGGTCTTCAAATGGATTATGACCTGGATACAGAGGCGGACAAACTTTCAAGTCGTATCGAAAAAGAAGTCAAACGATTGGCAACTGCATAGTGTATGACAAAGCCAATAAAAAAACTCGGATTTCCGGCTTAAGAGATTTTTCCCACAGCTCTTTTGTTAAGATATCTTTGCGCGATTTCCTTGTCGCTGAAGTGGAATTTTTGTTTGCCGATGATTTGATAATCTTCGTGGCCTTTGCCGGCGATGAGGATGATATCATCTTTCACCGCGGATTCTATCGCTAATTCGATGGCTTGTTTTCGGTCCGGCTGTATCGTTATCGTGTTGCGTCGTGCGTCGTGCGTCGTGCGTTCTTTTTTCACATCATCAGGTGTCGAATATTTCTCGAAGCCGGGGATGATATCGCGGATGATGTCGTCGGGATTCTCGGTTCGCGGGTTGTCGCTGGTGACAATGACGCAGTCGGCCAGCTCTTCGGCGACTTTGGCCATGCGGGGCCGCTTGGTTTTGTCCCTATCGCCCCCGCAGCCGAAGACAACGCGCAATTTGCCTTTGCATAGAGGTTTTAACGTCGAAAGAACGTTCTTCAGGGCGTCGTCGGTGTGAGCGTAGTCGATAATCACCGAGAAGTCGCCACCGTCGATTCGTTCCAGTCGGCCCGGCGTTACCTTCAAAGCCGCCAGTCCGGCCGCGATGGTTTCCAAATCGAGACCGGCGGCGAGACACAAGCCCGCCGCGGCTAAACAGTTACTCACGTTATACAGACCCGGCAGAGTCGTTTTCGCTTTTTGTTTTCTCCCGGCGTACTCCATCATGAAAGTTGTCCCGTTGATATCCATCGACTCGATATGGGCGGTCAGATCGCTTTCTTCATCTATAGCGTACCATAAGAGTTTGGCTTTGGTTTTCGAGGCGATGTGTTTGGATTCGCCAGATTGCTTGTTCAAGACCGCCGTGGCGTCGGGCGCCAGGGATGAAAAGAGCCGGGTTTTGGCCGCTAAATAATCTTGCTTGGTTTTGTGATAGTCCAGATGGTCGCCGGTCAGATTAGTGAATGCCGCCGCGGTGAAGTCGATCCCGGCCAAGCGGTTTTGAGAGAGGGCGTGGCTGCTGGCCTCGGTCACCATGAACGTGGCGCCGTTTTTAACCATTTCGTGTTGCTTCTCGGCGATATCCAGGCCATCGGGCGTTGTCAGGGATGCCTGGTGGCTGTTTCCCGAGCATGTATCGTACACGACCGTGCCGATGAGGCCGCACTTGTGACCGGTTTGCTGAATACAGGAACGGGTGAGAAAGGCGACGGTCGTCTTGCCGTTCGTGCCGGTCACGGCCAGATTCGTCAAGTGCGAAGCCGGATCGCCTTTCGCCGCCTGGGCTAAAATCGCTACGGCCTTCGACGTGTCCTCGACGGTGATGAACTCGACGGACGTATCGGTCGTAGTTTTTTGCAGATGGTGTTCACAAACAATATATCCGGCTCCATTGGCAATGGCCTGCTCGATGAACTCGTGCCCGTCATAAGCGGTGCCTTTGATGGCGATAAAAATATCTCCATCTCGAACAAGCCGGGAATCGGTGCGGATGGGTGGAGCCTTTTCCGATCGAACGAGTGTTAATAAAGTATCGAATGTCATAACGTCCTGTTATCTGTTGTTTCAATGATTGGCTACGGCCTAATAGATAGTCTTATCGAGGCCTACTCCTTTGAATATCGACCATCTTAGGCCAGGAAGCACAATAATACAACCGGCAGGCTTAAAGCCGGACGAAATTTCGGGTTCTTGACGTTTTTAAAAATAAAAAAGATGAATCGCTCACAAGGACTTTTTCTGTTGGATACAAGAGTCAAGCATTGACAATCGAATAGCCCAGGTTGTCATTCCCGCGAAGGCGGGAATCCACTTAACCGTTACGTTATTGGATCCCTGCCTTCGCAGGGATGACAGGTCGAATCGGTCCGTTTGAATAAGTAATTTAAGGTCGTTGGAGAATATTGTCGTGAAAGGGCATGATCCTGGCTTATAATGGCTTGCATTAGTAGTTCAGTCGGAAAGGAATACATTCATGAAGAATCGGAGCATTTTCTGTTTTTATTGGCTTAGTGTCGTTTTTCTTTGCATGGTGAATATAAGCTCGGCCGCGGCGAATGCGGCAGCAGAGGAAAAGGAATATTTAGCCGTGTTCATGGAGGGCAAGAAAGTCGGTTATGCCATAGAAAACCGCGTTGTTTCTGAGGGAAAAGTGACCACGTCCGAGGAAGTCAGCATCACGCTGAGCCGAGGGATTATCCCATTGACGATTTGGATGAAAGAAACGAGTATCGAGACCCCGGACGGCAGGCCGTTAGGTTTTGAGCTCGAGCAGAAGTTGGGTTTGATGGTCGAGACTATCGTGGGAAAGGTGGATCGAGAAGGTCAGATCGACATAACGAAAGTGTCATTGGGAGTCGAGCAAAAGGGAACCAAGCAATGGCCGAGAGGGGCGCTGATGGCCGAAGGGCTGCGTTTGCTCGAATTGAAGAAGGGCATGGAAGAGGGGACGGAATATTCCGTCAAGATATTCAGTCCGGCTGTGATGCAGGCGGTCGATCATCACATTCGTATCGGCTCGAAGCAAAACGTTGATTTACTCGGACGCGTCGTGGAATTGAGGGAAATCACAACGACGACCCATATGCCCGGGACCGGCAATATCGTCAGCGCCAGTTACGTTGACGAAGATCTCGGCGTGCAAAAAAGCGTTATACCGATAGCGGGGATGAAAGTCGAAATGCTGTCGTGTGCGAAAGAGTTCGCCCTGGGCCGGAACGACGTTCTGGACGTGATCGATAAGATGTTCATAGACAGCCCGGAGCCGTTGACGAATCTTGATGAGATAGAGTCTATCACCTACTATTTAACTCACAAGAACGACACTGAAGATTTCATGATCCCCTCCGACGACAATCAACACGTTCGCCATCTGGGCAATGGAAGAGTGATTGTGAAAGTCCAACCTGTGATCCCACATCCGGAAGTGAAGTTCCCGTACGAAGGTTCCGAGCCGGCTATTTTGGAAGCAACGAAGCCAACGAGATTTCTCCAGTCCGAGCACCAAAAGGTGCTCGATCTTGCCCGGCGTGCGGTCGGCGATACCCAGGATGCCGCCGAAGCGACTGGAAGGATCGAGGCCTTCGTAAGTGAGTATGTTGAGAATCGAAACATGTCCGTCGGCTATGCCTCAGCGGCGGAAGTCGCGGCCAGCCGGCAAGGGGATTGTACGGAATTCGCCGTTCTGACCGCGGCCATGTGTCGGGCGGTCGGTATCCCCGCTCGCGTGGTAATCGGAGTGGCCTATGTGGAGGAGTTTGCGGGTCATCAGGGGTTCGGAGGACATGCCTGGGCGCAGGCGTATGTGGGCGACAAATGGGTCGGACTCGATGCCGCCTTCAGGGGAAGCGACCGAGGCGGTTACGATGCCGGGCATATCGCTCTTGCCATGGGCAACGGCAATCCTGAGGATTTCTTCAACATGGCGGCTATCATGGGTCAGTTTAAAGTTGAGAAAGTCTATATCAGGGCAAAGAAAGACGTACTGGCTCAATCGAACTGAATGTCCGTGATGATGAATTCGACGTTGCTGTTACCGTTGTAGGTATTGATCTGCGGCTGATAAGCGACGTTGAAAAACTCCGTCTCAAGGAGCTTTTTCTCCAGCTTACCAAATCGAAAGCCAATGCAGCGTACTGAAGCGGTGTTATCGGTTATGGCAAGCTGTAGATGGTCCCGGCCGGCGCCGACCCGCCTGGGCGGGCCGATCAGGCGCACGCCTTTCGTCGCGAACGTCGGCTCTGGATTGCCCTGGCCGAAGGGACCGAGCCATTGCAATTCATTGACGGTTCCTTTTTGAAGCTCAGAGAGCGGAACCATCGCATCGATGTGGAGCTTGGCCGCGGTATCGTTTCTTTTGAGGTTCTGGGACGCATAGGTTTCGAAGTCGGTGGTGAATTGGTTGATCTTATCCGGCTCGATGGTTATCCCAGCAGCCATCGTATGGCCTCCATAGCTGTTCAAATGCGAGGAACAGGCCTCGATGGCGCTAAGCAGGCAGAAGCCAGGGATGGAACGGCCGGACCCCTGGGCGATGCCGTTCTCCGTCGCCCCGGCGTTGATCATAATCGTCGGGCGGTAGAATTTGTCCACGATGCGCGATGCGACGATACCGATAACGCCCGTGTGCCAGCTTTCGCTTGATAGGACGATGCTCTTACGATCAGGATGGTTCAAGCCCCGTTCGACGATCATCTCGCAGGCCTGTTTGAAAATCTTCCGCTCGCACTGTTGGCGCAGGGTGTTTTGCTCTTTGAGATATTCGGCGATTTGCATCGAGCGCATCGAGCTTTCCGACGTAAGCAGTTCAACAGCCAGCCGGGCATGGCCCATCCGGCCCGCGGCGTTGAGCATCGGCGCCAGGCGAAAGCCGATGTGAAAACTATCGAGCTGGTGACCGGTCAGGCCCGCCACCTCGATAAGGGCCTGGATGCCGGTAAGTTTAGACTCGGGCAACGCTTTGAGGCCGTAGCTTGTCAGGATTCTGTTTTCGCCCCTCAGGTCCACGACGTCGGCGACGGTTCCCATGGCCGCCAGACTCGTCGCGCTGAGCATGAATTCCCTGAGTCGCGGTTCGAGTCTTCGGCCCTGGCTGAACTCGTTCGCAAGCGCCCAGGCCAGCTTGAAGGCAACCATCGCCCCGGCCGAATCCTGATTGGGATACGATTCATCCAGTGCAGGATGCACGATAGCGAGGGCCTGGGGCAATCTGAAATCTGAGATTTGAGATTTGAAATTCCCTGCCGGAGGCAGGGCTGGCCGGTGGTGGTCGGTGATAATCAGATCGAGCCCCAGCCGGTTGGCAAGTTCGGCGGTTTGAAATGCCGTTATACCGCAATCGATAGTCACCACAAGCTGTCTGCCGGCCTGGGCCAGACTTTCAATGGCCTGGAGATTTAAACCATAACCTTCATCCACGCGATGGGGGATGTAATAATCCACGTTGGCGCCGAGCAATCTAAGGACCTGCCAGAGGATGGCGATGCCGGTAATGCCGTCCACGTCGTAATCGCCGTACAGGGTGATTTTCTCTTCGTTCGCGATGGCTTGTTTCAATCTTTGCACCGCCGGAGCGATGCCCGGCATCTCGCCGGGATCGATCAGATCGGTGAGCTTGGGCCTGAGGAAGCTCGACGCGGCGGAGCGATCCGTGATCCCGCGATTGAGGAGAACCTGGGCCAGAAGCGGGGAGACCTTGAGCGCCTTCGCCAATTCCGGGCGGCGGTCGTCCAACGGCTGGATAACCCAGTGTTTTTTTTGTCCGCTTTTGACGGATGCGGAAAGGGGCATGACAAATTTATCCTAAAAACGAATTTTGAATTTAGAATTGAGAATTAAGAATTCATTTCTACATTCTCAATTCTAAATTCTTAATTCTAATTATTATCGCCAGGTCAGACTTGTGGTCCGGCTGTCCATATCCTTATTGCCCCCGGCGGCGTGGAGCACGAAATCACCACCTTTGTTCTTAAAATAAGCTTCCACCCAGCCGACCGGCTGAGCGTCGTCGAAATTGTAACCGACCGCGGGGAGATTAATCAGGTGAATGTCCTCGAATTTGGAATATCCATACGCATGGGAATGCCCGAATACAAGGGCTTTTACTTTTCGGATGGGTTTGATCATGTCGAATAATCGCGGCACGTCCAGCAAATCGCCGTCACCGTCTTCCAAGGTATGATGAAAACAAAGAAGAGTGGGCGTATCGTCGCATTGTTGCAGATACGCTTCGAGCCATTGCCTTTGGGCTTTTCCCAACAGGCCCGCTACTTTATTCACATAAAGGAGCGAATCCAGCACAATCAGGCGTGCGTGTTTTTTGTTAACCACAACGACGTGCTTGCCTTTCACGGGTTGTTTCTGGCCGGGCGTGTTCTCAAAGACTTTGACGAAGTTATCCCGATTGTCGTGATTGCCGAGCGCCATAAAGATTGGCGTTTGCTCAGCAAGCGGATTGATGAGCTTCTTAAGGTTGGCATAATCATCCAACTCACCCGTCAGTCGGGCCAGATCGCCTGCAATGGTAACGCCTTGCGGGCGGGCGGAAGCGATGTCCGGGACGATTGTCTGCAAATTTTTGTACGGGTAGAAACCTCGATACCTGTTGTTCACATCGGCCGGGATGTGGGTGTCCGACAAAAACGCCCAATGCGTCGTTTCTTTTGTGTTGTTCTCTGTTGCGAAGCTATTGCCCGCCCCCATGACAAAAATGCTTCCCGCCGCGGCTAAGCCGAATTTCATAAAACTTCTTCGATTGATGGATCTTTGCGAGTTCTCTCTCATGATGTTTCACCTTTATTTTAAAGTATATGGGTGGATGCCTCGTTCTCCTTTTTGTCATGCTGAGCGAAGCGAAGCATCTGGGATCGGAAAAGGTCTTTGATATTCTTCACTTCACTTCGCTGCGCCACGTTCAGAATGACATTTTATATTTATTCTAAACTCAAAATTCACTCAAATGACACACCCCTATATACCAAATCGACGTTCCGATTCGCAAGTGTTGTTTCCCGGATTCGGCTTAAAACATCTATTTAGTTTCTGTTGTGGAAAGCAAAGATTCGTGCTGTCACCCCTGCGAAGGCAGGGGTCCAGAACTTAAAAACTGGATTCCCGCCTACGCGGGAATGACAAATCGTGTTTCCACAGCAAAAACGATTTATCATTATTCCGTAATGAGATTTATCTCCGCGGCTGAAGCGAACGCTTGCCCATCGAACCCTGACAGAGCGACAAAGCGGAAGAACCGGCCTTTGTGAGTTTCACTAAAGAGAACCTTCTTTTCCGTCCGGTCTTTCTCGAATCGTCCCGTCGCCGCGGGGGCGCCCCAGCTTTGGCCGTCGTCGCTGACATAGACTTCGTACCGTTCGATCCACCCGTTTGTCATATCCTGGCGGGGCAGGTACGTGAATCCTTTGATTTCGCTCTCCGGAAGCTCGATCTGGATTTCGTGAGGATAGGGCGCAGGAGTCGGTTCCCAGGACGTGTGCCAGATGGACTTCGGATTGTCGTCGATGGCGTTGGCTGCTTCGTAGCCGAGGGCTTCACTGTCCACCATGACAACTTTGGCATTGCTCAGCAGGGACGGTGTTTTCAACAAACTTTGGATACGTTCAGCTTCGAGAGTGATCTTCGGAGCGAACGCATGACTTTTCATATAGCTCATAAGGCTGCGAAGCATTTGCCGCGCCGCCGGGCGCTCTTTGAGGTCGTTCCGAAGGTCCATACTGCATACGAGCAGTTTGCCTTTGCTGATCCTTGCCTCGAAAAGAATGCCGAGTTTGCGATTGGTGTTCCAATCGTCGATCACCTGAACAATCGGTCGCAAATCCGGTCCAAGATCGTCGAGCGCCATGAACTTCGACTGGGTTACCAGATCCCACCATTGCCAATTGCTGTGAAATTCCGTCGGGAATTGCTTCAACGCGGGATGTTCCGGATCGCAGAGAATCCCCAGTGTGTGCGGCGGTTGTTGCCTCGTCCATTGGGTATTCCAGAAGATGCTCGTAAAGCCCGCGGGGATATCGCTGTCGATGCCGTTCAAAGGCGGCATAAGCAATACGTTCTGACCTTTTTCCAGAGCGGCTATGGTCTGCTCGTCGAAACTTTCAGTAACGAGTACATCTTTGGGAGCCTCAACATCGAATTCTTTCGGATAAACCCAGATGTCCCAGTCATTCTGATACGGCGTCCCTTGAAGCGCGACGGTGATGGTGAGCTTCGCCGGGGCCTTCACGTTTTGCAGCCGGGCCGTAATTTTTCCTAAGGGAAAACAATTGCCTAATGGGATGGTCGTTTTCTCTAATCGTCCGGAGGAAAGCTCTTCTCCATCAGGATAGCGAATGGACCAGACGGGCAGAGCATTGCGGATGGGAGCGGGTCCGAAATGGGCGATCTCTACGTCCGCGAGGAACTTTTGGCCGGTCGTCCAGATGCGTTTTTTTAGCCGAACGAGCGGGACGGTCTCGCAACAGTAACGATGGTGCTCTTCCGGCTCGATGTAGCCTTTCGAGTCCCAGAAGGGATCGAGGATACCGACCAGAGCCGTACCCTGGCCGGGGAAATCATGGATATCGAGCAATTGGAAACCGCCGAAGCCGGGCGTTCGCAGGGCGGATTCGATCTCCTCCTTGTACAGCATGGCCTGTAATTTGCCGGAGGCCATGAGGAAATCCTCCGCCTGGTCGAGCATGTGATGAGCTTCGAGCGAGTCGTGAAAGACCTCGAAATTCCGGGCTTGCAAAACGCCTGTATATTTAGAGATTTCCTTGAAATTGGGATACACGCACCATTGTCCGATCTCATGGCTGACGACGGGAACGCCGTACTTCTGGATGATGTCCCGGTAATCAGAGGTCGTTTCGGGTGGATTGGCGTTGAAGCGGCTTCTTAGGCCGGCCCCCCATTGGTGGCCGCGCGGGGCGGGTGTGCTGTGGTATTGGTTCTCGGGAATAATCGGCCAGCCGGCCGCACTGGTGTAAAGCCTTCGGGGGTCTTTGGCTTTCCAGTAATTGACCAGATCGCCGAGAAACTTCTTCTGGTTAGGCCCGCCCGGTTCGTTGCCGTAGGCCAACATGCAAAACGAAGGGTGATTGCCGTAGTCCTTGAGGATACGGTCACCCTCGGCGTAAATGAATGTGTCGATAGGCTTACCGTCGCCGATTCGCGCCCAGGCGGCGCATTCGATTTGAAAGACGAATCCCATTCGGTCGGCGGCCTCGAACGCCGCTTCCGGCGGACACCATGAATGGAAACGCAGATGATTGAGGCCGTGTGCTTTAGCAACTTGGAGAATTCTCAGCCACGCTTCGACGTCCATTGGCGGGTACCCCGTCAGTGGGAAAATGCAGCACTCCAGCGTCCCGCGAAGGAAAGTTGGTTTGCCGTTCATCGTGAATTGGGTTCCTTTCGTACCGAACGTACGCATCCCGAACGTGACGGTTTTTTCATCAAGAAATAGGTTACCGTCTGCTGAGGCGTTTAGAGAAACCGTTAGCTTGTACAAAGCAGGCGAGAACTCGTTCCACAACAAAACGTCATCACCCATCGCGTAATCTACCTGAAGAGCTGTCTCGGGTGCCGCGCTAGTGAATTCGACGGTTTTATATGCAGGGGTATGATTTGGGTTTGTATTCCAGCTCTCGGCCCGGATTTTGAGTGTGCCGCTAACGGACCGGTTCTGATGGTTATCGATTCTGATATGTAATTTCGCGGATTTTTTGTGAATATCAGGATAAACCTGGACGTCGCTGATCCACACTTTGTCGGTGGCCCGTAGCTCGATGTGACCGATAAGGCCGTTCCAGTTCGATTGGGTATGGTCGCTGACAGAATGAGCGTTCACCCCGACGTCGTATTTGACGGAATTGTCCACACGGATGGTCAGCACATGCGGTCCGGGCGTCATCAGGTCCGTGAGATCGTGTCGTTGCGGCGTGCACAGGCTATCTTGCATCCCGGCGGACGTTCCATCTACCCAGACCTTCGTCTCCCAGTGGCAGCGCTCCAGGAAAAGTTCGATTCGTTTGTCTCGCCAGTCTCGCGGTATATCGACCTGCCGCTGATACCAGGCGGGGCCGACGTAATGCTTCAAAGGCGTCAGCCAGAACGGGATTTTAATGGAACCCGGCTGCCGATATTTTTCGTATCTGGCCTCCGTAAACCACGATGTGTCGATGATCGCGCCGGTCCAGTTCGTATCTACGGTAACATCGTCGCCGTAGCCGTTCTCCGTCGTCGAGCCCGGCAGCGCTATCGGGTTCGCCAATCGACTGTGCCACCACATTTTCTGCTCGCCGACGTTATTCGGATCCAGGCTGAAAGACCATTGGCCGGACAATGACATAGTCTTTTGTTCATAATGCATCACTATCGTTTGACAACCGGCGCATTTTAAAGCAACTGCTATCGTTATCATTGCGACGATGGATTTGATCGTTTCTCGCTTCAATTTCGGATACCTCCACAAAGGGTTGCGGAAACACCGTTGATGATACTAAAGATCAATCACTCAAGCGCTCATATCTAAGCCGCCACTGGCGATCATGTTTTCGACTAAAGATTGAATATGAGGAAATATAGTGTTCGATTAAAGCAACTCGTCGATGGCTTCGACGATGTTCTTTTTGCTGGTCAATCCGACCCATTTTTTCTGCATCTGGCCGTCCTTGAACAAGATGAGGGTGGGTATCGCACTAATACCGAATTCCATCGCGCTGTCGCGGGCGTCGTCGGTATTGAGCCTACAGATTTTGGCCTTATCCGTATATTCGTCGGCGATTTCCTGGATGATCGGGGCGATCATTTTACAGGGTCCGCACCAGGGCGCCCAAAAATCAACCAGCACGGGAGTATCAGAATTGTGAACCGTTTCATCAAAAGTAGCGTCAGTCAATTCAATCACACTACCTGCCATGATGATATCCTTTCAACAAAAACCAACAGGTTACTATGATCCGGCCATCCTTGCCCGGTCTGCCGACCATAGTAATCGAAGATTGGAAACTCGTCAATGAATTAGTTGAAAAAGTGAATTAGAGAATTAGTGAATTTAGGGCGTTGCCGTTCTAATCTCTAATCCACTAATTCTCTATTTTTCTTGAGTTGGTTTTACCGTCCGCCCGGCGGCAACTCGTCACTGACCGACTCGTTCCACCAGTTCGGGTCCCTGAAATACTGCTTGAGCATCATGGCGGCGACAACGCCGTCACCGGCGGCGGTGGCTAATTGCATGGCTGCGCCGATCCGGCAGTCGCCCGCCACAAAAACGCCGGGCACGTTTGTACGAAGATAAGCACAATCGCACTTGATGAAGTCTTTATCTGTTAGCTCCACAAAACCCTTCAAAAAACCGGTGTTCGGCACCATCCCCACAAAGACAAACACGCCGTCACAGGGATAATCCTCTTCCTTGTTGTCTTTGACGTTCTTGAGCTTGACCGACTGGACTTTTCCTTCGCCTTCGATGGCGGTGGCGATGGTGTTGTATTTGATCGCCAGATTCGAATTCGGTTCTTTGGTTTTTTCGAGTAGCTCCTCGACCAGAACCTTAGAAGCCCGAAATTCGTCTCTGCGATGGATCATCGTGACCTTTTCGGCGAACTTGGTCAGGTGGAGCGTCTCTTCCACCGCCGTGTTGCCCCCACCAACGGCGACGACGTGCTTTCCCCTGAAAAACGGCGCATCACAGGTCCCGCAATAACTGACGCCGGAGCCGCGAAACTGATCCTCGCCGGGGATACCGAGCTTGCGGTAATCGCTGCCCGGCGTCAAAATGACGGCTCTCGCGTTGAATGTGTCCTTACCGCACGTCACGGCGATATGGCCATCCTTGAGCTTTTCGAGTCGATCCACTTCACAGCCGGTTCTGATCTCGGCGCCGAAGCTCTCAACCTGTTTTTGCATACTTTGGATCAAACCCGGCCCGTCGATCCGCTCGATACCCGGATAGTTCTCGATCCGGTCGGTATTGTTGATCTGACCGCCCGGCATGAATTTCTCGAGAATCAAGGTTTTAAATCGGTCTCGGGCGGTATAAAGTCCCGCCGCCAGTCCCGCTGGTCCGGCGCCAATGATAATACAATCGTAATTTTGTGACATGGTTTATTTCCTTATGTTTTTTTGAGAAAGAACATCAGTAACATTCGTATTGAAAACCCCCGGTAAAACCGGGGGCTAAGTGTGGGTATGACGCTCCACGTAGTTTATTCTTTGCTCCAAAGCGTCTTGATCGTAACAATATCGTTTGTCATATCCTTTTGTCCAAAGCTTCCCACAATGCCCCGTGGCTTTGAGCGCGAGACGAGCAGCGTTTTTATAATAAGCCACAATCTTACTTATCGGCTCGGGGGTATTCTCGAGAACCATATGAATATGATTCGATTGAACGGCTAACGCATATATATGGTGATTCCGTGATTGCGCTTGTTTCATGATTGCTGTTTGTACGATTTGTTGTTTGTTTTTCGATAGTCGAACGGTGTCTTGCGATTGCAATGTTTTGTTTGCTATTTGAAGGGCTTTATTTCCCGGTAGAGTTTGTCCGTTCTTCACATACCCTCGTTCATCCCCTTGTAGCCACGTCCCAAACGTTGTCCAGGTAATCATATACCCCACCATTGTCATCCACACCCATAATTAGCCCCCGGTTTCACCGGGGGTCTTTTTCTCCAATTGTCTATCACGCTCACTTATCCGGCGTAGCTCAGGATTTCGAGTTCGGCAGTAGTATCAATCTTATTTAGGATAATATCGATTTTCTCCATGACTTGGTCTTCAATGACATATTCACTGCAGTTATGGCACTGTAAAACGGGGAGTCCCTTGATAATTACGATACAGTCATCGTTTAGCTTAAAAGGCAAGTTGGTAATAAGATTTTCCAAATTGCCTCCGCAATTATGGCACGTCATGATTTTCTCCTTGTTTTGAAATCGTCTTCCTATTTATCGGGACTTGGTTTATATGCAGTTACGATGGTTATGAAGTCATTCTCAAGATCAGTCGCTATTTGTACGTGAATGATCTTTCCTCGATATTCTGTATATATGAGGAAGCTTGGCAGATATTTATCTTTTGGATATCCTTCGATGATTTCATATCTATCGAGTGAAGAAAGAATGGCGTTTCGATGTATGAATCGGTCTTTCAGTCGCATATTCACATGGTAGGTCCATCGAATTCTGCGACGCTTGATACAAGATTTGATAAAATCTAAGGTATTCGTTTTCATTGTCTCACATGTTCATCTTATCCAACACGATTATTTTGTCAATTAAAGTGCCCGTTCTATTGTTTCGTCTTCCTGGATTTGGTTAAGGTGCATCCCGAAGCGATCCAGTTTTTTTTGCCCTTCGTCGTATTGGCTATAGGCGTTTCGTAAGTGCTTACCGAGAATGTCCCACGTCCCTCCGAAATCGGCGAAGGTGGCATTGAGCTTCTTCAAGTTCTGCCGGATTTCGGCGGCTTGTTTTTCGATCTGCAAACCATGCAGGCCCATCGTCACGGTCATCAAGTATGCGTACAACAGATTTGGCGATACGGGAATGACTTTTTTATCGAAGCAGTATTGCAGAATATCCTGCGTTTCGCCGGGATATTTGACGATTGTTTCGTAATAGACGTTCTCGGCGGGGATGTACATGATCGCAAAATCCAGCGTGCCCTCGGCGGGCCGGATATAGTCGCCGGAGATCTTGTCGATATGATTATTCACGTCTCGGATGAACTGCTTGCGAAGTTTTGTTTTTTCTTGCTCGTTTTCGGCTTTAAGAACGTTTTCAAAGCCCGGCAACGGGAACTTGGCGTCGATGGGGACTGAGAAATCGACTAATTGCACGAGCGCATCGACCGTCTTACCGTCTTTGAAGGTGTATTGGAGTTTGTAACTATCCTTCGGGAGGATTTGAGCGAGGAGATTTTCAAGCGACCATTCGCCCATCTGCCCGCGAAGCTTGGGGGAACTGAGAATATCCTGGAGCCTTCGGACTTCCGTCCCGACCAGCATCATTTGCTTGCTGGTCCCTTGCAACTCGCCGATCTGGGTGTGCAGTTCGTTAAGCGTTTTCCGGCTGGATTGCAAGTTCTGGCTGAGTGTTTCCTGGCCGGACTTGAGGGATTCCTGAAGCTTCTCGGAGGTCTTGTCCTGGGCGGTTCGCAAAGCTTCCAATTGTTGCTGCAAGAGGCCGATGGAAGCCTGCTGCCCGGCCATCTTTTCAGCGTTCGCCGCATTCGAGACGATCAGCCAGACCAGAAGGCCCAACATGACCAAAACCAAAACGCCAATAATGACCGTTAACATCAGCTCCATCTTTTTCGTCCTCAGAGAATCGCCCGGATTATAAACCACAAAGGACCGCTCGTCAAAGACCATATCGGTGCAGAAAAGTGTTGATATGTGTTGCGAATCGCGGTATTGTCCCGTGGGAGAAATCTTCGGAACTTATTGTTATTTAGGTTTTTAGAATGAGAAAGATAGACTCTGTTATCTTCGATTGGGGCGGTGTTCTGATCGATGACCCCCGGTCGGGTCTTTTGCAATATTGTGCCAATGCAATCGGTATCCCGCAGGAGCAATATACCCCCGTACACGATTCATGCCTCGACGGATTCCACAAAGGCCTGATCAGCGAGGATAAATTCTGGCGTGCCGTTGCACAGAAGCTTGGCAAACCCATGCCGAAAGTGCCTTCGTTATGGTATGAGGCGTTTAAGTCCGCTTATGCACCAAAGCAGGAGATGTTTGCGCTGGCTTCGTCGCTGCACGGTAAAGGTTATAAAACGGCTTTATTATCCAATACCGAGCCTTCGTCGGTAACGTTTTTCCACGAGCAAGGCTATACGATGTTCGACGTGCTCGTTTTCTCGTGCGAGGAGGGAATGATGAAGCCGGAGCGGGAAATTTATGAGCTGGCGCTCGAAAGACTTGGTTCGAGGGCGGAACAAGCCGTTTTTATAGACGACCGGCTCAATTATGTACAAGGTGCAAGAGACGTCGGGCTTCATGCCATCCTTTTCGAGAGTATCGATCAGGTTAAGGACGAACTAATCGGGCTGGGAGTGGAATAGACGGTTGATGAATCTATCATCGGCTTTACAATCGCAGGCAGTTATTTTGCTCGACGGCGCCATCGGCACAGAGCTGGATAAACGCGGCTTGATGGGCCGGGCGAGTACGAATCTCGAGGCGCCGGACGTCGTACTCGAAATTCTGCAAGAATATGCCTCATGCGGATGCGATGCGCTGACGACGAATACGTTGACCATGAATCGTCTTTACATCAAGACACATAATGTTAGTGTTTCGGTACGAGATGTTAACAAGGCGGGAGCCGAGTTGGCCAGACAGGCCGCGGGCGAGGATCGATTTGTGCTGGGTGATCTCAGCTCGACGGGCCAGTTGCTCGAACCTTACGGTACGTATCAGGAATCGCAGTTCTACGATGCCTTCAAGGAGCAAGCGGAAGTCCTGGCGGAATTCGGAATCGATGGCTTTATTATTGAGACGGTCTTTGACTTGCGGGAGGCGCTGTGCGCCCTTCGTGCATGTAAGGAAAACTTTTCATTACCTGTGATGGTCTCAATCGCGTTCGATACGGAGCACAAAGGGGGCAGAACGATAATGGGAGACTCCGCCCAGCAGTGCGCCCGGTTACTGACGGAAGCCGGGGCGGATGCTATCGGCGCCAATTGCGGCAGTCTCGATCCGGCCCAGATGGCCGTAGTCATCTCTGAGATTCGATCCGCGACGTCATTGCCCCTTCTGGCTCAGCCAAATGCGGGCAAACCCCGGCTAATTGATGAGAAGACCGTATTCGATATGGCGCCGGTACAATTTGCGGAAGGCATAACGGCGTGCCGGCGTGCTGGTGCGAAGCTCGTGGGCGGCTGTTGCGGAACGACGCCCGAACACATCCGGACCGTCGCTCAAAGACTCGATCGAAAGTAATTCGAAGAATCCCACCTTATTTTCATGCAGAAGTGAAAAAAATACTGCTCGTTTGTTACTTTGTTTAAAATACAGCCACTATCCTATCAGAACAGGCAATTTGGGGCTGGAAGTATAACTAAATCGAACACGATAAAAACATAAATAATGTTGAAAGGAACGCAAGATGTTGAAGAAAATGACATTTACTATTCTGTTAGCGGTATTGCTGATCGGAGTCGTCGGGAGCTTAGTCGCTCAGCCGCCCGGTAGAGGTTTTGGCGGCCGGCCCGGCAGAGGGCCGGGCATGGGATTTTCTTCCTTCCAGGGACAAGCGCCATTACCGGCGAATGAAGAGGAGAAGAAGATTCTAAGCGTCCTGGAAGATATGAATCAGAACCAGAGCAGAGGGATGATGAACGTGCCCCGGGAGGATGGCAGGATTCTTCGGTTACTCACGGAGAGTGTCGGCGCCAAGCACGTCGTCGAGATCGGCACGTCCAACGGGTACTCGGGGATTTGGTTTTGCCTTGCCCTTCGTACGACCGGAGGAAAGCTGACGACGCATGATATTGATGAAGGCCGGGCTGCTTTGGCGCGCGAAAACTTTAAGCGGGCCGGCGTCGATGCACTCGTGACGCTGGTGATGGGGGACGCCCACGAAACAGTGACGCGAATCAAGGAACCTATTGACGTCCTTTTCATTGACGCGGATAAGGAAGGCTATCTGGACTATCTGAACAAGCTGCTACCGCTGGTGCGCCCAGGTGGGCTGATCTTGTCTCACAATATCGATAGTACGGGACGGGACTATATCGAGGCGATTACCCAAAATCCCAACCTGGAGACCATTCAGGCCCAGGGCGTGACGATAACGCTGAAGAAACGTCAGAGTCAATAACCGGATCGCGATGGTTTAAGCTCCCAAGGAAGCGCCGCCTTAATTGATTCTTCAATCGCTCGGATGATATTTTTGTGGACATTTACCGTGAGCCGCAATACAGTTCGCGAATGAATTTGTCTGTAAACGGGCAAACGCACGGTGGTGAAGTGATAAGAAGAAAGGGGCGGCCATGCGAAAAAAGACCCTCTCAGTGGTTGCCGCAATAGCTCTATTGGCGGTCGGTGGAAGCTTAATTGTACTGGGCGGGGCCGGTACGTCGACACAGGAACAATCAAAGCTCATAAACGGACGAGATCGCTCGCCCATGGAAAACAGTGAGGGCGAAAAGAGAATTCTCGATGTGCTTGAGCAGATGTGCTATGACGAGTACAGCGCGATACTGAGCGTACCGCCGGAGGATGGCAGAGTATTGCGGCTGCTCGCTGAAGCGACGAACGCCAAACACGTCGTCGAGATCGGCACCTCGAACGGCTATGCGTCCCTCTGGTTTTGTCTGGCGCTTCGCACCACCGGCGGCAAGCTGACGACCTTCGAGATCGATCCGAACCGGATACTGCTGGCCCGTGAGAACTTCAAAAAAGCCGGCGTGGATCAACTTGTGACGATCATCGAGGGCGATGCCCATAAGAAAGTGACACAGCTCGAAAAACCAATCGATATTCTTTTTATCGACGCGGACAAGAGCGGGTATTTCGACTATCTCAACAAGTTGCTGCCTCTCGTGCGGCCGGGCGGTTTGATCTTGGCTCATAATACAACCGACGTCGCCGAACCGATGCAAGATTACTTGAAAGCCGTCACAACAGATCCAACGCTGGAAACAATCTTTTTACACGAGCAGGAGTGTGGCATCGGCGTGACGCTCAAAAAACGCCGAAGTGATTAAGATAACAAATGTACTTGTAAGATGAGGATTACGAATGATGTTTGATAGAAAGGAATGGTCTCGACGTGACCTCCTAAGCCGGAGTCTCTCTGTGACCGCCGGGGCGGTTGCCGCGACGACGTTAACGTCGTGTAGTGTGTTTCGAGCCAAAAAGGAAAACGTCGAAAGGACGCGTTTTGGATTCACGACGTATCAGTGGGGCAAAGATTGGGATATCCCGACGCTGATTAACAATTGCCTTAAGGCGGAAGTGTATGGCGTCGAACTGCGGACGAGTCAATCTTACGCTCACGGCGTCGAGCTCGAGCTGACGAAGCCGCAACGAAGCGAGGTGAAGAAACGCTTCGAGGATAGTCCCCTCACGCTCGTCGGTTTGGCGACCAGCGAGCGATACGATTCGCCGGACGCCGAGGAGCTTAAAGCGGCGATTGAAAATACCAAAGCCTTCATCAAGCTCAGCCGGGATGTTGGCGGCAGCGGTGTGAGAGTGTTCCCGAACAGTTTTCATAAGGAGGTTCCGCGCGAGAAAACGATCGAGCAGATCGCCAATTCGCTGAATATCGTCGGCGCGTTTGCCGCCAACTACGGACAACAGATCCGTCTCGAAGCCCACGGCAACATCGGCGAGTTGCCCACCCTCAGAGTGATTATGGACCGTGTGGACCAGCCAAGTGTGCGGATAAAACTCAATAGCGACAAGAGAGATACGCAGGGTAAGGGATTCGAGCACAATTTCAAGTTGGTCGATGATTTCCTGGGCGATACGCTTCATCTGCATAATCTCAAAGATAAGGAATTCCCATACCAGCTTCAGATGGACCTGTTGGTGAAGATGGGCTGGAGCGGCTGGCAGTTGCTGGAAGTCAGCGATAAAGTGCCGGACCGCGCCAAGGCTCTCATCGAGCAGCGGCAGATCTGGGATCGGTTGCTGGCGAATTCTCTCAAGGCATAAGTGGAGTTTGTGGAACTTCTTTATAGAAATGGAGGTGGCGACTTTGGCTGCACCATCAACAGACGTTGCGTCCGGAGGAGAATTACAACGGGGATTTGGTCTCTCGACGGCGACTTACGTCGTCATCGCCAGCATGGTCGGGACGGGCATTTTGGTCTCACCCGGTTACATGATGATCGTCCTCAAGAACTATCCCGTCATCTTCGGACTTTGGGCCCTCGGCGGATTGCTCGCACTTTGCGGGGCGCTCTGCGTGGCGGAATTGGCCGCCGCTCTGCCCCAGGCGGGCGGGGAATACGTTTATCTTCGCGAAGCCTACGGCCCGATGCCCGCCTTTCTTTCAGGTTGGACGTCTTTTTTGGTCGGCTTTTCAGCGCCGCTGGCCGTGGCGGCTTATATCGCGGCTTTGTATCTTCTGACGCCATTCAAATCATCCCAGGACGAAGCCGGACACGCCGTTCAGATCGTGGCCGCAATCATCATCACCGTAGTCACAGTGCCTAATCTCGTGGGTCATCGTCAATCGGCTTGGACGCAAAATCTCACAACGGTCCTTAAATTTGGCTTGTTCGTGGTTTTGGTCATGGCGGCTTTTCTATTCGGGAAAGGGCGCTTGGCGAACATGACACAAGGCCAGCCGATGGGACAGGTCGGAATCGGGGATGCGGCGACGCAGTTGTTCTACGTTATGTTTGCTTATAGCGGCTGGAACGCGGCGAGTTATCTCGCCGGCGAAGTCAAAAATCCGGCCAAGACGCTCCCACGGTCCCTGCTCTTAGGCACTGGACTGGTCATCATATTGTATTTAGCCATTAACCTCACCTTCGCCTATGCGGTGCCTCTGGACAAGGTGGGATTCGACAACGCGGAAAAAATCCCTCAGCTTGCCGTCGAAAATCTGTTTGGCGCGAGGGCATCCAGTGCTTTTATGGTCGTGCTCGGATTGGCTTTCCTGGCCACGGTGAGCGCTTTTATTATCACCGGCCCGCGGATCTATTATGCCATGGCGAAAGATGGATTATTTCCTTCCATCGCCGGACACGTCAGTCCGAAAGGACGGGTTCCGACCTATGCGATGATCGCCCAAAGTGTGTGTGCGATTGTCATTTTGTTCGTGACGGACTTTCAAAACTTGTATCAATATGCTTCCGTTGGATTATCGGTCTTCGCGTTGCTTTTTATCGCCGCCGTGTACGTTCTTCGATGGCGCCGACCCCAAATGGAAAGGCCCTTTCGCATACCTGGTTATCCCGTTGTACCGGCGATTTTTTTAATCGTGATCCTCTTCATGACAGTATTCGCCTTCAAGCAGTGGCCGAAACCCTCGATGTACAGCCTCGGCAGCATATTGGCGGGGATTCCCGTTTATTATATCTGGTCGTTTATTCGCCGAATCAAGAAGATATAATACCTTACTTATCAGTAAAGCTTCGGGATAGCTTTAAAAAGGGTGGCAGCCTCAAGCGCAGCTTGGGGATGGCTTTCCCTTACCATCCCCAAAGCCTGCGGCTTTGAGGCTGCCACCCAATTGACATTGATAGGGATGCGGAGCAATTAAGGTTAATGCGGAAGGGGTGGTTTTAAGATTTTGAGGGCTTTTCTTATAGGATGGAGATGCGTTTATCTAACGCCAATCGCTCGGATAGTAAATGGCGTCCGGGGAGATGCTGAACTTTTTGCAAAGCCCTTCCAGGAGCACTTGTATTCTTTTGATCTGGCAATCCGTCGGTAAGACGGTTTTACCGTCGGCGACGATACAGATTCGAATAGTCCGACCGTTACCTCGCCATGTCTGGTTAGGAACGGCCGACCATTGTTTTTGCCAAATTTCCGTTGGTTGGATCTCGCCATTGCCGGCGCCGTTGCCGTTACACAAACAAAAATGGCAATTCAGCTCGTCGGGATTCGCCAGCCTGTTCAGTGCAGCCAACTGTTTGATATTGCCGCCTTGAGTCCCGCTGTAGTGGATTTCGATGCTGTTCCATTTATCCGGCGATTGCGGAGCCCGTGACGAGATGGCGTTCTTGACGTGGTCGAGCCTCTGATAGGACCACAGGGAGAACGGGCCGGCGGAAGGTGGATTGTGGCCCAAGGCCATGAGGACGATCGCCCCGATTGTCATTGATGTTAAAAGCGTCACTAAAACTTTTACCACTCTTGCCTGATTTGGCATAAGCCCGTCCCTGGAAACGTGTACTTTACCATCTTTTCCTAAAGTATCAACTATATCTTAAACATCGGCACCTGCCAACGGATTACTATAAAATTTCGTGATAATTTCATAAAACGACAATGGAAATTTGCTAAAGTTAAAGTAACGAAAGTGTCTAAATGGAATTCATTTTATACACTTTAGCATTCTCGAATCCACTCCCGGCGTGACAAAAAACTTTGTAACTTAACAAAACACCTGTTACAAATGTGTTGATTTGTCAAACAGCGAATTATAGTATTCCATTTTGCTAAATCCGGATTGAAAAAGAATCGTGTACGGTGTAGGATAGACCAAACGTTTTGCGAACCGGGAGGACCATAATAATGACGTCAGAATCAAATCGACTTGAAAAACACGTTCGTTCCCTAACGGATGACGAAATCATGCTGATGAAAAATCGGGGCTGTCATTGCGATGACTGGTCGAGGATTCGGGTGGCCGAGCGTTTCAACGCGGAAACGGTCGGAACAACACACTTCTCGGGAGACGTAACCTTAGGGGTTTTTGAGAAACGGATATCTTTCTTCGGCGGCTTTGACAAACCGGCCGGAATTAGTAACGCGACGATTCATAACTGCACGATCGGCGACAACGTCTATATCAGCCGGGTCAAAAATTATGCCGCTAACTACGTGATTGAAGATGACGCGGTGATCGACAATATCGATTTACTCGCCGTGGAGGGACAAAGTAGTTTTGGTAATGGGACGAACGTTTCGGCCGTGAATGAAGCCGGGGGAAGGGAGATTCCCATATACGACCATTTATCCGCTCATACGGCTTATTACATCGCATTTTATCGGCATCGACCCAAGGTTATTGAAAAACTCCAAGCGATGATCGCAGGCTATGTGGCGTCAGTGAAGAATTCTATGGGTTTGGTCGGCAAAGGTGCCAGGTTAACAAATTGTCGAATCATCAAAAACGTCAAGGTCGGCCCGGCCGGTTTGATCGAGGGCGTCAACAAGTTAGAGAACGGCTCCGTGAATAGCTGTGTGGAAGATCCCGTTTATATCGGACCCGGCGTCTTTGCAGAGGATTTCATCATAAGCAGCGGCTCCAATATTGAAGACGGAACCATCATTTATAAATGTTTTATCGGACAGGGGACCGTCCTATCGAGGCAATATTCGGCGGAGAACTCGGTCTTCTTCGCCAATTGCGGCGGTTTTCACGGCGAGGCCTGCTCGGTCTTCGCCGGGCCGTACACCGTGACACATCACAAATCCACGTTGTTAATATCCGGCTTGTACTCCTTCTTGAACGCCGGCAGCGGCACGAACCAGAGCAACCACATGTACAAGCTTGGTCCCGTCCATCAAGGCGTCGTCGAGCGCGGTTCCAAAACCGCCAGCGATTCCTACATCCTCTGGCCGGCGAAGGTCGGGGCGTTTACCGTCGTGATGGGCCGGCATTACAGAAACTCGGATACGTCCGATTTACCTTTCTCTTATTTAATTGAGCATGAGGATGAGAGCATTCTTGTTCCCGGCGTGAATTTGCGAAGCGTCGGCACAGTTCGGGACGCCCGAAAATGGCCGAAGCGCGACCGGCGAAAAGCACCTCGAAACTTGGACCTAATCAATTTCAAACTCCTCAGTCCCTATACGATCCAAAAAATGATAAACGGCCGGAATTTGCTCCACAGACTGAAGATAACATCCGGCGAAACGTCCGAATACTTCACGTATCATAGTGTCAAGATCAAGAATTCATCGTTGGATCGCGGCGTGGTGTTCTATCAGATGGGTATCGACAAATTCCTCGGCAATTGTTTGCTTAAGCGGCTGGAAAACAAACAATTCACACATATCGATGAGCTTCGAGCCGTCTTAAAACCGCAGACTCCCATCGGGCCGGGCCATTGGCTGGACCTGGCGGGTCTGTTGGCACCGGAAAAGGTTATACAACAAATGCTCCTGGATATTGAAAACGGAACGTTGAGTTCTTTGGAGCAGGTGGAGGATCGTTTTCGCTCCATCTATGAGAGTTACCCGGAATATGAGTGGGCCTGGGTGGTCGATGTCCTGGAGGGCGTTCTGAACAAGAAGATCGATGAGATTACGCCTGGGGATGTCATCGAGCTGACCGTAAGTTGGAAAAAGGCGGTTGTGGAGCTTGACCGGTTGTTGCGGGCCGACGCCGAGAAGGAGTTCACCGCTACGGCTCAAACCGGATACGGGCTTGATGGGGACAGGCAATCGAAAGAAACCGATTTCCAGCAAGTGAGGGGAACGTTTGAAGGAAATAGCTTTGTTCAGGAGATCGAGGAGCATATCGTCCGAAAAAAAGCAATGAGCGACGATCTTATCGGCCGCATGGAAGAGTTGCGTCAACGCTAATGTTCTAAGATTTTGGTTTGCAGAATCCGGGTAATTAATGTATTATCCGCGACAATGTATTGGTTAAAGGTTTTATAAACTATTTTAAATCTATCCAGGAGCAGAGAAGTTATGAGAGTGATTATTGAACCGGATTACGAAACCGCGGCCAGGTGGACGGCGAATTTTATCACCAAGAGAATCAATGAGTTCGGTCCGAGCAAGTCCAATCCTTTCGTGCTCGGTCTTCCCACAGGCTCATCGCCGCTGGGAGCGTATAAAGAACTGGTACAGCTCAACAAAAAGGGAAAAGTCTCCTTTGAGCATGTCATCACCTTCAATATGGATGAATATGTCAATATTCCCAAAGATCATCCGGAGAGCTACTATTCCTTCATGTGGAACAATTTATTCAGCCACGTGAACGTTAAAAAAAAGAACGTCAATATCCTTAACGGCAATGCCCCGGATCTCCATGCCGAGTGCGAAGCATACGAGGAGAAAATCAAGGATTTAGGCGGCATTAAGCTTTTTCTCGGTGGAATCGGCCCGGACGGGCACATCGCCTTTAACGAGCCCGGCTCATCCTTGTCGTCGCGGACGCGCGTGAAGACGCTAACTTACGATACCATCGTGGCCAACTCCCGTTTCTTCGGCGGCGATGTGAACAAGGTGCCCAAGACCGCCCTGACGGTGGGTGTGGCGACGGTGATGGATGCCGAGGAAGTCTTGATTATCGTCAACGGCCACAACAAGGCGCAAGCGGTGCAGCACGCCATTGAGGGAAGCGTCAATCACATGTGGACCATCAGCGCCCTGCAAATGCATCCGAAAGGAATTATCGTCTGCGATGAAAAGGCGACGATCGAATTAAAGGTCGGCACGGCCAATTACTTCAAGGGTATTGAAGCCGCCAACCTTGATCCGGCGTCTCTCCTGTAGGAAATATCCTGACTTCGTTAACGCGTTAGTGGCGATTTCTCGAACGACGGTTAGGGCTTAGGAAAAACAATCTTGGCTTCCGCCTTGAGTGAATTGATATACTTCTCGGCGAATTCTTTTTGTTTTTCCTCTTCGAGCTCCGTGATGATTTTGTCTTTGGCTTCCTCAAAAGGAATAACGGTGGCGTCTTTGTGACCCGTCGCCTTAATGATGTGGCATCCGTATTCGGTTTCCACGACGTCGCTAACCTGGCCGACTTCCAGCTCGAAAGCTACCTTATCGAATTTCGGCGTGGAATAACCCCGTGGGAAGAAACCCAGATCGCCCCCTTTTGATGCCGACAGGCAATCCGAGTGGGCTTTGGCTAATTCGGCAAAGTCGGCCCCGTCTTTAATCTGCTGAAGCAGATCTTGCGCTTTGGCTTTGACCCTGGCTTTCGCCGCGTTCGGATCGGCGTCCGCACTTTCCTGTTTGTATTTGATGAGGATATGACTGACCCTGACGTGTTCGGGAACGTCGAAGCGTTTTTTGTTCTCGTCGTAATATTTTTTTGTTTCTTCTTCCGTCACGTCCGTCTTGCCGGCCCATTGTGCATCCATGAACTTATTGCGAGACAATTGTTTTCGAAAATCCTCCTTAACCTCGTCAAAATTCTGGTTGTTTTGTTCCAACGCCTTTTTGAAATCTTCCAAAGACATATTCTGGTCGGAAGCGAGCGCTTCGATCTTGTTCACCACTTCTTCGTCAGTGATCGTGATGTTGGCGTCTTTGATTTTCTCGTCCAGTAATTGCCTGCGGATGAGTTGTTCCAGGGCCTGCTCCCTGAGCTGTTTTTTGTACTGTTCGGCGACCGGAGACGGAATGCCGGTGCTTTGTTGGTTGATCTTTGCCAGATGAGGCCCGATGAGATCCAAGACGGCGCTGTTTTTAATTTCGACGCCGTTCACTATGACGGCCACGTCTTTAGGGATGGTTTCGGACGGGGCGTTCACATCCGGTTCGGAAGGGGTATTCGGCTCCGTCTGACGGACTTCTTTTTCCTCGGGGCTTTTCTCTCGACAATTCAGGTTAGTGCCGATAACGACTATGGTCAGGCAAAGGAGGATTCCCTTGCCAAGAGAGCACGTCCTCATAATCTGTCCTTTCACAGGTTAATAACACAAAAAAGGCCCTTCATCGAGGGCGGAGAAGAACATTATCCCCATTGAGGGCCTATTTGTCAATCCTTCCACACCTTCCATCGTCAATGCCGACGGGCCACTTAATTACTTATTGGACAAAAACGCAACCTTTGTCATCGCGACAAAGAAATGATAGAATGGCGTCCAGTTAAAAAACCAGGTAACAATAACCCGGTGGTGAAGTTTAGGAGAATGCTTATGAGCAATGATGTTGACAGTAAATCACCCATAAGCGGACGAGAAAGAGTGCTCCGAGCCCTTCGCTACGAGCCGGTGGATCGTGTTCCCGTGGATTTGGGCGGAACGGTGACGAGCGGGGCTCAAGTGAGTGTCGTTGCGAATCTGCGTCAAGCGCTGGGTTTGGATAAGCCGGGCGAGCCGGTAAAAGTCAATGAGCCCTACCAAATGCTTGGTGAAATCGCGATGGACTTGCTGGATGCGCTGGAGATTGACGTCGTGAAACTGCCGGCCACGGGCACGCATTTCGGCTTCGGGAATTCGGACTTCAAGCCCTGGAGGACCTTCGACGGCACGAACGTCCTGGTTCCCGGCAAATTCAATACCGAGCCGGAACCGGACGGGAGTATTGTCCAGTATCCGCAGGGAGACAGATCGTGCGCACCCTCGGCGCGAATGCCGAAGGGCGGATTCTATTTTGATGCGATCATACGCCAAAAGCCACTCGACGAGGCCAAGCTCAATCCGAAGGATAACCTGGAGGAATTTACGCTCTTATCCGATGAAGATTTGGCGTTTCATGAGCGTCACGCGAACGAGCTGTTCAACAATACCGATCTTGCGGTGATAATGGGCCTTCCGGGCGCCGCGATGGGCGATATCGCGCACGTCCCGGCGCCGGGCCTCAAGGACCCCAAGGGCATTCGAGATATCGAAGAGTGGTATATCAGCACGGTGACCCGAAAGGACTATATCAAAGAGGTGTTTGCGGGCCAGGTGGAAATCGCCCTCAAGAATTTCGAGATGCTTTACCAGGCGGTGGGTGACAAGGTGCAAGTGGTTTTTGTTGATGGAACGGACCTGGCGGCGCAGAACACACTGTTTTGCAGTCTCGATGGATACAGGGATCTTTATTTACCGTACAGCAAAAAGCTGAATGACTGGATTCACACCCACACGCAATGGAAGACGTTGAAACACTGTTGCGGCGGCTGTGAACCGTTAATCGAAGGCTTCATCGAAGCCGGCTTCGACATTCTCAATCCCGTCCAGACCTCGGCCCAAGGGATGAACCCTGAACACCTGGTCGAGAAATATGGAGGACGAATCGTCTTTTGGGGGGGAGGTGTCGATACGCAAAAGACGTTGCCGTTCGGCACGCCGGATGAAGTGCGTCAAGAGGTGGCCGAACGATTGAGAGTGTTCGGCGCTAAGAACGGTTTTGTGTTTAACCCGGTGCATAATATCCAATGCAACACGCCAACGGAAAACGTGCTGGCTATGTTCGAGGCTTTGGGAAGAGACGTGCCGAAGCGTTCTTCCTGAGCCGGATTCAGGGACGGAAAGGACGGAAAGGAAATCTGATAATGTACAGACAAGCGAAACTGGTTCTCGTTGCGTTTTTTTATATGGTCATGGCAGGATGCTATAAAACACCGGGAGTCGGACAAAGACCTGTCGAAACGCGCGAAGCGGAAGCGAGGCGCATCATGGACTTGAACGGAACGTGGGATATCGCGGAAGGTTCGATGGATTCGATTCCGTTTCACTTCTTGCATAAGGTTCC
>JAFGTG010000057.1 GCA_016934255.1 Sedimentisphaerales bacterium
CTTCGGATTTTAGAAAGAAAAAATCAAGAGAACAGATTTTTTCTTTCCAAAAGTATGCCTAACCTCCAATTTTGCAAAAGTCTTGTTCCTCACGCTAACGACCTATGGCTTAAAAAGACGTGCTCGTTGATTGTCAGCTCTTGACACATAGGCATTAATGGCTACCAACAAAGGATTGAATAAATCAGCCGAAGATCACGCGAAGACCAGACGAAAATGCCTGGCATAAGTTTTTACCACAATCGGTTTGCCCCATAACAATCTATGAATTGGCAGGATCGGTCCAAAACTTAAAGACATAAGATCTTGCGATGGGGGACGGGGCATAGTCGGTGTTTACGTTGATTCATTCGATTAATTTCACAATTCCCTTGCATTTTATCGATAGATAACGATAATTAACGATAATAAGGTAACGGTAACTTTGGATGAGTAAGAAATTCATGTTAAATGCCCCAGATAATTTCAGGACGCAACGGCAAAGAGTCGTTGAAGCGATACAGAAGAGGATTTTGAATGGTGACCTGAAACCGGGCGATCCGCTGCGACAGATCGCTCTTTCGCAGGAGTATGGCGTTTCGCAAAGCGTGATTCGCGAGAGTCTTCAAACGCTGGAGCAATATGGCTTGGCGACCGGCGCTGACCAGCAGGGTTTTGTTGTATGTAATCTCGGTCGGCAGGCATTGATTGACGCTTATCGAGTGAGAGAAGTTCTGGAAGGCCTGGCCGCGAGACTTTGTTGCCGCAAGGCAAGCCTCGACGATGTGGAATGGCTCAAGGATGCGGCACATCAAATCCATGCTCAGTCTGGAGAGGGCTCTCGAGACGAACGAAGCGACCTGGAGTACCAGTTTCATGAGCGTTTTCTGTCGATTTCCGGCAACGAAATGCTGCAGCGAGTGAGTATTGGTTATCGCTTTGTCGGCAATCTCGTTGTGACGGATCGGGAACCGGATGATCTGCTTGAGGAGCACCTCGGAATCGTGGAAGCGGTCGAGAACAACCAGCCGGACGAAGCCGAACGGCTTGCACGCCTGCACGTCGCGAGGTCGGCAGATTCGATTATTCACCATCAGGTATGAGATGCTACCAGCATTGCGACGTTCGTTTAGGGCCTTATTCACTGGAGCATCTGATTCGCTATACATGCAAATGAAATAGGAGAACTTAATGACAACAGTTGCAGAGAAATGGGCAGAGGTGCTTGGGAGGATTGGCGTTCGCTACGTCTTTGGTATCCCCAGCGGCCCTTGGGTGGAATATATGGAAGCGCTCCGCACGAGCGACGTGGAATTCGTGCTGGTCAGCAACGAGGCCAGCGCAGGTTTCATGGCGGACGTTTGCGCTCGTATCACGGGAATCCCCGGGGCCTGCTACGGCACCTTCGGTCCCGGAGCAACAAACCTGAGCACCGGCGTGGGCGGGGCGCTGCTCGATCGGTCCCCGCTCCTGGCGTTCACCCACGAGATGTCGGATTCCATGCTCGGACGTACGTCGCAGATGGCCATCGATCACCAGGCCCTGTACCGACCAATTACCAAATGGACAACACGGCTCGACGCCGATCACGTCGAGGAGACGCTGCTTCGCGCGGTGAATGTCGCCACTTCCGAGGTGCCGGGGCCCGTGCACATCGGGCTTCCCTCGAACCTAGGCACCATGAACGCCGGCGAGACCGCGTTTCAGTTCGAATCGCCTCAGCAGCCGGCCGAGGCGGATTCCACGGTGCTCGACAAACTCGTCGCGGTCTTTTCGGCGGCGAAGAAGCCCGTTTTTGCCGTCGGACTTACGGCCGTTCGGGCCGGAGTACAGGCTCTTGTGTTGAAGATCGCCGAGAACCACGGCATTCCCGTCGTCTTGACGCCGATGGCCAAAGGACTCATCCCCGAAGACCATCCGTGCTACGCCGGTGTGCTGTTTCACGCCTTGAGCAACCACGTGGCCGAAACCCATCGGCAAGCCGACCTCGTACTCGGTGTGGGATATGATCCTGTGGAGTTCAACTACGAAGATTGGCTACCTAACGCACCACTGGTTCACATAGACACGAAGCCGGCTGATCTGGACAAAAGTTGCCACCGATTGGAATGCGACGTTGTGGGAAGTCTGCGCCCCTCACTTGAACGGCTTGCCGAACTTCCACCGCAAAAGAACAAGTGGGACATGGACGCGTTGGCCGAACGGCGGCGGCGCATGTTCGAGGGATTTCGTCCTCAAGACGGCGTTTTTGGCCCGACGGCGGCTGTAAGCATTCTGCGCGAGACGCTCCCTCCAAATGGGATTTTGACGTCTGACGTTGGAGCCCATCTGCACGTAATCGGTCAACTCTGGCAAACGCCCGCCCCCGGTTCACTGCTTATGACAAACGGCTGGTCTTCGATGGGATTCGGAATCCCCGCGGCGATCGCCGCCAAACTCTGTCAACCCAACCGGCCCGTAGCGTGCGTGGTCGGCGACGGCGGTTTTTTGATGATGGTCGGCGAGATGGCCACGGCCAAACGGCTCGGGGTCTCCGTCGTGTTCGTACTCCTAACCGACCACAACCTGGAGCTGATTCGAATCAAACAGGAGCGAAAGAACTATGAGATCTACGGAACGCCTCTGCATGGCGAAGGTTACGATTCGGCCCACACCTACTTCGGCGTTCCGGTGCTTCAGGCGCACGACGCCGCGTCCTACCGGTCGGCCCTTGGCGAGGCCTTTGCGACAGGAGGCCCCGTGATCGTGGAAGCCTTCATAGATCCGAAAGAATATGGTGATCTTGTATTGAAAGGAAACAAATGAGCAAGTCCGTGAAGATCGTATTGTGCGGCCTTGGAAACGTGGGCAAGGCGCTGCTGGAATTGCTTGCGGAACGTAGCGGCGAAGTTGAATCCCGATATGGTTTACACCTGATCCTCTCAGCCGCTGTGGATATCGGCGGTGCAGCAGTAGGGAACGACGAGGGGCTTCCGACCGCTAAGCTTCTGGAGCACTTGAAGGCTGGCGGAGCGGTGGAATCCTTCTCGCCGTTCGGCCAGCCCGGCAAGACTGGCAAAGAGGTGATCGACGAGGCGGCTACCGACGTTCTGCTCGAAACGACGCCCACCACTTTGGTGGACGGCGAACCGGGCCGCACGCATATCTTCGCGGCGCTCGAACAGGGCATGGACGTCGTCAGTGCCAACAAAGGACCGATCGTCCTGTTCTATCAGGAGCTTCACGAACTGGCCCGGCAAAAAGGATGCGGCATCCACATCAGCGCGGCGACGGCCGCGGCCCTTCCCACACTCGACGTTGGCCAGGTCTGCCTTGCCGGAGCGACGCTCCTGGAGATCGAGGGGATTCTCAATGGATCGACCAACTACATTCTAACGCGAATGCAGCAGGACGGGTCCGATTATGAGGTCGCCCTGAAGGAGGCCCAGGAGCTGGGTATCGCGGAGACCGATCCGCGCCTCGACGTGGAAGGACGCGACACGGCTAACAAGATCGTTCTCATAGCCAACCGGCTGTTCGGTTTGTCGCTGGGGCCGAAGGACATCTCGGTCGAGGGTATTACACATGTCACTCCGGAGGACGTTGCCGAGGCAAGGGATGCAGGTCAGGTAATTAAATTGATCGGGACCGCCAAGCGAACCGACAAGGGCGTGCAACTGAGCGTGGGGCCGAAACGTCTGGATCAGACGCATCCTCTCGCCTCGGTAAGCGGTTCGGAAAAAGCGATCAGCTATCTGACCGACACCATGCATCGGATCACGGTTAGCGGGGGCAAAAGCTCTCCGGTCGGCGCCGCCGCGGCCATGTTGAAGGATCTCATCAACGCCTTCTAAGGAACGTCTCTCTTGAAATGGTGGTTTCGACAGCAACTTCATGTGCAGATACTCGTGGCGTCGCGTTTTCGTATGCTTGATCTAAAGGTCTTCAACGGTCAGAACTTACGTGAGCAAGATGGTGTAACAACAACATAACAAACAACATAGCTGAGACACATACTATGAGATTGCCCAATTCGAAAACGACGAAAATAGTTCAATTGATAACGCACCATGTCCTTGTTTGGACGCTTTTGGTGGGTGCGGCTCGAGGTCAAGTAACTCGCTCCCACGGGCTCATTGCCGAGAATACCCAGTGGGAAACCCCCTATTACGTGATCGACTCGGGCGTCGGGGGTCCCACGCTTTTCGTCACCGGTGGATTGCACGGCAACGAGCCGGCCGGCTATCGGGCGGCCGAGCAGATTCGTCATTGGCCAATCCAATGCGGCAAACTCATCGTCGTGCCGCGGGTCAACTCGCCCGGACTCAAGCAGAACACCCGTTGGCTGCCCGGCGAGCCAGAAGCAACGCGCAACGCCAACCGCAATTTTCCGAAGACCGGCGAACCGAACGAGGCTCGTTCCGAGGTGGTCAGGGCTCTCTGGAAGTTCATGCAGGAACAGAAGCCGGATTGGGTGGTCGATTTGCACGAGGGTTTCGATTTCAATATCGCGAATCCGAAGTCGGACGGCTCGAGCATCATTTACTTCGATACGCCCGAAATGCAGGAGCTTGCCTCGAAGATCCACGAGGAAGTCAATGCGACAATCGAAGATCCGAATCGCAAGATCGTCAAGCGATCGAAGAGCGGTCCGATCAACGGGGGGCTCGTCAGGGCGAGTGTCCAGCGGCTCGGAGCCAAAGGCTTTTGCTTTGAAACGACGTATCAATACCAACCGTTGTCCACGCGCACCCGGCAGCATCGTACTATGGTTTGTCGTTTGATGCGCGAGCTGAACATGGTCGGCAGCCAAGGTGTCAACGTGATGACGTCACGGGACGAGGAGGCGATCCGCGTCGCCCTCTACGACGCGGGCGGAACGGGCGGCAAGGGCGTAAAGAACCTTGAACGAGTCCTCGAGTCCAAGCCTGCGTTTCTCCTGCATCACGTTGGCCCGGCCGACATTCGAGCGGGCGTGCTGGATCAATTCGACGTGGTTATCTTCTCGGGGGGCAGCGGAAGCAAACAGGCGGCAGCGATAGGTAAGGACGGATGCGCAGCGGTCCGAGATTTCGTCAAGTCTGGCGGCGGATACGTTGGAATCTGTGCAGGTGCGTTTCTGGCGACCGCCAAATACGACTGGAGCCTCGCGCTGATGAATGCGAAAACCTTCACTGGCAATCGTGAGATTCCCGGCGTCGGCGTGAAGTCGATGTGGTATCGCGGCTCGGGAACCGTGAAGATGGAGCTAACCGATGAGGGCAGGGAAATCCTCGGCGATCTGCCCGGCCTCGTGGAAGTCCGCTACGCCAACGGCCCGATTCTCTCGCCCGCCGGCAGGGAAGACGTGCCCGACTATGTTCCTTTGGCGATCTTTCGCACGGAGGTCAGTCTGTGGGAACCGCAGAAAGGCACAATGATCAATACACCGGCGATCGTCGCCTCCGAATTCGGCAAGGGCCGCGCGATTGCGATAAGCCCGCACCCCGAGGGCATACCCGGTCTCGAATCGCTGGTCCAACGCGCCGTGACCTGGGTGGCAGGAGAACCCGTCACGGCTCAGCAACACGCCCCCGACTCGGGCCAGTCTGTACGCGCCGAAAATGGCATGGTCGTGTCGGCCAGCGGCCACGCCAGCCGAATTGGCCGTGACGTTCTCCAACGCGGGGGCAACGCGGTGGACGCCGCCATTGCGACGGCCTTCGCTTTAGCGGTCACCTGGCCCGAGGCAGGCAACATCGGTGGCGGCGGCTTCATGATGATACATCCATCGGACGGCGAACAACCGGTCTGTATCGATTATCGTGAGACGGCGCCGGAGGCCGCGACGTTGACGATGTTCGAAAACGACGACCGGCGACATACCCGCAAGATGGTCGGCGTGCCCGGCACCGTGCGGGGCTTGGCGCTGGCGCATCAGAAATATGGTAGGTTACCTTGGAAAGAATTGATTCTTCCAGCGGCTGGCTTGGCCAAGAACGGTTTTGAAGTGAACGCAGAGTTGGCAAGCTCGATCAACCACGTCCTGGCGAATCTGCCTGAGCCTCCCGCGCCGGACTTTGCCGAACTCCGGCGCGTCTATGGGAAGCCCGGCGGCGGACCGTGGAAGCCTGGTGATCGCATGGCCCTAAAAGACTTGGCCGCGACGTTGAGGTGTATTGCGATCGAAGGACCCGACGCTTTCTACACCGGTAAGATCGCGGATCAGATTGCCGAAGAGATGGGGCGCGGCGACGGAATCATAACAAAGGCCGACTTGGATCGCTATGAGGCGAAGGTCCGCCAACCGGTTCGAGGCACGTATCGAGGATACGACATCTTGGGGCCGCCCCCGCCCAGTTCCGGTGGAATCTGTTTAATCCAAATGCTCAATGTTCTTGAGAACTTCGATCTTCGCAGCCACAAACGTTACTCAGCATGGAACATGCACATCATAGCCGAGGCCATGCGGCGCGCTTTTCGTGACCGGGCGGTGTATCTCGGCGATCCCGACTTCGTTCGCATTCCAGATCACCTAACGAACAAGTCCTATGCCCGGCGTCTTGCGGCCGAGATCGATTTGCATACCGCAACGTCGAGTGAATCATTAGCGGGAGAGATTGAGCTTGCCCCCGAGAGCGTGGATACGACGCACTTCTCCGTGATCGATTCGGACGGGATGGCCGTTTCGAACACCTATACTCTGGAAGCGAGCTGGGGATCGAGAATCGTCGTCCACGGGGCCGGTTTCCTGCTCAACAACGAAATGGGCGATTTCAACAGGAAGCCGGGTTACACGGATCACAAAGGTGCAATCGGAACGATTCCGAACCGGATAGCGCCCCACAAGCGAATGCTCAGCTCACAGACGCCGGTGATTGTGACCCGCGAGGGGCGCGTCGTGCTGGTCACCGGAAGCCCCGGCGGTCGCACAATCATCAATACGGTTCTATGCGTTTTGTTAAACGTCTTGGAGTTCGAGATGGATTTGCCCGACAGCGTGGCCTCCCCGCGTCTGCACCACCAGTGGTTTCCTGATGAACTGCGGTTCGAAGGGCTCGAAGAAGACCGCTACTCCGCGGCGGTCGAACAACTCCGCGCAATGGGACATTCGTTGAAACGACCTGGAGGCAGCGGGAAACAGGGGGCGGCACATTCCATATGGGTTGACCTGGAAGCCGGGACGCTTTGCGGTGTCGCGGACCAGCGCCGTTGTGGCGAGGCTGCAGGATATTAACCAGCCGACAGGGAGACAAGAATATGGAAGGAAAATAAGCGATGAAAACATCCATGATTAAGATGACCTTACTCCTATCGATATTATTCACGGCCAACGTCTCGACCCTTGCAAACACGTCGGATGCCGGCGCTTATCTTGATGAACACGGAGTTTGGCACGAGACGCCGGGGCAAAAAGATCAACGTATGAAATGGTGGCGAGAGGCACGTTTTGGCATGTTTATTCATTGGGGATTGCCATCGGTGACTGCGGGTAAATGGAAAGGCCGGTGGCAGAAAAATGAATACTCTGAATGGATCATGGCCCATTTCAAAATAACCTCAAAAGAGAATCGTGGTATCGCTCGAGAATTCAATCCGATTCATTTCGATGCCAATGAATGGGCGAAGATGGCCAGGGATGCGGGCATGAAATATGTGGTATTTGTTGCCAAACATCATGACGGCTTTGCACTCTTTGATACGGCGGCCAGCGATTTTGATATCATGGACGCTTCCCCCTTTAAGAGAGATATCGTCGCTGAGTTAGCCGAAGCCTGCAAAACCTATGGTGTAAAGCTGTGTTTTTATTATAGCCAGTCGATGGATTGGAATGAACCTGACGCATTGGGCAACTTTTGGGAATTCCATGATAATATTGTTAAGCCTAAAGGGTATGAGAACAATAGTAGAAAGTGGATACGCACCACTTATCCCGACTACATGAAGAGAAAAGCGATTCCTCAAATAACGGAGCTCTTAACTCAATATGGCCAGATAGGGCTTATATGGTATGACACTCCACGGTCCATCACCAAGGAACAAAGCCAGACCTATATTAACCTCATACGAAGATACCAGCCCAATGCCATCGTGAATAGTCGGATACACGAAAGCGGGAAAATGGGCGACTACGGCAGCACGGGAGACAACAGCATTCCAGGCGAGAGACAAATCGGCGACTGGGAATCCCCCGGCACCATGAATGACACCTGGGCCTACCGCAGTGATGATCATAACTGGCGTACACCCACCGATATGATTCGCAACCTCATTGATATTGTCAGTCGAGGCGGTAATTATCTACTTAATGTAGGGCCTAAAGCAGACGGTACGTTTCCCTATGAAACGATCGTTACCTTGAGAGAGTTTAAAAAATGGATGCAGATTAATAGTGAAGCGATTTACGGCACTGTGGCCAGTCCTTTAGGCGAGCTGCGCTGGGGGCAAACGACCGAAAAGCCGGAAGAGAACAAGCTATACCTCCACGTCTATCAATGGCCGTATGACGGTAAGCTGAAGCTAAGCGGGTTAGAGACGAAGGTAACGAAGGCGCACTTGTTAACATCCGAAGGGAAAGTTGCTCTAAATTATGAAACAGGCCCGGCTTTAGTCATTGATGTTCCAAAAGAAATGCCCAATCGACACGCGACGGTAATCTGTCTGGAGCTGGCCGGGGAAATAAAGGTGGATGAATCGAAAATTGAGCGTGCTCAAACGGTATTCAAAGAAGCCCGGCAGGAGGCGCAAGACAAGTGGGTTAAAGACTCATTTCGTTTATACGTGGAGAACGCCAAAATTCGCGGGCACCACATCAAATACAACAAAGATGAAAAATACATTTATAACTTTTATGATCCCCGTGAGTACCTGGAGTTTGGATTTCGAGTCAGAGAAAACCCGGGCAATTTTGATATCCATGTGCGGTATTCGTCTGAGCTTGGCAGCGGCTGGTACGTCATTGATTATCTCGGTCAAAAAGTATATTTCAAAATTGACGCAACCGGCAGTATGCATCAGTCAAAAACTGTGAAAGTGGGCACGATAAACATCCCGAGAGATGGCCACAAAAGCCTGACATTGAGACCTGTCGGAGATGGCAAGTACAATCCGATGCATTTCAAATGGATAAAGTTATTTTAAGGAGATATCATTTCTTACAGAAGAAAGCCTTGCAGCGAAAACCGTAGTTTTGTAGCATTAAACAGGAAAAGTGGGTTTGAATCTCGCCCTCTCTGTCAGCGAAGTGCCCTACTGCAGGCTTTTATGATGAAAATCTGTTGTTTTCAGACGGATATCCTTGAAATAAAACCGCTCTGTCGTACATTTGATCTCAAGCAAGCGGGCAGGATGATTACGCTGTTGTGCACAGATCGAGCATGACAGGATTTGCCAAAACGGCGGTTCGATAATTGTCCCGCCAGGCGTATTTCTTTCCCATCAGGGCCCGTGGATGCCATTACTCGATCTGGCGTAAGCTATGCTCCTAATAATGAGAGAGTCTTTGTCGATTCTTCCATAGAAGGTATGATTTGCATCGCATAGGATTGGCCGTTTGTGAAGATATATGAGATATCCTGGTTGAAAAGAGATGTTCCAAAAGCGTCAGGCTGCGGAGGTAGGTTACTTCACCCAGCCAGAAATTATACTTGACGCGAACGGGATGAATTTGGTAAAAACGAATATGGACATAGCTGATAATTTTTAGGACGTCAGGGATGCGCTTTGTGGAGGAAGGAGGCAAGCAAAAACTGTTAAGCATGAGCCACTCTCAGCCGATATGAGAAAGACCGATTATCGGTGCGTTTACTGTTATCCCTTTTCCTTAAGGAGCACGATTATGTGTA
>JAFGTG010000537.1 GCA_016934255.1 Sedimentisphaerales bacterium
ATATGGCGCTTTTCTTCTTTGATGATCGTATCGATCGTCTCTTCGCTGGACGGATCGCGGGCAAATTCTTTCAATCCGCGATAAAAAACAATGGCCTCTTTGGACCGCCGGATGGCATCTTGAAAAATTTCCCGTTTGTCCCCGTGCTTGATCCAGCCTGACTTTGTGGCAAAAACCGCCAAACCCGCCATGACGTGGGGATTGGACAACACGTAATTATCCGGGTCGAACGTGCCGAATTCGCCGGTCTTCTCGGAGAATCGCTTCCTCCTTTGTGCCAGAATCTTTTCGTGTCGGGCCTTCCAGGTCGCCAGTTTATAGCACGTGTCGCGAAAATCCGGATCGTCGAACACTTCCGCCGTCTGAAGGTAGAACTTCGCCCCGTTGTGCTCGATTTTTTCGGCTATTTGGAGAACCTCGAAGACATTAAACTTCGTCTCCATAACTGGAGCCTTCCCCAGAAAACAGACCTTACTTCAAACGTTTTTCCTCTGCTCTGCCAGGAACGCCTCATGGCTCTACTTGAGACGTAGAGCGGCTTCACCAACATACAGTACAACTGCTCACTTACTTTATTTAGGTTATCAAATTCGGACTTTTAAATCAATTAACTTACTGAAGTTTTTCCGAAATTGCCATCCCCTGTTATCTTTAGGACGGCGGCGGCGCGAAGCTTGGAATGCTTGATCGAAGTTAGCACTTCGTTGGCCTGCTCTAAGGGAAATTCCTCGATGGTCGGGACAATGGGGATTTGGGCGGCCAAGGGGAGGAATTCTTCCGCATCCACGCGCGTGACGTTCGCGACCGACTTGATTTCCCTTTCGAGCCAGAGATAGTCGGCATAATCGAGCGGTGGTACCGGCGTTTCCTTACGAATCGCGTTAATCACCAGCCGGCCACCCCTTTCCAAAACGCCCAAGGCATCGCGGACGCACTCGCCGACCGGCGTGAAATCCATGATCTTGTTCAATTTCTCCGGCGGATGATCGCCGGAACGACCCGTCCAAACGGCACCGAGGCGCCCGGCCAGCTCGGCGTGCCGAGCCGTTTTCGTGAAGACATAAACGGGACTGTTGGGAAACTTGTGTTTGATAATCTGAATAACAATGTGGGCCGAAGCGCCGAAACCGAACAGGCCAACCTTCTGGCCGTCCGTGATATCCGCCAGGCGAAGCGTACGATACCCGATAACGCCGGCACATAATAGCGGAGCGGCTTGAGAATCTGAGAACCGATCCGGAATCGGATAAGCGAAATCCTCGCCGATAACGGTATATTCAGCATAACCGCCGTGAGCATCCTTACCCGTCCACAGAGCTTTACCACAGAGGTTTTCATTGCCGGCCCGGCAAAATTCACATTGGCCGCAACTGGAAAACAACCAGGTGATCCCCACCCTCTGGCCAACCTCAAACTTGGTCACGGCGTTTCCCTTATCAATCACGTTTCCGACAACCTGGTGGCCGGGAATGATGGGGGATAAGGTCGGTTCAAGCCGGCCCTCAACCTCATCGAGATCCGTATGACAAGCCCCGCAGACTGACACCTTAACGAGGATCTGATGATCGTCCGGCGCGGGCGTCGGTAAATCGGCCATCTTCAAAGGTTTCCGATCAATCGGCGCTTGTCGATCCAGGATCATCGCTTTCATCTTGAGTTTTCCTCCTCAAGTCGTTTTTCAAACACCTCATAGCTGTCCCGGCCGAAAAGACAGAAAACAACCCTCTCCAGACCGGTTTGGCCTTCAAGATAGCTCATGGTGGTTTCGAGCATGATTTTGGCGCACCGTTCGATGGGAAAACCGAAAATCCCGGCACTGATTGCCGGGAAAGAAATGCTTTTCAGATGGTTTTGATCGGCCACTTTTAGCGAATTCAGGGTCGCATTTTTCAGCTTTCGATCCTCGTCGCCTTCACCCATCCGGGGCCCGACGGCATGAATAACGTGTTTGGCTTTAAGCTTGCCGGCCGTCGTAATGACCGCCCCGCCGACAAATGTGCCCCCGATTTTATTACATTCGGCCTGGATTTCCGGCCCGCCTTTTCGCCTGATCGCCCCGGCGACTCCACCGCCCAGGACCAATTGGGCATTCGCCGCATTAACGATAGCCTCCGTATCCATCTCGGTAATATCGCCATCGATAAGCTCCAGGACGCTTTTTCCAACGCTCACTTTCATGGTTCAAACCATCCTTAATTTTAAGGCATGAATTTCGCAATCCTTCGCAGAAACGGGATTTTTCAGGTGATTGTAGGATTCAATCCAAACTCATGAACCATAGGCGGCGCCCGGATTCGAACCGGGGAATAACGGTTTTGCAAACCGTCGCCTTAGGCCTCTTGGCTACGCCGCCCGTTTGAGATTCGGGAGCGAGTTTACCGTCATCCGCCCTATCTTGCAATAAGAATTTGCCCCGTTCCGCCCAATATTGGCGGATTTTTTCGCAATATTAGAATACTCTAAAACGTCTAAATCGTGTATAATTGGAACATAGAGAACGTGTTTATTGTTACAGGGTGTTTTTTTTAACCACTCGAAACCAAGGATACATGTTAAAATATTATTATGGGTAAACGCCCGTCCAGTGGAATTAAATTTGTGCTGTGATGGGTGTACGGGAAGGTATGATGCTCTTTAACAGACGTAAGGTACAAGACTTTATGGAGGAGCTTAATAACGAGGTTTATATCAGGGAATCCATCAAACATAAGGCATACCGCTGTACGTATGGCTTCATGGTGCTATTGTTGGCTTTTTTACCGCTCACGGGATGCCGAACGCCAACGAAACATCGTCAGACGGCAGACCGAGTTGCGTCGATCATTATCGCCGGTAAACAAAAAGAGGCACTGGGAAAGACCGAGTCTCTTCGCATCGAACGGCCCAGTGATATTCTTCGGCGACGACTTTTAGAGCAACAAAAACTGCCCACTTCGTCGGAAGCTTCGTTCGGGACGGATCGTCTGACGTCTATCGATCACTGGCCCGAACCGAATTATCCGTATGCTCATACTTCTAATAATCCTCTCGAATTGACCATAGAGCCCAATAAGCCGGTTCGGCTCTCGCTCATTCAGGCCCTCCAGGTGGGCGCCAGCAACAGTCTTGATTATCAATCCCGCAAAGAAGATGTCTTTCAAACAGCGTTATCTCTCGACCTGACCCGGAATAATTTCCGGAATATCTTCAGCGCCCAGGGTACAAGCGATCTTACCGCGGACACATCCGACACCGAATTAGGAACCGGCGCGGAAGTGGGAGTGAGCCGGAGTTTGAAGAGCGGAATTGACCTCGGCGGGGCTATGGCGATCAGTCTCGTGAAACTGCTATCTCAGAATGGTGCTTCAACCCTGGGGCTTAACACGGACGCAAGCATTTCGATTCCCCTTATGAGGGGATCCGGCGCTCATATTGCCGCCGAATCCCTGACCCAGGCCGAGCGAAACGTCATCTACGAATTGTGGGATTTCGAGCGTTATAAACGGACCTTCGCCGTCAGTATTGCCCGGTCCTATTTTAATGTCTTGCGGCAAATGGATAACGTAACCAATGCAGAAGATAACTATCGAAGCTCAGTCGCATCAGCCCGCTGGTCCCGAAGACGAGCGGACGCCGGGCGGATACCCGAAATTGAAGTGGACCAGGCCCTCCAGCGAGAACTCAGTGCGAGGAATAACTGGATTTCCGCCCAGGAGCAGCTTAAAAGTACTCTCGACTCTTTAAAGAGCACGCTGGGTCTTCCCGTTGATGCCCTGATTGAAGTCGATCCAAACGATTTGGTCCAAATGCGCGGTCGGGCCGAAGAGATTCTCGAACAAATGAGAACGGCCTCCGTTAGAGAAATATCCGAGACGGCTCCACCGGCCGACGCCAAGATTGATCTGGTGCCGGTCAATTACGAAGACGCCGGACCATTGGAAATCGAAGAATCTCAGGCCCTCGATCTGGCTTTCGAGAACCGACTGGATTTGAAAGTCGCCAACGGGAGAGTTTACGACAGCCAGAGACAGGTTGTTGTCGCGGCTGATTCGCTCAGGGCCGGATTGACCTTAGGCGGAACGGCTCG
>JAFGTG010000058.1 GCA_016934255.1 Sedimentisphaerales bacterium
GAGAAAAGCTCATTCAACCTCGTCCCTGTCGATTTCCTCGTAGAAGGCTGTATGGCGATCATGGAAGACGCCCTGGAAGGGGGGATTTTCCACCTGGTTAGCCGAAAGCCTCTTACCATTGACACGATTATAGATTATACGGAGACGATGCTTGGGATCACGGGGATATGGGCCCGTCACAATTCCGTTTTTGACGAGGCGCCCAAGAACGCCCTTGAAAAAATGGTGGCTTCTTACATAAACCTGTATCGCCCTTATTTCACAGATGAGCGCGTGTTTGACGACGAAAAAGCGGGGGAGATACTCCGAAGACACAACCTCACATGTCCCGAGTTGGATTATGAGCTTTTCCAAAAATGCATCGGTTACGGCATCCACGTCGAATGGGGCAAGCGGCTTTTCAACGATGGGCAGATCAGAATCCATACGGATTGATATCCGGCGCCGGTGCAAAGGATACCGAAGTCGTTAACGCCGGTGTCAAAGACAACACAGAGGAATGCGAGCCGTTGGCGCCGATGAATATCACGCTGACTCTCTCGCTGGGATTGGCAGGTGTCATGATAAGTATTTTTGCCATTCTGTTTAGCGAGGCCAAACGAGGCGCGTTCATTCTGTCCGCTGTCCGGCTTTAAACATCAAAGCGCTAACAGGCCCATCTTGATTCGGTCAATGGCTTCGCCAGTGGGTTGCCTCGATGCGCTTGAATTCCGCTTCGACGACGACATAGCTGTCGCGGTCCCACGGTGTGAAGACGCTGATCTTCGTTTCCCGTTGCGGATCGATCGCCCCTTCCAGAAAGCCGATCCGCGGATGCCGCCCTCCCGGATACGGCAACACCGTCAAAACGGTATCTTTTTTCTCAGGACGATTGTCCGGCCGAATGTCAAACTTCTTCATCGCAGCAATGATTTCATCTTTCGTAAGGCCCATTGCGGTGGCGATTTCATCATTCGTGAAGCGGTGATACCAAACCATATTCTCCAGCCAGTACCGTAGCTCATCATGATTGCCCGGCTTGCGAGAGTTGTCCGTTCGAGTCTGCTCTCCGGCGTCGATTCCAACCGCCGCGAGAATAGCGAACATCAAAACGACCCCCTTTAATGTCATTTCGAACGCCGGTGGGAGATCTCTTGGATTACGTATCTTAGTCATATTGCTATTGGCTTATCTTCTTGAGCAACCAGGCCATGTTTTGGCCCAAGGTTAGCATCGTGTCCATTCCTTCTTCGTCCTGCTCGACGTCCCCTTTGGACAATCCAATGCCGACGTTCCAGTAAGACGATCCCACCACGATCATCTGACCGATCAGGAAGAAGTGATTCATCGAATCGAACGTGGGGATTGCGCCCGCCCGGCGGACGGCGACCACCGACGCCCCGACTTTTCGCTTGAGCATGAACGAATTGGCCCGGGCAACGTAGCCCGCCCGGTCGATCAGGGCCTTCATCTCCGTGGTGACGTCGGAAAAATAGGTCGGAGAGCCCAGGATAATGCCATCGGCTTCCACCATCTTCTCGATGCACTTGTTAGCGACGTCGTCATTCACGGCGCATCGGCCGTCTTTGTTCTTGAAACATTGGCCGCACGCGATACATCCCTTGATTTTTTTGCCGGCGAATTGAAATAACTCTGTCTCGATGCCCTCGGCCTCCAGTGCGGAAAAGACCTTTCGGATGAGGATGGCCGTGTTGCCGTCTTTACGAGCGCTTCCGTTAAAAGCGATAACCTTCATTTTGTTCTCCTGAATTTGTTTTTGTATATCCGTTCGTCGGTCATTTATTGAAACGACCCATTAGATTGTTCCAATGCGAATCGGGCGACGGCTTGGGCGTGAATTATGGCCGTATCGAATAGAGGAACCTTAACGTCCTGTTGATGAACCAACAGACCTATTTCCGTACAGCCCAAAATAATGCCCTCGGCGCCGTTGGCAGCGAGATTGTGAATAGTCGTGCAAAACTGCTCTTTCGACGATGATTTGACCTGCCCACAGCAAAGCTCATCGAAAATCACATGATTGATGGCATTCCGCTCGTCGTCGGCCGGTATGATGGCGTCGAGGCCGTATTTGTCCGCCAATCTTTTCGTGTAGAAATCTTGCTCCATCGTGAATTTCGTGCCCAGCAGACCGATTTTCCGGAGTCCTTTGGCTTGAATGGCTTCCGCCGTCGCATCGGCGATATGCACCAAAGGAATGGTGACGTTCTTCTGCACCGGGTCGGCCACCTTGTGCATCGTGTTCGTGCAAATGGCCAGAACCTCCGCCCCGGCCTGTTCCAGCGTTTGGGCGGCGCCAATCAACCATGCCGCCATGGCGTCCCAGTTTCCTTCGTTCTGCAATGCGGCAATCTCTGCGAAGTTGAAAGAGTACAAAATAATCTTTGCAGAATGAAGTCCGCCGAGCTGGTCTCTGACAGATTCGTTAATAATACGGTAATATTCGAGGGACGATTCCCAGCTCATCCCGCCGATCAATCCGATTGTTTTCATAATTCGTCTTTCTATATTTCGTGGCTGAAGCGAACGCGGCGAATATCCTCTTCCAGTCCGGTCGGAACCGTCAGCGGCCCGTACAACTCCGGCCGGCGCGTCTTAATCCATCGTACGCCCGTGCAGTTATCCCGCAAGGCCGCATTCAGGTCGGTGACAATCATATCATCATCCGCCTTCCATGTCTCGGCGAGAATTCGGCCGTAAGGATCGAGAATCATGGCGTTGCCGGTTCTGATTTCATCGCCGTCAACGCCGACACCGTTACTAAAGATGAGAAACAGGCCGTTATCGTGAGCGCGGGCCGGGAGCCACGTCAGGAGCCACTGCCGGCCTTTCGGTCCCTTAAGCTCGGCTTCGATGGCCTGGGGATTCGTCTTGCGATTGTCCCACAGCGATTTTTCGATAACGCCCATGCAATGGGGGCTGGGTGTCGAGCAGCCGCCGGTCTGGTGTGGGGCCAGTAGGATGTCCGCCCCGTTGAGCGCGGCGATACGCACGTTCTCCCCGATGTTATTATCGTAGCAGGTAAGCACCGCGACACGACAATCGTGCGGCGTATCGAACACCGTGAATTCGCCGCCGCACGAGAGATGCTCGCTGATGAAGCAGTGAATCTTCCGATGCCGCTGAAATTCGCCGTTCGGCATGGCCACGACATACGTGTTGTACATGGTCCCATCGTCGGCGATCTCGACAAGCCCGGCGCCGAGGGTCATCTGATGCTCCTTCGCCAGCGCCATGAGGGCTTGCGATGAAGGGCCTTCGAAAACCGGCTCCGCCAGGGCCAGCAATTCATCGCGAGTGAGCTTTCGTAGGAAAAGATAGCCGGTAATGCAACATTCCGGAAATATAATGAGTTCGACGCCTTGCCCGGCCGCCTGTTTCACGAAATGTTCGATTTTGGTTAAATTCGTCTTTTTGTCACCGGCGACGTGCTCGAATTGAACGGAGGCTACACGAATCGTTTTCATAATCTTATACACTCCAAAGTACGCATCAACTGTATCGCATCATTGGCCAAAAACAAGTCTTTCTCACGAGATAAAATCTCCAACCAAGATTATTATATAGAATATGGTCTTGATTCTCTACTATAGAGGAGGTATAATGATTATTCGATCATTTGTTTTCCGGAGATGTTCACTTAGACATTGAGGTGTCGCCATGCACAAGAAAAGTGGATTTACACTCATCGAACTTCTCGTGGTCATCGCTATCATCGCCTTACTTCTCAGTATTTTATTGCCCGCATTGCGAGCGGTCCGGGAGCAGAGCCGGCGGGCCGTTTGCGCCCAAAATGAAAAGAACACGGGCCTGGGCCTTTTCCTGTACGCTAACGATTACGACGGCAAACTGCCTATGAACGAGGTCGATCGCTGGCTGTTCGACGTTTCGTACTGGACGACGGATATTATTCTTCAGACGGGCGCCTTCGACCGGCATATCTTCTATTGTCCCTCCTGGAAAGATAGAGATAATATTATCTTCTGGCGTTACGGTGAGAATCTACCGGCGGGGACATCGGAGAGCTATCCGACGCCGGAGCCGACGGGCGATTCAACTCGAAAAGATTACCATCGAATTATGGGGTACTTCTGGTTTATCGATATCGTCGGCGGCAGAGCGCATCCGCCGATGAATCCCGCCAACACACCGTCCAAGGAATGGGTGCGATCCGTCGCGACGACGAAAAACGCGCCCGCCACGGTAGAGCTGATTGCGGATGTCACCGCCAGCAACGGGGGGAACCGAGACACGTCCGACTTCACCCGGGCGACCGGCGGATGCTACTCGCGCTGGCAGATCTACGACAGATCGAATCATCTCAAGGCCGGCTCGGAGCCGACGGGAGGGAATATTCTTTTCGTCGATGGCCACGTGCAGTGGCGGCACTTCAAAGAGATGGAGCATCGCTGGTTCTGGCAAAGTACCGGCAATCCCTGCTTCTGGTGGTAATGGAGTGGCCGGGCTGTTTTGACTTAGGGCGCGTGTGAAAAGTGTGCACTGTCACTTCGACCGAAGCCCGCTGAACGGCGGGCGAAGCGGAGAAATCTGGTAACGGAAAAACGTCAAGTCACGTGCGTCACCAGATGTTTCGACTTCGTCCGCCTTGGGCGGACTATGCTCAACATGACAAGAGTGAGAATTGGAGCTTCTCACTCGCGCTCTTATGGAAAGTCGATGGCCGAGACCAGGTTCTGATAGAGCGCATTTCCATTCACCGAGCCGGTCATAATGACGATGCCGGTGTGCTTTTGGGGATCGAATTCGCTATAGCACCGAAAGCCGGTGCCGTTCGATCCGCTGTGCCAGGCGCGAATGCCGCCGTCTTGCATCTTGCCCACGACCCATCCCAATCCCCGGTGGATGGAGACACATTTTGCCCGTCCGATCCGGGGGACTTGTCTTCCGTGCGAGCCTTTGACTTCGATGGTCGGCGTCAGCATGTCCTCGATGGATTCGCGGCTTAGTGAGTGCTCGGCGGACCGGTCTTTCTTCATCACCTCGATAATAAATTTAGCGTAATCATCAGGTGTGCAATAGAGTGAAAACGCCGCGTTGGCCTGATCGAAAAGGCTCCGGTTGGGTTTAACCTCGCCCGCTTTGTCGTGGCCGGCGGAGGCCAATTCATCATAGCGTTGTTCCCAAACGTAACTGCTGTGAGTCATGCCAATCGGATCCAGCAGCATCTCTTTCATGAGCGGATTCAACGATTTGCCCGTGATATGTTCCACGACGCGTTGTAGATACAGATAGCCCTCACCCGAATATCCGTATTCGGTCCCCGGCTTGAATTGAACGGGCAACGGTCCGCCTTTACGCCAGCCGCCTTCACGCCAGTTGGGAAAACCCGTTCTGTGCGTCAGGACCATCCGAGCGGTTATCAGCTTGTGGAGCGGCTCATCCTCCAGATAGGGCTTATCGAGATACTCCACCAACGGACGGTCCAAGTCCAGTTTTCCCTGCTCGACCAATTTCAGCACAATGTAGGTGAACGCCACCTTCGACATCGAGCACGCCTCGAACACCGTTTCCGGCGTGATTTTCTCCTCTCCATCGGCGCGGACGACCCCGTACCCCTTATGCCAGGCGATCCGGTCGTCCTCAATCAACGAAATCGACACGCCCGGAACATTCATGTCCTCCATCAGCTTGGGCGTTAGAACGTCGAGCTTTTGTATCACCGATTCAAGCCCGGCCTGCTCGGTCGTCTCGGTCGAGACCGCCAGGCCCCAGCATTTTTCACCGGGCGTAAACTCGATGGTCATATATAAAGGGTGGCCGTCATCGGCAAGCTCGAACGATACGGGCGCGTTGATATCCTCCATAATAAATTGGGTTGGAGAAAGAGGCAAAAGCGTGAACGTGCCGGCCCCGGGGCTATCGATAAACAGGCGGCCCTCAACGTCTTCAATTCGAGCGGTATAGTCGTCCGGGAAGCGATATTCACCCGCATATCTGCCGAGTATATTCGAATCCAACGTGATGATGTCGTTGCGTTTGGGCTCTTCGGCCAGGGGCACCAGGACCGGAAAAGTTTGCGGCTCGGAAACCTTCGCATCGAGAATCATGCCCAGCAGTTCCAAACGCTGATCATTGGTAACGCTGTGCCCCGTTTTTTTCGTACACGAGGAGAATCCCAGGTCCCACCACGTATCGACGCGATGGACGAAGACCAGCTTTGCGCCCGGTACGACGGTGATCCAATGCCCGCCGTAGCCGCTGGCGGTGTAGGCGCCGAGCTTTTTGAACGGTTCGGCGTTGATCGTCCACCATAGGTACGCGTAACCGAATTTATCGTCCTTGGTGGAATATTGTTTGGTGCTTTCTTTGATCCATTGGCTCGTGATGATTTGCTTGTTGTTCCACTTGCCGTCGCGCAAAAACAGCAAACCGAACCGCGCCATGTCCCTGGCGGACATGCGAAACGGATAGGCGGGATAAATGGAATGTTGTTTTTCCAGATGATAATAGCCGTCCTGCAATCTGAAATCCTGCATGTGCAACGGCTTGGCGATTCGAGTTTGGAACTCTTCGAATATCGTCGATCCGGCTTGTTTGGCGAAGATGGCGCCCAGCGTATTAAAGTCCCAGTTGTTATAGTAATAGAAGGTTCCGGGTGCGTGGCTTCCGCGTTTCGGACGCGCCTTTTTCATGGCCTCGGTTTCATACGCGGCCGGATGATAGACGCCGGAACGCGCTTTGAGCAGGTTCCGGATGCACGCTTTCTTTTCAAGCGAGGTCAGCGGCGGTTCGTCGTCGATACCCAGTTGCGCCATCGTTTTATCCAGGTCGATATTGCCTTCCGCCACGTGAATACCGTAAAGGGCGCTCAGGAAGCTTTTTCTGACCGAGTGACACATGTATCGCGTCTCGATGTCACCCCAATGCGCGACAACCGCGCCGTCGTAGATGACCATCACCGCGGCCGAGCCGATTGCTTCGGAGTATTGCCGGGCTTCGGCCAGCTTCTCGTATGAAAAACCGGCCTCCTCCGGGCGGGCGTACATCCACCAGGTCTCGCCGGGATAAATCTGTTGGAAGCAAGGACATTTCGCATCCGGGCCTGTGGCACATGAGGACAAAAGCAAAATTGGGAAAATAATCAGTAAAGATATGGTATGGCGATTCATAGGATGTCCTTATTTGGAATAATCTCGTCCTTCGCGTAGCTCGGTTTCGTATCTGCGGGATGTGGCAAAGACTTTCACTTCCAGAGATTTGATGCGCGTGATTAATTCGCCCCGGTTCACGGTGACCTTTTCGGAACCGTAGAGTAGTTCCAAAGTGCGACCGTTCAACTCGTCCAATCCCGTGACGTCCACCCCCAAGTAGGAGTCGTCATCTTCGTTCACCAGGATAACGATCCACTCCCGGCCCGACTGGCGAACGGATACCCTCACGCCGCGCGCCGATGGATCGGGCTCCAGTTCTACGACCGCCACACGAGCCTGTGGATACTCATCAGCGACGAGGAACGGTTGCAAGCCGGCCAGTTCGCTCGCCAGGGCGTAAAGCGATTGCCTGAACTCGGAAGACTTGAGGTAATGAGAGCCCCAATACAGAAGACCGCGTGCCCCGTGCACGATCGCGTCGTAGGCCATGAAGCGCGACTCGGCGAACGATGGATACGCGACCGTTTTGTGGCCGTAGTAATCTCCTAATTCACTCCACGAGAAGGCTTGCAATACCATCCAGACCGGTTTTTCATTTCGGCCGACTTTCTTCCATCGCTCGGTCGCGTCGCCGACGATCGCCACGTTTTGGCTGTCCGTCTTCACGGGATAGATGTCGCAGCCCGTAATGTCGATGTGGTCGATGTATTGCCGGACGAATTTGAGGTCGCTTTGAGCGGCTTCGTTGATCCAGATTTGGCGATTACTGTTATCAAGCGTTCGAATCAGGTTAGCCGCATCGTGAAGTTTCGGAATGATCTGTTGCGCCTGTTCCTCGGAGTAGGCGACGGCCTCGGGGCTTTGTTTTCGCCAGGCGTCGGGAGATTTATAGATTTTTTTCGTACGGTACAATCCGCTCCAGGCGGTGAAGTTATGCACGACTTCATCCGGCCCTTCCCAGATAGCCAAAGCCGGATGCGTCACCACGGATTCGATTTTCTCCCGAACGGCGTCGCTGGCGCCTTGCTGCATCGGGATGACGATCCAGCCGAGCATACCCACGGACGCGACTCGATCCAGATCGGATCGGTCACGGCAGCGTACGAGATTCATTCCTGCTTTTGCCATCCTCTCAAGCTCGGCATCATCCTTCGGCAATTCATAGCAACCGATAGGGAACAGAGGTTTGCCGTCTTTGATGATGAAACCAGCATGAGACTCAGGTTGCTTTTCAGCGGGAGTTTTGCCAAAAACCAAGAGGAAAAGGTTGGGCGCCGGCCGGGGATTCTCAGACCAGAGATGAAAGCCGGCTTGAGTCATTTCCTGTATGACCGTTTCCGGTTCGATCATCCTGCGATGACTTGCCTCGCGCCGGGATAGTGGTTTAGTTGCCTTGCGATCTAAAATAGTGATACACCCGGTTGGCAAGAGTTTCTCGTGAAGCTTCGCCAACAACGTCGGGCCGTGGAAAAGCAGGTGATAGCTATCTAAGAAGAAAATCGCATCGATCGGTTCATCCGGCAGATTCGGATCCCCCTGTTGAGTGAGGACGGAAGGCATCGAGATACCGGGAGGAAGCGGCTGCCTTTCATTTTTCTGCGTGGCCCATTCTTCCAGCACAATTTCCATTCCTTCGCCAGACGAGTATTCGAGGATCGGAGCGATTATCTCGCGCGCCTGGCCTACTGCTATAAAGACCGGTCTTTGATATCGATGACCATCAAGTTTGAATAAACGCGAGCATTCTTTGACGTTGATGGGAGCAAACGCATCCGGATCGCGTCCCGGCTCGCTAAGCGTTTTGGGGCGCTGAAAAACAAGGACGAAATCGTCTTTCGTGTGCCAGTATGGCTCGGCGCATTCGACAAAGATAAATCCTTCTTCTCTTGCTTCCCGTACGACCGTTGTTTCGGCAATCCAGAAATGTTTCGTTTCGCGGCGCGAACGCTCGACCCAGTTTCGAAGTGTCCCTCGTTCGCGATCAACAATCGTCAGGTAGCCGCCCGGTTTCAGGCTCCGCCAGATAGCTCGTAGCATCTGACGCGGCTTGGCGAAATGATGGTACACGTGATTCATGTACACGAGGTCCGACGTATCCGCAGGCAAACACGGATTGTCACTTCGCCCCAGCACGGGTTTCACCTGGCTAAGCCCTCTTTTTTCCGCCTCGGCCCTGAGCGTATTAACCGCGTTTTCTTGAATTTCCTCGGCGAAGACCGTCCCGGTGGTGCCTGTGATCTCGGCAAAAACCCAGGTATCCCGGCCGCGTCCGGCCCCGATATCGGCGATCACCGAGCCTTGGCCCAGCCCAAGATGACGGACCAGGGTGCGAACGGAATCGTCCCGGTTGGCCGGCTTGGCGATTGGGTCGCCAGGCCGGTTGTCCGCCGCGACGCACGACGACATTTCGCAGACGGTCAAAATCAGAATTGTAGTCACCAGGAAACGACTCGAAACCTTTTCGATTCTCATAGCACTTCTCCAGAAATAACGTGGATCTTTTTGGCCCTATCTGTATCGCGATGCACGGCGAAAGTCAACCCGCCGGCGTCGAAATTCCCGAAATGATTGTTAACGAAGCGTCGGATCGACCGTGCCGTCCGGCAGCATCGTATCAGGATGGGTGATACCTTGCTCTTCCAGCTTGTATCGCTCGCACGTCAACCAGCCGTCATCGGATTGACAGTATGTTTCAGACCAGTGGAGGCTGATTTTGCCGTTTCTTTCATGCCTTCGCAACGGGCAAACGTGATACCACTTACAGGCCATTTTTCCTTCCATCAAGAGTTTTGCAAAATTGAAGTTAGGCATGCTTTTGGAAAGAAAAAATTTTGTCTCTTGATTTTTTCTTTCTAAAGACCGATGTGTAATATCGCACTGGATAACACGTTACGATCTAACCGCCCATTATTTTCAGAAAATCATAAAACCGATTTTCTGAAATAATGTATGCCTAACTTAAATTTTGCAAAAGTTCAATTCCATCTTTCGAGGTGTATAATGATCATTTCGAGAGAGCTTCGATCTTTAGGGTACGGCCCACGCCCATTTGCACGAAGTCGGGACCATACGCCTTTTTGAACATCTGGATCGCTTGATTCCCCGTGCAGTGTGTGGGTCCGGCCTTTTTGACGCCGAGTTTTCGGAATGCGCTGATGATCTGCTCGATCTCGACGTCGGATTTACGCGTCAGGTGAAATCCGCCGAGAACCAGGTGAACATTTTTCGGGAGGATCTCCTTTGACTTTCGTACGATCTCCACGATCCCGGGATGGGCACAGCCGGTAATAACAACAGTTCCCTCGGCCATATCTAAAATCATGGATTGCTCAATGATCTGCTCGCCCATCGGGCCGGTGAGATGGACGCCCTTGCAGATTTCAATCGGAGCGTTCACTATTTTGACGTTGGCTCCCGTTTCCTTCACTTGCTGAATGAAAGATTCCGAGCACGAGGGAGGCAGATAAACCAAAACGTCGCTGTTCTTTCCTAAAAAGGAAAGCAAGCCTCCGGTGTGGTCCCTGTGGTTGTGCGAAATGACCACAACCTCGACGTCTTTCGGATTGACCTTGAGCTTCTCGAAATTCTCGAGAAGCAGATCGCCCTTCGTGCCCGTATCGAACAGGATAGTCTTTTCCGTGCCCTGGAGGATGCACGAGAATCCCCAATCCGTTTTGAGTCCTTCGGTAAAGACGTAGTTGTCATATAGAATTGTTATGGTGACGGTCTTTTTCTGTTGGCCGGGCGATTCCTCAGACGCGGCGATATAATGAACGGGTGCCAGTAGAACCAGACATGTCGTTATCATCATGTGCTTTTTCATCATCGGTCGTGCCCTTAAAAAAGTGTTAAAAGTGGGATTATCTTACGATTTCGATGCTTTCAACGGATCTTCGGTATCCTTAACCTGTTGACGGAGTTCGGTTAGGCGGCGTTTCAGATTCACGATAATGTCTTTGTACCTGGGATTATCGTATTGATTGACAAATTCCCGCGGGTCCTCACTCAGGTCGTACAGTTCCCAGCACGCTTCAGGTTTATGGTTCATCCGAACGAGGCCGTAGTAGTATATCAACTTGTATTGTTGAGTCCGAATCCCATAGTGACTGGGCCGTTCCTTTTGGTGCGACCAATAGTGATAGTACATGGCGTCGCGCCAATCCGTCGGCGTTTTGCCTGCCAGGTTTTGGCGAAAGCTTCGGCCTTGCATCGTATCAGGAACCGTCGCTCCGGCGTAATCCAGGAACAGTTCGGCAAAATCGACGTTCAATACGATGTCATCCACCATTGTTCCCGGCTTGATCTCTCTCGGATAGCGAATCAAGAACGGCATGCGAAGCGACTCCTCCAGCATAAACCGCTTGTCGAAAAGATTATGCTCGCCGAGAAAATAGCCTTGATCGGAGGTGTAGATCACAACGGTATCCCGGCTCCGGCCGGTCTCGTCCAGGTACGCCAGCAGCCGGCCCACGTTGTCATTGATCCCGGCGACCGTGCGAAGATAATCTTTCATGAATTTCTGATATGCCGCCTTAAGAATGTCCCTGGCGTTTTTGCCTTGCGTTTGAAGTTTCGGCTGAGGGTATCGTTCCGGATTTTTCTGATACCGGTCTGCGAGAAGGTCCAAAGGCCATCCTTTGAAGCGTTTGCCTTTCGGGCTTTCGGGCCAGAGCAAGTCTTCCGGCTCCGGAAGTTCCTGATCGGCGTATAAATCTTTGTAACGATCGTGATTGAAAAACGGTTCGTGAACCGCTTTGAAATGACACATCAGGAAAAAGGGATTATCTGAAGCCTCTCGACTCTTGAGCCAGTTCAACGCCTGATCGGTGATAATATCCGTCGAGTACCCTTCGTGTTCCTTCCCGCCTTTTTTCCAGTCTTGTCCACGTTCGTATAGTATAGGATTTTGATACCGGCCTTGTCCCCGCAACACATTATAGTAATCGAAACCGGAGGGTGTTTCCTTCAGGTGCCATTTCCCCACGATGGCCGTTGCGTAACCGGCCGTCTTGAGATGTTTGGCGACATTGTCGGCCTCCGGATCGAGCCGGCCGCCCAATGTCGTTGCTCCGTTGATATGACTGTACTGGCCCGTCAAAATCGTAGCCCGGCTCGGAACGCAGATCGAGTTCGTGCAGAAACAGTTCGTCAGCAAAGCGCCTTCCGCCGCGATGCGATCAATATGTTTCGTGCGCGCGTATTCGCTGAGCCGAAGCCCGTAACATCCGATGGCCTGGCTCGTGTGATCATCGGCCATGATGTACAGGATATTGGGTTTGCGAGACAACGTTTGGGCAAGTGCAACCTTTGGCCATGCTGTCGCCACAGCGGAAAGACCCATGATTTTGACGAATTGACGACGCGTTAAGCTTTTCATATAGGCTCCTTTCACAAAGCAGGATAGCATCCGGCTTCCGAGACGTCAAGGGCGGCCATGTGGGATAGAGGGACAAAAGGATTGCAAAGACGAATCGAAACCATCATAATACAATCTACAAAAATTATCGAAGGATAAACTCATTATGAGGACCGTACAAAGCAAAAACGTAATACTCCATTGGTTTCTTTTTTTTATTTTCGTACTGGCTGCTTCCCTTATTCCTACCTATGCGGAAGAACAACGTTTCCAATATTTTGACGTGAACGACACCGGCGAGCCGGATAATAAAGTTCCTTTGATTGAGCCTTTCAAGATTGTCCCGCTCGATCCCGAATACGGAGGACACTGGGTTGTCGCGGGAGACGTGGATGGGGACGGCACGGTTGAGATTGTCAGCTCCGAGAACGTCAACGAGAAGGACGTGCATTATACCAGCACGGCGGTGGCGCAAAATCTGGACGGATCGGTTTTGTGGACGTGGGGGAATCCCGACGCCGGACGGAAGAACTGGCATCATGACGTCGCCTGCCAGATTCACGACTGGGACGGTGACGGAAAGAAAGAGGTTATTTTGTGTACCGAGGGCGCTCTGGTAGAACTCGACGGCGCGACGGGTCGCGAACTTAGACGTATACCCATCGAGAAAGATGCAACCGATTGCCTGGTATTCTGCAATCTATCCGGCAGCAGTCGTCCGACCGATGTTCTCGTGAAAGACCGGTATCACCAGATTTGGGCATATAACCGCCAGGGCGAGCTACTCTGGACCGTGAAGGATCCGGGCGGATATCGTACCGCTCATCAGCCCCGACCCATCGATATCGACGGCGACGGGCGGGATGAAATCATGGCCGGCTATGCCTTGTTGAATCCCGATGGCTCGGTCCGCTGGGTCTTCCAGTCGGAAAAAGTGGATCAGGCACGCGGGCATCTGGACTGTGCGCGTGTCGTTCGTCACGGCGATTCGCCCGAGGCGTTTCGCATCGTCATCACGCTCTGCGGGGCTAATTGTATTGCCCTGATCGACGGAAACGGCAACGTCCTGTGGGAGAGGGCCGGGCATCATTTCGAATCCGTGGACGTCGGCCGGATCATACCGAATCATGCCGGGTTGCAGTTATGTGTGGATATAGATCACCGACCGTATGGGAAAAGTCCCCTTTGGGTACTGGATGAAGAGGGCCGGCCGCTCGGTCAGATTGTGACCGATTATAGCCGGCATCATTGCCTGCTGGACTGGACTGGGGATGGGGTCGAGGAAATGATGGTCGCTCACAAAAGGGGACTCTACAATCACCAGGGCCGACGGATCGGCACCTTCCATACGCCGGGCCTGGAAACGGACTCGAAACAAACCCAATATGAAAAGAGCCTGCTCGTCGGCGATATGACGGGGGATGGGATACGCGATGTTATCATTGTCACCGGCTCCGCCGTGTACATCTATAAAAACACTCGCGGTCGAAAGCCCCAAACCCCCGCTCCCTTGGGCAGTGAGTTCAACATGACACTGTATTAACCCTTGCTCCTGTCTCCTAAGAAAATAGCTTGTAAGAACTGTCATTTCGACTGGAGGTCCACGAAAAGTGGACCGGAATGGAGAAATCTGGTTACGTAAAAACATAATGTCACGCTCGTCACCAGATGTCTCGACTTCGTCCGCCTTTGGCTGACTACGCTCGACATGACACATGTATTGAGCAACCTATGCTTCTCCTATTTCGTCGGGATTCGCGGAGTGGGATCATTAACATAACCGGCGGGTCGCTGGTTCGCGCCAGGCCGACCGACATCACCCAAATCTTTACGAGCTTTCTCAGCCAATGCGAGTAACCGTTTCACGACGTCGGGATGCTTTGTCGCAAGATTCGTTGACTCGCTTATATCGGCTTTGAGATCGTATAACTCAGCGGGGAAAGGTTTCGAGTCGCCGCGAAAGTTGATCCACTTGGCTTCAAGCGGGAGATAGAGCTTCCACTGGCCCGACCGGACGGCCTGGAGCTGTTCCATGTAATAATAATAGAAAGCTTCATAGGGTGACGTGGCTCCCGTTTTCCCGGCCATTAACGGCCCAACGTCGTGACCGTCGATGATGCGATCCTTCGGCGGGTGAGTCCCGGCCAGCCGGGCAAAGGTCGGCAACAGGTCCATCATCGTACATAGCTCTCTACACGTCGCTCCCGCCTGAATCCTGCCCGGCCATCGCATGATGCACGGCACGCGCTGTCCGCCTTCGGCGCAGGTATATCCCCAACCGGCCAGAGGCGCATTGAGACCCTGGGGAGGATTCCGCGGGGGCGCTCCATTGTCGGACGTCCAGACGACCAAGGTGTTTTCATCGAGATCGAGTTCTTTTAGCGCTTTCAGAATTTTTCCCGTGGACCAGTCCAGCTCTTCCACTGAGTCGCCCCAGGGACCGTTGGCCGACTTGCCCCGAAAGCGTTCGCTCGCAAAAGGCGCCTTTGTACTACCCGGCATGGCATGAGGTAAGTAGATGAAAAAGGGTTTGTCCTTATTCGCTTCAATGAACTTAATCGCGGCCTCGGTGTAACGCCGGGTAAGGAGAGTGCGATCAACGGGGGCCTCGATGACTTCTTCATTTTCCATCAGCGGTAAAGGCGGCCAGTTCTGCCCCGGCCGCTGTGTCATATCGTCGCTGTACGGGATTCCCAAATAATAATCGAATCCCTGCTTAGTCGGGAGGAAGGGCAACTGGTCGCCGAGGTGCCATTTACCGATACAAGCCGTAGCATAACCTTGAGCCTTGAGCACTTCCGCGATGGTGACCTCTTCGGGATGGAGGCCCTTATTCGCAACCGGCTGGAGAACGGGCCGGCCGGCTTTAGCCATGTGCATGTTAACCCGGCGGGGATAACATCCCGTCATCAGGCTCGCACGCGAAGGCGTGCAAACGCCGCTGGTCGCGTAGAAATCCGTAAATCGCGTCCCCTCCTCTGCCATACGATCAATATTCGGCGTGCGATGTCGCGTCGAACCGAAACAGCCAATATCGCCGTAGCCGAGATTATCGCAAAGAATGATGATGAAGTTCGGTTTTGTGAATCTTTGCCCGGCTTTCGAGGCGATTGAAAAATGACTAAGAGCAAAACCGGCCGTACCGAGTTTCAGAGTCCGATTTATAAACCATCGCCGGGTATGTCTCATGATATTTCTCCGAATCTATCGCTTCAACCGCACCAGGCACAAATCCCAATTTCCGTTCTTCTCCGAGCAGAAAAGCACTTTCGGGCCATCCGGAGAAAACGAAGGATGCGGATGCACCGTGGCGCCTTCGGGTCGGTGTCCCTGTGTTAATAGTTGGGCCTGGCCGCTATCGATGCCGACTAAAAAGAGTTCGCCGGCGAACGTATCGCCGACCGCCCATTTGCCGTCGGGACTAGCGCCGACGTGCCAGTATTTCTTCTGATCGAGAATATGCAGGGATCTGTCCTCTAAGGTGACATACCCGATGCCGTGAGGTTTCTTCAACATCTCCTCGTTTTTCGGCCAGATCGTAAAGAGCGCCTTGTCTGCTCCCCACCAGACTTCGTGCGTGACCCATTCGTCGTAGGTCTCTTTATAAAAGGGACCGTTTCCCTTCCCGTCTGCATTGACGATCCACATGCGCTGAGGCGAATCGCCGCCGGTCTCCCAGCAATACATGAGCAACCCGCTTTTCGTGGGATGCGCCTGGCAATGACCGACTCTAAAGTCCGAGTCGATAATCTTCGAGTATCGCCCGGTTTGGATGTCCAGGGCCAGCAAGCCCCATGAATCGGCTGAGTATCGGGCCCCTAAATATATTGTCTTTTCGTCGCTGTCCAATGTGATTGACCCGCTGAGTTGAACATTCTCGGGTAAATTAGCAACTTTTTGTCGGATGTGCCCTTGTTTGTCACCGTTTAAAATCGCATCGATATCAAGGTTCCATATTTGGCGATCCGATATGTAATACATTCGATTTTCGGTCCGGCTCAAACAGGCATAACCCGGCCCGGCCTCATCGGTCAGTTGCACGATCGTCCCGGTCTTTTCCGAGACGGCGTAATACTGATTCGTTCCGCTTCGATCCGACATGAAGACAATATATTGACCGTCCGCGGTCCAGTTGGGATGCGTTTGGTAGATCTTATTATCCTTCGCCTTTGAGGTCGTCAGCATCGTGACTTCCAGGCCGGTCACGGAATCTTCGTAACTGTGTTTTTCAGAAGGCCACCTCTTTCCCACGCCTGACGGACTCGACACGGTGCGGTAGGCGTCGTTTTGCAAGCCGATCTTCTCAAAGGGGATCGGTTTAAAACCTATCTTGTAGGCGGGCGAATCCTCTCGCAGCTCGAACGTCTCCGGCGGCGTCCCTCTGAAATGAGGATCTTTATCGACGAAATTGTCCTCGAACGTGACGTAAGGCCGCGCTTGTTTGTACACGCCGTCCCATTGGCCTTTATAAGAGATATTGCGAGCCACAAGATTGCCTTTCGGCGCCGCCGGTTCGTCTTGTAATATACCCACAAGCTCGGGATAGCGTTCCCGCCACAGTTCAGAGGTGTAAGGCATGGCTTTTAGCCGATCCGTCATTGTCGTTTCCACGTGGTCGCTTGCCCAGCCCATCGCCCGGGCGTCGATGTGGAGCGCCGGCTTGCAATCCACAAAGATATTGTTCTCGACGATGCAATCACGTCCGCCCCCGATAAAGGCCGCCCGCGTCACCCGGTAGAAAACGTTGCCGTAGATTTTTGTGCCGCAGAACATATCGTCCAGATAGACGCCGACGCATCCCTTATCTCTGAATCCGGTGATGTCGCGCAGGTAGTTATAGCGGATCACCGTGCCGCGCATCGTCCAGTCCCGGCCGGCGTACATGGCCCCGGCGTCGTTCGATTCCAAACATACATCGTGGATTTCGTTGAATTCGATAAGATGCTCGTTGCCGCTGAATCCAATGGCCATGTGCGGCGCATCGTGGATCAGGTTGTGCGCCGCCCGGTTGCCGACGCCTGCGAGCGAGACGGCGGGGGTGTACATGCGGCTCCATCGCCCGTAATGGTGGATATGGTTGTTCTCGGCGACGTGACCTGCGGGAGCGAGCGAGGAACGCTCGCCGCCTTGCAGGCTGATGCCACCGCTACCAGTCCCGTAGATATCACAGGCTACGACAGAACAGTTGTTACCGCCGCTCGCCTGCACGGCGCTACCGCCGATATTACGCAGCACGCATCCGGCGATTTTCGTTTTGGTGCAATTACTCGTTATGATAGCCGTTCCGCGGCACGCTTCGAGAATGACAGCCTCGATAGCGACATTCGAGACGCCGGAGAGGTTCACGAGCGTATCCAGCATGGAGACGACCGCTTGCCCGGACTCGATGGATGTCGGCGGCCAGAAATAAAGGGTGCCCGTCTTGCGATCCAGGTACCATTCGCCGGGCGCATCGAGTTCCGCCAGGATATTCATCCCGTAAAACCACTGGCCGACACGGTATCCATACCCATGATAGGGCGGCGCAACACGGATGATACGTTTCTCGGTGTCGATCGATTCGACTCTGTGTCGTTCGTCGGACCAGTCCCAAAACCAATACCCGTGAACCCACGGATCGTTCTCTTCGGTCCAGCGTTTGGGCCGGTCGCCCTCGTACATGAACTTACCCGCCTTGCTGCCTTTTGTACCCCGGACATTTACCGTATCGGGTTCGACGAGACCGGTGATTTTTACAAATCCCTCGTTGGGCCACCGAGCCAGCGTCATAGGCTGATCATTGTAGAACAATTCAATCCCACCCCGTTTCACCTGGCCGTAATTTGTTAAACCGAGTGCTTTCAAGTCGGCCTGGAGCACGTTGGATCGGGCTTCAGGGACGAGCCTTTTCAGAATGGCTTCATCGGTCACAGGTTTCCAGTTCGTTATCCGTTTACCGCCTACGATTCGCACCTCCTCGCCCGGCCACGCGCGGTAAATGACCGGCTTGCCTGGATTTCCAGAATCGTCACCCGTCAATTGAAAAGTCTTATCCCGCTCATACACGCCCGCCCTCAACCAGACAACGATTTCCTCGGCGTGTTCGGCTTTCCGCACGGCGTCGCGGGCCGCTTCAAGCGTTTTAAAAGGCTGGTCTTTTGTCCCAGAATTGGCATCATTGCCTTGCGGCGAAACGAAAAATGCCATTTCCTCGCCCAAAATGCAATTGACGGCGCATATAACCAGAAAAAATACCGTTATTATTTTTGTCTGTTGAATCATTTGTAACTCCCACTCTCTCGAAAATCTATCTAACATAAAAGCGTCATATCAATGCTCATGCTCGATATAGTAGCGGAACTTGATGGCAAGTGCTCTGACAATCTCATGAACGCATGTTCTATCGATATGATTTTATCTCCGCAGGCTTAGCTGCTATTCGATCCGGGCCTTCTGAACGGGCGCCGGGTGCCCGTTACTTTCCAGGTGCCTTGCGATGTCTTAATTTCACCTGTGAGCTTAGAATCTGCGATCTTTGCTTCGAAACTCACTTCAACTTCCCGGTCGCTGAATAATTTCAAGACGTATTTGAAGCTTATCTTGTCGCCATCATGATTGATCTTGTTGATAAGAGCAGGCCCATAGAATGCGCTCATGTCCGAATTGACTCTCAGTCGCTGTTTAATAGGACCTCGTTCGGATTCGATGTCGAGATCCCACGTGCCGATCAGCGCACCACCGATCCGGATTCCCTCGCTTGGAGCTTCTCCACGGTCGTTTTTGAACACTCCTTCAAGGGAGTTATAGCCGAGAGTTCCTTCAAATGTCATTTTTTGTTCGTTGTCCTCTCCCTGGATCACTCTCGTGAAGGTCAGTTTGCGATCTTCGTATTTAACGTCTGAGATCTTACTCTCACCCCTGGAGTTTTTCCATGTGCCGCCAAGATTACCTCCCTTGTCAACAGTAATCGTCAAAGTTCCCGGAATTTCTCTCTCGCCGACCTTCGTCTTCATCTCCCAGCTTCCTACTCCCCGGGGGATTCTCGGAATCCGTACGCCCTTTATTTCGACCTCGCCCTGGTTGCTAATCAAGCGTCCCGAAAGTTCCTCCTGCTCGATTGCGCCTGTGAACTTTGCATCCCGGAAGGGGGTAGCCTGCAAGAAGCTAAGCTTATGATCTTCGAATTTCACATCTTTGAGTTCATCCACCCCCCAGAAACTGATCCATTGACCCGTGTATTGTCCCTCTTGATTTCTGGAAAACGCCAGGATCGACTCGAATTCATGCTCGTTGTACTTTAGTTTTACCTGCCAGTCGCCGTAAAGTCCACCTTGGCGGGATCGGGGCTGAGCCGATGCGCCTTCAGGCAGGATCAACGGTATAACGACCGAACAGACCACTGCCATCCTCAAGAGTGCTTTGTGCTTCATAATTTTTGCCTCCAAGAAAACGGTACGAACGCCCTCCCCACTATTTCGCTGCTCCAATACAATATCCTATATATCTTCATAGATAACCATCATAGTGGGCTAACCTCGTTTGTCAAAACACATTTGCCAACGATCCGTGGTCTATGAGGTGATTTCAGCTTTGTTTTCACTGTCGAACGGTGGTATAATTATCTCCGATATGGTGAACATGACACCGATTATGAATCAGTGTTTGGTCGAGCAGAAGATGGTCATATATTTTCCACAGATCAAGTCACTGCAGGGTCATTCTTTTATCTGCATTTGTTAAAAGGGGGTAGAGCTATGAGAAAACATTTATCCACCCGAAGAGATTTCATCAGACGAACAGCTTATGGCCTTTTTACCGTTCATGCCGCCAGTCGCGCGCTGGCCGCTTCCGATCCGGCGGATATTCCCACTCGTCCTTTAGGCGGTACGGGAGTCAAGGTTTCAATGCTCGGATTGGGAGGCCATCATATCGGCCGGATTCGGGATGACAACCAATCCGTTCGATTTATTCAAAAGGCCATCGACCGCGGCGTGACGTTTCTGGACAATGCCTGGGAATATCACAACGGGCGGTCGGAAGAGCTTATGGGAAAGGCCCTTACCCGCGGTTATCGGGAGAAGGCGTTTCTAATGACCAAGCACCACGGCCGCGATAAAAAGACGGCCATGGAGCATCTTGAGGACAGCCTGCGACGGTTGAAGACAGACGTCATCGATTTGTGGCAATTCCATGAAGTGGTCTATGAAAAAGACCCGGAAATGATCTTTGCCGTGGGCGGGGGGATCGAAGCGGCCGACCTGGCGAAGAAACAGGGCAAGGTTCGCTTCATCGGATTCACAGGACATCGGGATCCCGTTCTCCACCTGAAAATGATGGCCTATGGGTATCCGTGGGATACCGTTCAGATGCCAATGAACGTTTTCGATGCACACTTCAAGAGCTTCCAGAAGCATGTGTTGCCTGTTCTTGTCAGGCGAAATATCGGCGTGATCGCCATGAAAACGCTGGCCAGCGGATATGTGCTCCGGGCCAATGTCGTCACGGTCGAACAGGCCTTGCGGTATATATGGAGCCAGCCGGTTTCAACCATCGTCTCGGGTATGGATACTGAGGAGTTTCTTGATGCGAACGCCGGAACGGCCAGTCACTTTAAACCGATGAGTCAGGCCGAGCAGTTGGGATTATTGGCGAAGACGAAAGCCGCGGCGTTGACGGGAGATTTCGAACCGTTCAAGACAGCTCCCAACTTTGACGGACCTGTCGGGCGGAAACTCCACGGGGTGAGTTAATGCGATCGCCGGTCGGTTATTTGAGTTCGACGGACCAGTAGGCGTGGTCGAGGAATTGTTTCCAGCTTCGGTAGCGATCGTGGCCGAGGTGGACGTGGATGAGGGGATTGCGCCGGGGCTTTACGGGCTTTTTGATGAGCTTCATGCCGGCCTGTTTCGGCTTTCGACCGCCCTTTTTAACGTTGCACGCGGCGCAGGCGCACACGATGTTCTCCCAGGTGGTTTTGCCGCCCTGTGTTCGCGGGATGACATGATCGAGGGATAACTCGCTGGTGGGAAAATGTTTACCGCAATACTGGCATTTGTTCTTGTCGCGGGCGAAGATGTTCCGGCGGTTGAAGGTGACGTCGGTTCGCGGCAGGCGGTCGTAGAAGAGCAGCCGGATAATGCGAGGCACCTCGATGTATAAATTCACGGTCGAGACCCAGTCGTGTCCGTCCGGCTCAAAGTTTCGACGGAACTGGCTGACTTCGCACCAACTCTGAAAATCATAGTTGGAATATCGGCCCTCCTCGAGCGAGACCACTTCGGCCAGATCGCGGAACAGCAAAGAAAACGCCCGCTTGGCGCCGATGATACGGATGGCCATATAATGCTTGTTGAGCACAAGGACATTACAGTCCAGACCGGATTGATACGCTCCTGTCATCATGAGTTATACGCCACCTGTTCTTATCTGTCCCAGATAGGACATGCCAAACGCGACGACGATCAAATCCATGCTTCGGATGACACTAAACCGACGATTAAATTTTTTCTTTCAGGATTCTATCGGACTATAAGAAAAAGATCAAACCAAACCTACCGTGCAACCTTTCCTCAAGCCCGAATCTAAGGGAAGCAACGTTATGACGCGTCGTTGCTTCCGGAGGCCGACTGAGCGGTGACGTTTTCAGCTCTCAGCCCTTTTTCTCCCTCGACAATGTCGAACGTAACGGGATCGCCTTCAACGAGCGTTTTATACCCATCGCCTGAAATACTTGAGTAGTGGACGAAAATATCACGGCCATCAGCGGTAGCGATAAATCCATAACCCTTTCGCGGATTAAAC
>JAFGTG010000538.1 GCA_016934255.1 Sedimentisphaerales bacterium
AGTCACAAAGATAATCCGTTTGACGTTCAGGATCTCCAGACCCTCTGAGACCATTTGAGGATTCTCCCGGCCTGAAATCGGAACAAACGGCACGCCCAAATGCGACGCCAGGATCGAGCCTAATATCGCCGCCTCGGGATCGTCCACAGCCCCGACAACCAGCACATCGGTGCTCTGCCAAAAACTCATCGCCGCAAGCAAGGCCGTCTGGGCGCAATCGCGGGCCTTGGGCAGAACGTGGACTGCACAGTGTCCCTGAACTCGTTCAAGAAAGCCATCGAAATCCATCATCGTATATGAATTCAGGTCCGCAGCGAAAAGCTCCATCAATCTGGATTGTATGGCGAGACCTTCCGGTTCCGTCGCCAGGAGAATCGGTATCTTGTTATGGTGCCGGATTCTTGCCGCGATTGGGGCCGCCACGGCGAGCTGCCAATGTTCTTTTGCATTAACGGTCATTAACGCAACGGTTTTTTTGTGATTCGCGATGGCCGGTAACAGGAACGCCGGTTTTTCCTCCGTAAAGAATACGTCGGACCACCGCGGCGAAACGTCGGAAATGACGCGTCCGTCAACTCTGCCGAATGCCCCTATCCCAAGGACAATCAGCCCTAACAGACATCTCCTTACGATATGCTTCTCACCTGCCTTATCCATCTCTCATCAGGCCCGCAAAACAGATATGTTACACCCAGGGTGGGGTAGCTTATTTCTGACAATAGTCAATCAAACGCGCAATTTCGCTGCGGAGGTCTTTGCGATGAACGATCATATCCACAAAGCCGTGCTCCAGCATAAATTCCGCCGTCTGAAATCCCTCCGGCAACTCGACTTTAATCGTTTCCGCAATCGTCCGGCGCCCGGCGAAACCGATCAGCGCTCCCGGCTCGGCCATGATGCAGTCGCCCAGCATCGCGAAGCTCGCCGTGACGCCGCCGGTCGTCGGATCGGTCAACACGCAAATATACAGCCCGCCGGACTCGTCGAATTTCGCCAATGCCGCGGACGTTTTAGCCATCTGGCCCAGAGAAACGACGCCCTCGTGCATCCGGGCGCCTCCCGAGCAGCACACCACGACCAGCGGGAGCTTCTCTTCCAGCGCTTTATCCACCGCCGCACAGAACTTCTCGCCAACGACATACCCCATCGAGCCCATCAGGAAGTTCGGCTCCATCACGGCCAGAATCACGCCCCGGCCTTTGATGAAAGCGTCTCCGATCAGGATCGCTTCTTTCTCACCGGATTTCTTCGCATCCTCTTTCGCCCGCTGCTTATACGTGGTTCCCCTGAATTTGAAATCCAGCGGATCGTTGGTCGTCATATCACTTAGGAATTGCTGGAACGATCCCTCATCGACGAGGTACTTAATTCGCGTGGCGGCCTCGATGCGAAAGTGGTAGTTACACTCCGGACAGACGTTCAGATTACTCTCAACGGATTTCCGATAAAGCATGTGCTCGCAGCCGGGACACCGCACCCACAGCCCCTCCGGCATCTCCTTGCGAGGCTTGAGAGAAAATCCCTTCCACTTTGATTTTGATTCGTTGGCCATATCCATCTGAATTTTAATCGTTTTTGAATTGTATCAAAATCCCCACGAAATGACCATGAAAATCACGAAAAAGACCTTCGGATGGCCTCAATGGCCGCATTACGGTCGGTTTTTGAGAAGATGGCGTTTCCGGCGACAAGCGTATCGGCCCCGTACGAAACGACGATGGGTGCTGTCTGAGTATCGATCCCGCCATCGACCTCGATGCGGATATCCGGGCCGACTATCTCGCGAACCTGCACGATCTTTTTGGCCGCTTCGGGCATAAAAGCCTGTCCGCCAAAACCCGGATGAACCGTCATGACCAAAACCATATCGCACAGCGGCGCGACGGAGGCAATGGCTTCGACCGGGGTTTCCGGATTCAAACAGATTCCGGCGCTGCATCCGAGATCGTGCAATTTATCGATCAAACCTACTGGATCCTCCGCGACCTCGATATGGAATGTAATATGGTCCGCCCCCGCTTCGATGAAAGGCTCGGCGTATTTGGCCGGCTCGCTGATCATCAAATGCGCATCGAAAACCAAGTCGCTCTCTTTGCGAATTTTCTTGATCACCGGCGGACCAATGGTGATATTCGGCACGAAGTGGCCGTCCATAACGTCCAGATGCACCATACTCACACCGGCCGAGGTGATCTGTGCAATTTCATCTCCCAGTCGGGCAAAATCGGCGCTGAGAACCGACGGCACAACCTCAATTGTCCCCGCTTTCGGTAGTCTCATTTCAATCCTTTAGCAACTTGTTTAGCACTGTCCATATCCTCATGTCCTCAGCCTCATCACATAATTTCATTGCCCACGTCTTGAGGTAGTCCCTGTCTAACTTATCTCCGTGACGAGCGATCAAGCCTTCCACATCGGCGATATCTTTCGCCCGACCGGGAATGAGCTTCATCAGAATCAGGTCCTCAGGAGTTGGAAAAAATCCTTTGGTTCCATAAACCTTGATTCCGATACGCCTCTCAAACGCCATCGTTTCAAGGGCTGTCGAAGCAACAAGAAAATCGACGTGGTAGTCCCCGTACCGAATTTGAAAAACACCTGTCCGTCGGATAGACTCTATGCACAGGACCTTTGAAAATAAAAATCCTGCTTCTTCTGCTTTGTCCAGAAATTCTCCAACTTCTTTCTCGTTGATTATTATATCCACATCGATGTCCCCTGTCACTCTGGGCTCACCGAGTGTTCCCGCTGCGATTCCCCCTATCACAAAATATTTATATTTACCCTTGTTGAGGAATGTTACAATCTTTTTGAAAACCTCTTCCAATCCCTGCGTCACTTCTTTTTCCTTTTAAGCCCCAACTTCAAGCAAACGGGCTTGTCTTCAGGAAAATTGTCTCGCCATTCCCGAATCAGGGCAGAGCGCAGCAGCTTTTCTTCAAGCCGGACCGCCTCCTGCATTGTCAATCCGCGCAACCAATGCTTTCTTTCCTTCTCCCATTTCTCAAATCTCTTTTGGTTCAGCAGTCCCCCGTTACCTTTGTCTTTTTTCATTGCTCATGCCCAAACATTGCCGATTACTTTTCATCGAGAATCTCGAGACATTTGAATTTCTTGCCTTCGAGAAATTCAAGGGATGCGCCGCCGCCGGTTGAAATATGGCTGATCTTGTCCTCCAGGCCCAGTTTCGCTACGGCGCTGGCGCTGTCGCCGCCCCCGATAATGCTTCGGGCGCCCTTTTCAGTCGCCTCGGCCACGGCTATGGCGACCGCCTTGGTCCCTTTGTCGAACGGCTCCATCTCAAAAACGCCCATCGGTCCGTTCCAGACAATGGTCTTGGC
>JAFGTG010000539.1 GCA_016934255.1 Sedimentisphaerales bacterium
AATATCAATCCCTTTGAAAATGTGGTTGAAGGAGATATTCGGCTGCTCTCCAGTGCCGTCGCCGTACCAGGTATGTGCCCATATATAAACACAGAGTTTCGGATTAGATGGATCGTCGAATCCTTTGGCGTCCGGTGATAATTTCAAAACGGGACGTTTTTTGCCCTTCGTCGATCCTATCATCACGATTTGGTGATTGATATGCCAATAGTCGGCCCGCTTTCCCCCTTCGACAAATCTGGGCTTGTCGAGTCTTCTCACCTGTTGTTCGCAGGATAGTGTATCCGAGATGAGATAGGTCCCCTCCGGAAAAAAACAGGCAAGTCCGTGATCCCGTGCGTCGTTGACGGCCCGTTGAATGGCCTGGGTGGAGTCCGTCGTGCCTGTAGAGTCGGCTGCGTAGGGTGGCTTTGTCACGTCAAGACAGCCGGCTTGAAGCAGTCGGTCCGTGGTATCGACGCCGGTGGGGAATTCGCCGGTCAGTGCGTTTATGGCTATTGTGCTCATAAGAAAAAAAATAATTGTTGCTTTCATCTTTTTACTCCAAAGCACTTCTCCTTTTGTTTCTCCAACGTTAATTAGTCAAACCCGCGATGGCAGCCCCGATCAATGTGGCATTATCGACATTCACGATCTCCACATATCGCCCGTGCTTTTCTTGTAAAACGCTCCTCAGATAAGATTCAATTTTTGCCTTGAGAGACTTCAATTCGTAGAACGTTGTTCCTTCGGCGGTAATACAAACAGGCTTACATGGATTTGTGCCTTTGTTGGATTTGAGCACGACGGACGACAAGAGGGCCGCGACGAGTATGGCCGCTCTTTCGATCAGGCCGTCCAGCACATACCAGACGACAGCGTAATCCTGAGTGGTCCCGGCAGTACAGATGATGGCTAATACGTTCGGCCCATGAGGTGATCTTAGAAAATCATTCACATCTTTCGTCTGTAAATTGTCAATGGCGAGCATCTTATCGGCAACGGTCTTTGAGAAGAGGTCTTGCCGGGCGCTTTCCTGGAGGGCCTTGAGACAGAGCGGACCCATGTAGGCGCCGGAGAACATCTTTTCAAATGTGTATTGCCCCGGATCGAGCGTGGACTTATCCAATAGGATATCAATCGTGCCTCGCGGCGCCTTGTCGAAAGCGCCGGATTCGACGTTTATGATTTGCCCGGCGTTGTCGTCCAAACCGCTCGTCTTGGTGATATTTTGATTGGACTCCACATAGCAGCAGTTCGATCCCGTCCCTAAGATGAATCCGATATAGCTGTCATACGTAAAGGCATGAGAAGCCGAAACACCCGCAAGTAAGGTTGCTACCGTGTCGTTGAGAATTACCACCGACTTATGTCCTTTGTGGCCTGCACGGGCCAGGGCGGCCAGAAGATTTTCACCGATCAACTCACCTTCGACTTCCTTCGCTTTGACTTCCTTGCAGAATCGAATGAGCCGGCCGTCTTTGCTCGGGAGTATTTCCGTGGGGTATGAAAAGCAAAAGCCGATCTTCTCGCTTGCCTGGGCGACGTCAGTCATATACTGAGCAATCGTGGCGAAGAAGTCCTCCTTTGACGTTTCTTTCTCAAGCCCCGGCATGGATTTTTGAATCAGGTTCTCAACGGACGCGTTGCCGGAGTCGTCAAATCGAATCGTCGCGACACGAAAGTTGGTTCCGCCGGCGTCGAGCACAATGACCGGTTGATCTGCCGGGACGTCTTGGCCAACTTCGATATACGTCGGGATCATCGCGAGGGAACTCTCCAGCCCGGCGAGACCGTGGCGCATTTCGCTGAGAAAGATCTCGCAAAGTTGATCCATATCGATATCGTGATGGCTGGCTTGTGATTGCTTGAGGAACCGTCGTACTTTGCCTCTTAATTCTTTCATACGCATCCTTCTGTTGTCTATGGTGGGAAGCCATTAGGGATCATTATATTTGGATTCGATAGAGATAGCAAGAAAACGACAGGGGGGATTTCTCTTGATCCTTCGGCCTTAAAAGAATAACATGAATGTTATGCCCAGAGACTGGATTCCAGGATATAGTCGGGTAAAGAGGAGAGGATTCACGCTGATCGAGCTATTGGTGGTTATCGCCATCATCGCCCTGTTAATGGCCATCCTGATGCCGGCGTTGCAACGCGTGAAGAGGCAGGCCAGAGATGTCGCCTGCATGTCCAATTTGAAACAGTGGGGCATGATCTTTCAGATGTACACCGACGACAACGACCACAAGTTCTACGGCGCCTGGTCCACCACGGCACAAGGCCACGTCTGGATCGGTGCGCTCAGGCCCTATTACAAGGATAAGAATATCAATTTCTGCCCGTCGGCGACCAAACCGAATGCGGATAACGGTTCGACGGGGGGCGCGTATGAAGCGTATGGTCAGTTTCCGTCGGATGATGTCCGCTATGGCTACGCCAATCTCGCGGGAAGCTATGGCATCAATGATTACGTCGGCGATCCGTCGAAGGCGCGAGAGCCCAGCGGCGTGATCGGCGATTTTTCGCGGTACTGGGTCTCGCCAGACGTGCAGGGGGCGCATCAGATCCCGTTGTTCCTCGATGCGATATGGCTGGGCGGGATGCCGCACCATACGGATTCCCCTCCGACGCTGGAGAACGGCACGGGCGGTTCTGGTATGATGCAGCGGTATTGCATCGACCGTCATAGCGGGTGCATCAATGCGGTGATGGTTGATTTTACCGTGCGTCGGGTGGGGCTCAAAGAGATGTGGACGTTGAAGTGGAATCGGCAGTTTCATACCGCGGACGCCTGGACCAAGGCCGGCGGTGCCCAATCCGAAGACTGGCCCGAGTGGATGAGAGGCTTCAAGGATTATTAAGCCTTGAGTGTTGACAGAAAGGAAACCGCATGGGGAGTTGTTCTTTATTCCGTAAGATTTTTGCAATTTTTGTTTTCATATCTTGTTTATCTCCGCAGGTATTGGCTCAACCGGTCGAATACAAATCGAGAGCGAAGCAAATACTTGATGCAACCGGCGTCAAGGGTGGTTTGGTGGTGCATCTGGGTTGCGGGCAAGGCAGGCTCACGGCGGCGTTGCATGCGAACGACCGTTATCTGGTTCACGGTCTGGATCCCGATGCGGAAAATGTCCGGTCGGCGATCGATACGATCAAGTCACTGGGTCTGTATGGTAAAGTGTCCATCGAGCAGTTGCGAGACGGACATCTGCCCTACGTGGATAATCTCGTCAATCTCGTTGTGTCTGAAAACGTCGGTTACGTTCCCCGTGAGGAGATCATGCGGGTACTTGCTCCCGGCGGTGTGGCATACATTAAAGACAACGGTCATTGGACGAAAACGGTCAAGCCCAAGCCGGATGATATCGACGACTGGACGCATTTTCTCCACGATGCCTCGAACAACGCCGTCGCTGACGATACGCAAGTCGGGCCGCCCCGGCGGTTGAAGTGGATTTGCGGCCCTCTGTGGTCCCGGAGTCACGAGTTTATTTCAAGCTTGTGTGCGATGGTGTCCTCGAACGGGCGGCTCTTTTACGTTTTCGACGAGGGGCTGACCGGCGTCACGACGGAATCCCTCCCGGAACGATGGACGCTGATTGCGCGGGACGCCTTCAACGGGAAATTACTGTGGAAACGTCCCTTATCCGAGTGGGGATCGCGTGCATGGAAAACCCGTGCCTTGCGAAATGCCCCGCAAACCATTCCGCGGCGACTCGTCGGCCAGGGCGACCGGCTTTATATCGTCCTCGAATATGATGCTCCCGTTGCGGCCCTTGACGCGGCGACGGGCGAGACACGATCAATGCTGGAAGGCACCGAACAAACGGATGAGATACGTTGTTGTGAGGGCGTTCTTTTGTCATGCAAGAGCAATGAACGACTCACGGCGATGGATACCGAAACGGGAAAGCAACTCTGGGAAGTAAAGGGAAAGATTCGCCCCCTGACGCTGGCGGTTGACGACGGGAACGTATTCTATCAGGAGGGATCTTCGTTAGTGTCTCGCCGGCTCAAAGACGGTGGTAAATGCTGGCAAATACCGAGTGACGCCCCGGTCCCACTGCTCGTCGTTCGCGATGGATGCGTATTGGTCTTGAGCCGGAAAATGCTTCAGGCGTTGGACGCCGATTCCGGCAACGTCCTCTGGACGCTCAAGGGAGGAGTCGGTCGCAATGAGCTTTTCGTTGCGCAGGGGCAGGTATGGCACTGGCAGGACAACCGGATCGTCGGGAGTGATCTGACGACCGGTCATATCGTAACACGACTGGATACGTCTGATGTATTCACCGAGGGGCATCATTTGCGATGCTATCAGAGCAAGGCGACGGAAAACTTTCTAATCACGCCCAATCGCGGCGTCGAATTCGTTAGCATCACCGGCGGCGTCAATACGCAAAATGACTGGGTGCGCGGTCCGTGCCGATACGGGATCATCGCCTGCAACGGCCTGCTTTACGTCGCCCCGAATCCGTGCTTCTGTTATCCCGGTGCCAAGGTGACCGGCTTCAACGCCCTCGCTCCCGCTTGCCCGAAGACGGAAGACAGAGAACAGAAAACAGAGAGGTTGGAGAAAGGTTCTGCCTACGGAAAGATCTCAAATCTCAAATCTCAAATTTCACATCAGAAGGATTGGCTCACTTATCGGCATGATCCACAACGTACTGGTTCGACGGCTTGCGAGGTTCCGGGAGACATTTCGCCGCGATGGCGCGTTCGGTTGCACGGTGCGTTGACGCCGCCCGTCGTCGGTGGGGATCGGCTTTATGTCGCGGCTAAGAATGAGCATACGCTTTATGCTATGGACGCGCGCGATGGCGAGGAATTGTGGCATTTTACCGCCGGGGGGCGGATTGATTCGTCCCCGACCCTCTATGACGATCTCGTTCTGTTCGGTTGCGCGGATGGGTGCGTTTACTGTTTGCGTGCTTCGGATGGAATGTTGGCATGGCGCTTTCAGGCGGCGCCGTCGAACCAGCGTATTATCGCCTTCGACCAGTTGGAATCTCCGTGGCACGTTCACGGGAGCATTTTGATCAAAGACGGTGTAGCCTATTGCACGGCGGGGCGTTCATCGTATCTCGACGGCGGCATACGGATTTATGGCCTCGATCCCGTGGTCGGAAACGTTCGGTATGAAACGTGTGTCGATACATGGTCCCGAACGAGAACGGACGCCAAAGATAAGCCGTTCATCCCGGGCTACCACATGGAAGGTACGAATTCGGATATCCTCGTTAGCGAAGGCGGATATATTTATCTGGGGCAATACAAATTCGACCGCACGCTCGTTTCTCAACCGGTTCCCTACATCGTGCCGGAACCTGAGACCAAAACCCATGCGATGGATTTAATGGATCAGCCGTTTATAGAGGGGATGGAATCCCAGGCGGAATATGAAAAGGAACAACATGATTGGCAATGGATCAGAGTCCATAAAGCCATGATGCAGAGTTATCAGAAGCGGTACGGCGGCGCGAGTATGGGCGACAGGGACATCGGGCTGCACGTTTTCTCGACGAGCGGTTTTCTGGATGATTCGTGGTTCAACCGCACCTTCTGGATGTACTCGGCGACGTGGCCGGGGTACTACCTGGCCCATCGGGCGGCCAAGACCGGACAACTCCTTGTCGTCGGTCCGGAGAGAACATACGCCGTGCAGTCCTACCCGTCTCGGAATCTCCAAAGCCCGCTTTTTACGCCGGGCGAGAAGGGCTATCTGCTCTTTGCTGACGAGAACGACAATGAACCTGTGCTGGCCGATTACACACGCGGCGTTCCTAAGGGCATCGGCTTTACGAGAGCCAGACCGCCCGTTTGGTTCAAGTGGGTGCCCGTTCGTATTCGCGCTATGGTCCTGGCCGGCGGGCAGTTGTTTGTGGCCGGTCCGCCGGATGTGGTGGATCCTTACGATCCAATGGGTTCTTTCGACGGCCGCAAGGGCGCAATGCTCCGCGCGCATTCAACGACAGACGGCGCGATGCTAACCGAGCACAAATTAGATGCTCCACCGGTGTTTGACGGACTTATCGCCGCAAACGGTCAATTGTACCTCTCTCTGGAGAACGGGACGGTTCTTTGTATGGGTAAGAACCGTTAATTCTTCCAGGGATACTCAAACGAATAGTGTCCCGAG
>JAFGTG010000540.1 GCA_016934255.1 Sedimentisphaerales bacterium
TTCGGGCTTCCCGGCGTAACTTCCTCCCAACTATACGGCGCCCCGCCGACCGTGGCGGATTTCGCCAGGGAGATGGTATGGGAATAGACCATCAATCCCTTCATGCTATAGACGGTCTTTCGTACAAACTCAGGATCGAAGGCCTCGAGCAACGATAAATCCAACCCGACCTTTAAGCTCTCGACGCCCACTTCGTCGATCATAGCCAGCGTTTCCTCATTGTTACCCGTAATCTCAGGATGCGTCTGTAACGCCAGGTCAATCCCCTTATCCCGAGCATACAAGGCTACCTCCGTCAGACCTTTCCTGACCTGATGCCACGCCTCCAGAAAATCCTCGTTTCTCGACACTCTTCTGGAACGCGATTCGAAAGCCGGGGAGCCGTACCCCTGGCTCGCATGCGGATTCTGAAAATAACCGTAGAATGCCGCCAGCACGCGGACGATCTTAGCCCCGACGTCTTTCGCCAGATCAATGGCCGACCGGACGTACATGATCTCTTTTTCCTGAGAGTATAAAAGGACGTGGTTGGCCTTCTGGAAGTTCGTACAACAGACAACGCCTCCAAAATCAAGCTCCAGCTCGCCGGCTAAATCCACAAGTTTCCTGCGACGGCCCTCATCGATGTCCATGGGAAACCCTATCGGGCGATGGGCATAAATACAGACGGCGTCATAACCGAACATGGCCGCCCTTTTCATTGCTTCCTCAAGATCCGCTTGTTCTCCCGGAGCGGTAAAATAGCCACCGTATCCAATTGAGTCGAGACTTAGTTTCATAATTATAAATCTCCTTTCTTAATTAGGATTTGTTAAAAAATCTCAGAAGTTTTAACCCCGTTTCCTCATCGAATTTTCTCTCGGCGTTTAATCCAAGAATTTCGATGATCGTGACTTCCAGAATCAAAAACGTCTTTGTCCCGTCACGCGGACAGCCTACCATTGTTTCATCGGCCTTGCCAATAGCCGTATGGACATGTAGTCTTGGGCCATCTTTATCGGGATAGATCGTTCCGACGCCAAGGACCTCTCCCGGTCCGGTAAAGTCTTTAAATTCACCGATGACCGTAGGCTCTTCTTGTTTCGGGCCGATAACGACATTTGCCTTTCTGAACCCCCCTGTTATAAACACCGCGGCCGAAGTGATCTTCTCCGCGACGGCTATCTGATGAACGCATTCGAAAAGGTCTTCGTCCTCGAAAAGTCTCGCGGCTATGATTCGTCCCGTTTTACCGACTGCATATTCCATTCGTAACTCCAAGATTAAAACGATCTTAACAACCTAATGCTTGTCTGCTCTAAACCCAAAGGATAACATCAATAAGTGATTTGACAAGTGAGCATTGTTTGAATTGGATTGTTTTCCACCAAGGAGATCCGTATGAAACAAATGATGATAATGGCACTCACGATGTGTTGTATGACTACCGCTCAGGAGCGCGGAATCATCAATAACAGTACAAGCCCGAATAGTAAACTGCGGAGCATTGACCTGGACCAGGTTCGCTGGACGGGTGGCTTTTGGAAACAGAAGTTCGATCTGGTTAAGGATGTTACCATTCCTGAGATGTGGACGTATTTCAACGACGGAGGAAACTCACATTGGACCAATTTTCGCCTTGCTGCCGGATTAGCCGAGGGCCGGTGGTCCGGCCGATCCTGGCACGATGGAGATTTTTACAAATGGCTGGAGGCGGTGGCGCACGTGTATATCGTCACTCATGATTCGGTCCTGGATCATCAAATGGATGACGTTATTGCGGTCATCGCAAAGGCCCAGCAGCCGGACGGGTATATCTCGACCCAGATTATCCTGGAGAAACGTAAACGCTTTGAAAATATCCACCATCACGAGTTGTACAATATGGGCCATCTGATGACCGCGGCGTGCATTCATCATCGCGCCACCGGCAAAACGAACTTCCTCGATATCGCCAGAAAAACAGGCGACTATCTGTACGAGACCTTTAAAGATCGAAAGCCCGAGTTGGCCCATTTCGGGTTCAATCCGTCCAATATCATGGGTGCGATGGAATTGTATCGAACGACAGGCGAGCGAAAGTATCTGGACTTAGCGAACATATTTATCGACATGCGCGGCTCCCGACCGGCCGGCTCTCGACACTATGGACTGGGCGGCACCGATCAGACTCAGGATCGCGTGCCATTGCGTAAGGAAACCGAAGCCGTGGGCCATGCCGTAACGGCGACCTACCTTTACTGCGGTGCAGCCGATGCCTATATGGAAACCGGTGACACAACCTTGCTGGCGGCTCTTCATCGAATTTGGTCGGACGTAGCACGGCGTAAACTGTATCTCCATGGCGGCGTCGGGCCGCTAACGCGAGGACTTTCGATCCGCAACGATGATGTTCACGAAGCCTTTGCCGATCCTTATTTACTGCCCAATCGTAAGTGCTATTGCGAGACCTGCTCCAACATCGGCAACGCCATGTGGAACTGGCGAATGCTCAACATCACCACTGAGGCCCGCTACGCCGATGTCATGGAGCGCGTGTTCTACAATTCCGGCATTTCAGGACTGGCGCTGGACGGCGATCATTTCTTCTATTCCAATGTGCTCCGCCGACTAAGCTCCAACGTGCCGCTCTTGCGGAGCGATACTCCCGAGCGTTGGAAACACCGTGCCGGGTACTGCTGCCCACCACAACTGGCTCGTACGATCGCCAAAATGCATGGTTTCGCCTATAGCACTTCTGAAAACGGTCTCTGGATACATCTGTATGGAAGCAACGAGTTAAAAACGAAATTGTCCGATGGCACCGCCGTAAAACTGATCCAGGAAACTGATTATCCGTGGGATGGGGACGTTAAGATCACGCTGGAACCGGCCAGGCAAACGACGTTTACACTTTGGCTCCGTATTCCTAACTGGGCCACGGAAGCCACCATTAAAATCAACGGATCACCGATTAAGAGCGATATAAAACCCGGCACATATGTCACGCTTAAACGAACGTGGACAACCGGCGATACTGTGGAATTAAACTTACCGATGCACGTGAAGCTGATTCAAGCCAATCCTCTAGTAGAGGAACTCCGAGGCCAGGTCGCCGTGATGCGCGGACCGCTGGTTTACTGCCTGGAATCGATTGATTTGCCCGACAACGTGAATGTCATGGACGTGCGCTTACCGCGAAATATTCATCTCCAGCCACGATTCGATAAACAATTGCTTGGAGGCGTCGTCGTTTTGGAAGGTAAAGCCGTAGCCGGGGTGGATTCCGATTGGTCCGGCGAGCCTTTTGATTCACCCGTACTATACAAAGACTATACACCGACCGATCCTCGACTCGTACGACTGAGATTGATCCCCTACTACGCCTGGGCCAATCGCGGGGCCGGACAAATGACCGTCTGGATGCCTCTGGATTAATTTGACCTGAGGCCAACGATGGCTTCGCCATCACCAATTAAGTAGATGTTGGGACGCGGCGGTGACGCCATGCCGTCACCGAGATAGAATCCCGGGTGTGGGGGCTTGTTGTAAACCACGTTTTGCCAGGCAATCGAAAGACGATATTGCGGATCGTGAATTAATGTGTAAATGCGATGTTTCGTTGGAATCGTCGTTGTATAAAGTCGTAAAGATTGACCATCTGGAGCCGCTACAAGCATTTCTTCCCGCCAGTCGCCCAGAAAATCACCCATCACGTTCGGACCGTGTCCGAATCGTCGAGAGCCGACTGAGAATATCCTTTCTTCAACACCTTTTTCCCAATTCCATTTGTTGACGCCCGAACCGGCCATCAGTTCGCGCAGCAGATCGCCGTCCCACCAAATCACAAAACCCGTAGATCGCGGCGCCGGTCCAACCTCGCGACCTTGTGCATCGCGCAAGCCGCCCGGGCCGCCCCATGCCTCGTAACCGCGATGGCGTGGATCGATGTCGGCCGCGACGCCCGCGCCGACGTCGATACCGTGGCTGTGTGTCCAAATGGCTTCGCCGGTTCGTGCGTCGCGCATCGCTGCGCCGGGACTTCGGAACCGAACTGTATCATCCTCGTTCTCGTGAATAGTGAACACCTCCAGGCCGGGACGGTCGGGGTACATATCGCTCAGATGCATCGAATCGCCGTGTCGCCACCCGGTGGAGTAAAATCCTTTACCATTGTCATCGACCACCATTGAGTGATAGACAATCTCATCCTTTCCGTCCTCATCCACGTCCGCCACGGAGAGCGAATGACCTCCCATACCGGAATAGGGTGAAGCATCGTCGAACGGAGGATAGCTCATGCACGAATCGAAAACCCAGCGGCTGGTTAGCTTCTTATCGCGCCAGTCCCAGGCGGCCATCACCGTCCGGCCGTAAACACCCCGGCACATCACCAGACTCGGTCGCACGCCATCCAGATAGGCCACACAGGCCAGGAAGCGATCGCAACGATTTCCATAATTGTCGTTGCCGCCATTTCCGCCTTTACCGCCCCAGCCGTTAATAGGATATCGATTGGGAATATAATCCACTGTGACCAATGCTTCGCCGGTCCGACCATCGAAAATGGTTAAATACTCCGGACCGTCAAGGATTCGCCCGTGTCTCCGGTCACCTTCTTTTTTGGTTCGCCAGTCTTTGTCTTTGTCCCCGATGACCTGTCCCTTGCCATCGACCGAGCCGTCGGCGGTTTTGCAAGCCATCTCCGCCCTGCCGTCGCCGTCAAGGTCATAAACCATGAACTGGGTATAGTGCTCGCCCTCGCGGATATTGATGCCCAGGTTAATGCGCCACAGATGCGTGCCGTCCATCTCGTAGGCATCGAAGACGGGCATCCCGGTGATTCCGGCAAAGCCGTTATCCCGACCGTGGGAAGTTTGGTGCAAAACGATCTCATATTCCCCGTCGCCGTCCAGATCGGCGATAGAAGCGTCGCCGGGCCGGTATTCGGAGATAGGCTGTATCGGGATTTCGAGGTAATCTTTATCCCAGGCGAGCACCGACTTGGAAGACTCTAATTCCTTGCCGTCCAATACAGGCCGGATAAAATAGTGAAGTTCCTGATTGGGATCGGCGCCGCGATCCACGTAGTTGGTCGTTTCGGCAATGGGCTCTTCATTGACCTTTACGGGCCTTTGCCTGCCCACAAAACGATAGAGATTGAAGCTGATGGATTCGGGATCGGTGCCAAACAATCGCCAACCGACGTAAACACCACCGGGTTGTTTGACAGCCACGATTCCACGAGTCAGATTTTCCATCTGACGTTGTGCCGCCACTGGAGTAGAAAAACTTAGAAGCAGACCAATATTAAGAGCGATGATAATCGAATGACGCACCATAATAGTGACACCTTTGAAAAAACTGCGTTGCATAGTATTTTATTCATACGACAAACAACTCGTTCGTATTGTATCACAAACCGATAGAAGTCTCAAAACCAAACGGTCGTTTTCTCGCTTGTTTCGTTATACCCTCAGCGGTAAAA
>JAFGTG010000541.1 GCA_016934255.1 Sedimentisphaerales bacterium
ACGATGAAACTGACACAAGCAGAATGGCAAATAATGAAAGTCCTGTGGAAGAAGCACCCGGCCACGGCCAGAGAGATCATGGCCCGGCTGCCCAAGGGTGTAAGCTGGGCTTATACCACCATCAAAACGATGCTCGCCCGGCTGGTGGAAAAGAAGGTCGTGAGCGAAAGTAAGAACAGCAACACCAGTATTTATGAACCGCTGCTCTCTCAACGAAAGGCGCGCCTGAGCGCTTTTCGCTCGATGCTCGACCAGGCGTTCGACGGGGCGACCGACCCCCTGCTCCACTTTCTGCTCGAAGAAAAACAGCTCAGCGCCAAACAAAAACAAGAATTAGCAGAAATTCTTCGTAATGAATCCCTGGAACTGAACGACGAAACAAAGTAGAAGCAGGACTGTGTACCTCATGAAGGACGCTTTATGAGGCTATCCGGGGCCATCATATAAGATTGCCCGTAAATAAAAGAAAAAACCATGATCGAACTAATAAATCACATGGCACAGGTTTGGTGGGATTGGATGTCGGCCATGTTCTGGCAGGTCGGCCTGCTGATCATTCTAATCGCGACGATCGATGTGCTCATCCGCAAATGGGCCTGGCCGCAATTGCGGTACGCCCTGTGGTCGCTGGTCCTGATCAAGCTCATTCTTTCACCGACCCTTTCTTTACCCAGCGGTCTAGCGCCGAAGCTCAAACCCGTCGTCACGAAAATGCTGTCCTCGGGACTCCTTACGGAGGAATCCGCCACCCGTGACGACCTGATTGAGTTCACGATGCCGATTGTGATTCCTTCGGCCGACGTGGACGATGGACGAGAGACGATGGTCGAGGGACGCACTGTCTATATCGACAATACGGACGGACCGCTCATCGTCTATTGGAATTCCGTGGACAGCCCGGGGAAAACGAGGGACGAGGGACGACAGACGAGAGACGAGGCTCGTTCATCGTCCATCGGTTCGTCTATCGTCCATCGTCCATCGTCCATCGTAATTCCAACGGGCCCGCGGCTTGGTTGGCGCGCCTATTTGATGGGCGTCTGGCTTTGGGGTGTAGTCATCCTCGGGACCTGGCTGTTTGTCAAACTCAACCGGCTCAAAAAAGAAAAACCGAACGGTTCGAAACAACTCTCTCTTCCGGAATCCTTCTACAATCAATTAGACCGTTGCGCGCAACAGTTAAAGCTGCGACGAAAACCGAGAGTTGTCACGACCGCCAGCCTGCGAAGCCCGGCCGTCTTCGGAGTGGTTCATCCGGTTTTACTCATGCCGGCCGGTTATCTACGCCGGCTCTCACGCAGGGACACCGAGTATATGCTCCTGCACGAGCTGGCCCACATCAAACGGGGCGATCTGACCGCACACAGCCTCTGCATGCTCCTTCGGCTTATCTACTGGTTCAACCCGCTGTTGTGGCTTGTCGGCCGGCAACTGCGCCATTTGCGGGAATTGTGCTGTGACGCCACCGTTGCGAGCCTGCTGAGGGACAAGACCTCCGAGTATCGCCAGACGCTCCTGGAAACGGCCCGCCGGTTCCTGGCCACGCCGGTCGAACCGGGACTGGGCCTGATCGGTCTGTTCGAAGATTCGAACCGGCTGATCGCACGTATTCAATGGCTCAAAAAACCCGTATGGAGATATCGAAAAATGAAAAGTATCGCTGTCATAACCACTATCCTCATTTTGCTGGCCTGCGTCCTTCCGATGGCCCAGGGGCAAAATCCGCAAGCCCAGGATCCAAACGTCAGTTCCGAGCAAGCCGAAGAAAAAACAGTGCAATCCCAGACAGTCCCTTCGGAGAGCGAAAACATATCAGAAACCGAACAACAACAAAAGAAAAAGCAACAGAAACAGTTACAAGCCATGCAACTGCTTAAGGAACAACAACAGAAACAGCTTGAAGCCATGCAACTGCTTATGGCCAGGCTCAAACAAATCGAGGTTGAAAAACAACAACTCCAGAAAGAACTTCAAACGCTAACGCAAGCCCAAAGCGATGCCGCTCAGGCTGAAAAAGAAGTCAAAGTGGCTGAAGTTGAAGTAAAGGCGGCCCAAACTGTGGTGAAAGTGAAAGAGGAAAAACTCAAAACCGAAAAAGTCAAGGCCGACGTCGATATGCAAAAGGCCGAAGCTGAAGCCTTGACGGCAATTATCGAAGCCAAGAAAGCCCTCGCCGAAGCTCGAAAAGTAGTCGATAAGGCCGAGAGAGCCCAGGCGAAACAATGGAAGCACGTGGCCAATACCGAAGCATTCGAAAAATGGAAAGAAGCGTGGGCGCGCAGTGCCAGACCAGGAATAGAAGCACACCGGCTGAAAGTGAAAGTCAAGGAACTGACAGAGGCGAATCAAGCAGATACAGAAATCCAGAAAGCCCTCGCCGAAGCCCAAGAGGCAGCCGCTGAAACCGAAAGAGCCAGGGCGGAACAGTGGGAGCAATTAACGAATACAGATGAATACAAAAAATGGCAAGAAATCATGGTGCGATCCGCCTTGCCGGGGATAGAAGCCTACCGGCTGGAAAAGCAAGTCGAGGAACTGACAAAGGCTTACGAGAAAGCTCTGGAAGCTGACGGGTCCTCGACACCGACTCCCAAGCCAATGCCTCGTCCGATGCCTGTGATGCCGCCGGTCCCTGTAGAGATCGACGTGGATACTGAGGTTGACATAAAAGCCGTTGAGCCTGAAGTTGAGATGGACGTTGAGGTCGAAGGCGTGGATACGCCGGAACCGCCGAGAGTCGTCGCTCCCACGCCGCCCGTTTCGCCGGAACCCCCAAGTGTCGCAGTAGCCGTCACGCCGGTAGCTCCAGTGTCTGTGCCTACGCCGCCGGAACCGCCGAGAGTCGTCGCTCCCGTACCGCCCGTTTCACCCGAGCCGCCAAGCATTTCGGCACCCGCCGCGCCCGAGCCTCCGAGTACTTTCGTATCCCCTCCGTCCCTTCCTTCGACGCCGCCAAGCGCCACGGCGCCCGCCGCGCCAGTAGCCCCGGTTTTGCCGATGACTCCACCGACACCGCCCACTCCCGTTCATCTCGAAGTTCCGGCGCCCACACCTCCATCGAGCAGCAGCCTTCCCCTGCTCGGCGCACCTGCCGAGACCGTCGTACCCGCTCCAGTCGCACCGACTCCATCCGAGAGTCGGGTTTCAGATGTGCTCATTACAGAAGATTTTCTCGAAAGGGATCTGGCTAAAGACGTTTTCCCGACCCTTTCAGAAAAGGCAGGTATCCCCATCATTCTCGAAGAATCCGTCAAAGGGTTGATCACGTGTAAACTCGAAGGAGTGTCACTTGATACAGCACTGGATATCATCCTGGCCGGCACACCTTATACCCACAAAAAAACACCGAACTATTACTTAGTCTATTCAAGAGGTAAAAGCCTACGTCCCGCTAATAGCCCTTTGCTAACCAGTGGATCCGCCGAAACTGTCGTACCCGCTCCGGCCGCACCGAAACCCAGGCCCAAGCCAAACCGAGATGTTAAGATCGGTAGAACGAAAGAAGGCAGATATTTTGCCATAACAGACACGCACCTTGTCTCGAAGGTGAATCCCGGCAGTCCGTTCGTCATCCGAAACAGTCTCGGCAATATACTCCTGAAGCAGAGTAAGGACGACACGTGCGACGTCAAGGCCGTCGTCCGGGCGGAAGCCGAGACCGCTGAAGAAGCTCAAAAGATGGCCGAACAAGTGGCAATGAAAATTGATTCTTCCAAAGAAAAATACTACCTTAAGCCGGTCAAACCCGACGATAATCAATGGAGCAATCTCAGCGTGAACCTGACCATCCTCGTTCCTGTCGGCGTCCGGCCGGACGTTAAGACCGAACTGGGCAACGTCGAGTTATGGAATCTCCGAGGCAAGATCAAGGCCGTCAGCGACCTGGGCTCGGTGAGAGTTATCAACACAAGCGGCGATCTCGAATTGTTCACTAAAATGGGCGAAATCGTTTTCACGCCTCCCAAGGATTTGTCCGCCAGGCTCCAGGCGGAGACGAGAATGGGCTCCATACAAAGCGACCTGCCGCTCACGATCACCAAGAAAGACATGTTCAAACGCACGGCGGAAGGCACCATCGGGTTCGGCCGGGACACGATCCGCATGACAACGAACATGGGATCGATAACGATAAGCAATAATCCACCGAAGACCCCAGATAATAATCCCGAGCCGATGATACCGGGAGACGACTTCTTAGTTAGCGCCGACAAGCTGAAGACCCAACAGATCCAGTTGGAAGCAACGGCGTCGAAGATCGCCGCCACCGTCCAATCCATCAAGGAAGAGCAAGAAGGCAATCGCTCTGTCCTCAAGCGTGTCGATACATCGATTGCACCGCTGGCGCCCGGATCGGTGCTGGATACCAAGACCCAAGACGGCAACATCACGATTCAGGGTTCGGACACCGATCAATGTTCGATCACATCTACTCTCACCGTCAAGGCGCCCTCGATGGAAGAAGCAAAAGCCCTATCCGAGAAAATCGCCCTGGAAACAACGCCCGGCGACAAAAAACTCACTGTGAAAACCGTCGGTCCTCGCAATACCCCCTCGAACCACTCATACTATGTCAATTTAAACATTACCGTTCCCCGCAATACAAGTTTGGTACTGCATAAAGAAGACGGCAACGTCCAGATTCTTAACGTCGAGGGACAGATTCAAATCGGCAGCGAAGACGGAGACATCACATGCGAAAACGTCGTTGGGAACGTTCGCCTTGACTGCGAAGACGGGAACGCCACTATCAAGAAGAGCCGCGTAGATTATCTTACGATCAGAAAAGAGGATGGAAATATCCACTGCGATAATATCAGTGGCAACTGTGATATTACCATCGAAGACGGCAATGTGACGATTGGATACGCCGAAGGTTCCGCCGACGATTGTACCTGCGTCGTCCGCGGTGAAGATGGGAACGTTAACATCAGCCGAGGCGCATTCGCCCAATGTCAGGTTGTCAGGGAAAGCGGAAACGTTCGTTGTGACAACGTCAGAGGCAATCTCGACATCAACCTGGAAAAGGGCCAGGTCACCGTGGATTATGCCGACAGCGTGCCCGAAAGCTGCTCGATCAAAGCCCAGCTTGAAAAAGGCGGCATTAAGCTCTCGGCGCCCGGCGAGATGTTCCCCGCCGACGCGCCGTCGAAAGCGAAAAAGACAGATGAAGGAATAGAATGGAAGACCACGGCCGGCAGCCGCACCGTCTCGCTCAAAGTCGATGAAGGCTCGATTAAGGTCGAAAAACGATAAATCGATCACCGACGCCGTAGATTTCAACACGACATAATGGCCCTCTTTTAAAGGCGTTCATTGTTATCTTCGCTTCTACTACGTTTGTAGAAGAGCATGATATAATTCGTGACAACAGAACTTATGAAAGGGAAAAAAATGGAAAAAGCAACAATAACAACCCTCGTTCTCATTCTACTCGCCTGTGTCCTTCCTCTGGCTCAGGGCCGACTGACCGAGGAAACTTCAGACTCCAGGCTTAAGCAGATCCAGATTGAGCAACTGAAAAAGGCCAAAGAAGCGAAAGACAAAGCCGCGAAGGAAAAATCTAAACGGGCAAAATACGAGCGAACCGTTCAATTGACGTCTCCCATGTCACCGGGTTCGACCTTCGCCGCTCAAACCCACAATGGCTCCATCACGATCAAAGGAGATGAAGTGACCGACTGTAATCTGGTCGCCACGATCATTACCCAGGCGCCCACCGAGAAAGAGGCCAGAGAACTCTCCGATCAAGTTAAAGTCACCCTCGTCCCCTCTGATCAACGTCTTACCCTGAAAATTGATAAGCCGGAGCAACTCATCAATAAATCCGTAAGCGTCACTCTTGATGTTAAAGTACCGAACAAAACAAGTTTGGAATTGCTCACGCACAACGGAACCGTAAAAATCACGGACACGACCGGTCGTCTCAACGCGACAACACACAATGGCAAAGTGATCGCACAAAACATCTCCGGCACCATCCTGCTGAGAACCCATAACGGTTCCGTTGACTGCAGGGATATATCGGGTGATGCCAAGCTGCTCACACATAACGGCGGCATCGAGGCGGTTTACTCCCAAAACGCCCCACCGGCCTGCCATGTCTCGTTAGTCACCCACAACGGCGCCGTCGGCTTCACGGCTCCGCCCGGAGTTTCCGCGAAAGTGGATGCTTCGACTCATAATGGTTCCATACGTACCGATTTGCCGATCACCGCGACCGGGAAAAAGAGTAAGACAAAACTCACAGGAACGATTGGGACAGGCGAAGGCAACATGCATCTTGAAACGCATAACGGTTCAATCCAGATAAGATAGAAAACATCAAGGTCAAAGAGAAAAACTTATTTTGGACCCCTCCTTCAAAGGCGTCTACCGATAGGGAAAGCCGGGTTCATCACACCCGGCTTTTCCTTTTGCCGGCCGGGAACATTCCTATAATCTTCCACGACTTTTTCTTTTTTTCTGTCGCAAAATCATCATATCCAACACTCTAATTAGTTCCTGTTGTGAACAATAGAAAAATCACATGTCACCCCTGCGAAGGCAGGGGGCCAGAGCGTAAAAAAGTGGATTCCCGCCTTCGCGGGAATGACAAATCGTGTTTCCACAACAGGAACTAATTAAAGAGCCTAATTCCCTAAGTGTTAATCGAACTAACTGGAGGTCCGAACCATGAAACGTGAAACAATGTTGACATTATTAAGCTCGCTGATGCTTTTCAACGCAGCGCCTGTGTTAATGGCGGAACCGGCGGTTCAAAACGATGCCATGTTAAGGCAAACCTTTAAACTCGGTGGCGAACGTTCACAGCAAACGCAGTACTTCCTGATGGAATCGAAGCTGATTAATTATGCCCTCGACGGAAAACGCACCGGCATGGACGTATTCCGGCTTCGTTTGAAATGTGTCCCCGCGAAGTTAGCCGGCACGAAGGGTGACGAGTACACATGCGCGAAGTTCACCGTGCAATTGGGCGTTCAGCCGGAGGTGGAGATTCCGGCGATGAAAAACTGGACGCACGTCTTTAAGATTCCTCCCACCGGCGTCGATGAAAAAGGGCAGACGCTGGGTATCGATCATGCGCCGTTCGAGAACCTCATGGACGCAAACGGCAATGCGATCCCTCAGGACAAGGCGTATCATGTGTACAATGCGTTCATTGATTTTCATGCCTTCTGCGACATCTTTGCTGATCGGGTGGAGGATGGCCGTGGTATTCAGGACCTGAAAAGTATCGGCCAAAAAATCGTACACGAGGCGGCCTTCAGCGAGGCTCCCGTCAGTCTGGGCAGCAACGTGGCCGAGGGATCGACATTCAAGAACGGAGAGATAACGCTGGAGCTGAAGGGCCTCAGCCGGGTCGCCGGGGCAACGTGCGCGCTGGTCGGCTACGATTCTGGAGAAAGCTCATTCAAGATGACCATCAAACCCATACCGAATATGGAAGTTAAGACCGTAGGCAGCTCGCATTACAAGGGCGATATCTACATCGATCTTGCGACGAACTGGGTTAAGAAAGCTACGATGGACGAGGTGGTTGTGGCCGAAACGACTTTACCCATGCCCCCGAACAAGATCAATAGCGTCATCGAACGGAATATTTTCATTCGAAACGTTGCGACCGAAGAATTTGCTGCGGGGAAGTAACTACTCATACTGACCGATTCATGTTGTCATCCCTGCGAAGGCAGGGATCCAGGAACGTAACGCATAGAGTGGATTCCCGCTTTCGGGCTTGTTGCTAAAGTAGAGATTGCTTCGTCGCTTCGCTCCTCGCAATGACGGACCATGCGTTTCCGTGTCATTACGAGCGATTCGAAGAATCGCACGGCAATCTCAAATGCTACGATAAGACTTTTTCAACAAGCCCTTTCGCGGGAATGACAAATCATCTTATGCTATTACTTTTAAATGACTTACTTCATTATTCGATCCTTAAAGGATCCGTTTGAGTAACCATTTTTCGAATGCAAAGTTTTTTCTGTCGCAAAACCTCCAAATCCTGCACCATATAGTGAGAACACAGCCGGAAGCCGTATATTGGTTTCTTACCGGCGGAATCTTTGAGATGTTGAGGTGTTACGATGTCCGAGAACGACAAAGTGTATGTTGAACGCTGTTTGGATGGCCATCCGGACGATTTTCGGTATCTGGTGCGGCGTTATCAGGCCCCTCTTTTAGCCAATCTGGCCGGCAAATTGGGCGATAAAGACCGGGCGGAAGAGGCCGCACAGGAAACCCTCGTTCGAGCGTATTTCAACATGGGCAAGCTCAAAAAGCCCGATGCGTTCTTCTCCTGGCTGCTCGGGATCGCCGATCTCGTTGCCAAAGAGCAGCGTAGAAAAGAGCAATTCCGGCGTCAGAAAGAGATCGTCCGCTCGTTCTCGCAGGAAGCACCGCCGACCGAACTCTCACACGATTATGCTCTCGAAGCGGCCATCGCCGAA
>JAFGTG010000542.1 GCA_016934255.1 Sedimentisphaerales bacterium
ATGGTTTATTATAAAGGAGAATACCATCTCTTTTATCAGCATAATCCTTATGGCTGGTCCTGGGGCAACATGACGTGGGGACATGCCGTCAGCAACGACATGATCCATTGGACCGAATTAGGCGACGCGATCTACCCGGACCATTTAGGGACGATTTTTTCCGGCTCGGCCGTCATCGATGAGAACAATACAGCGGGATTCCAAACGGGCGACGAAAAGGTTATTGTCTGCTTCTATACCTCCGCGGGCGGAAGAAATCCGATGTCCAAAAGCCAGCCGTTCACCCAATCCATCGCCTACAGTAACGATCGCGGCCGAACCTGGACGGTCTATGAGGGTAATCCCATCCTGGGCCATATCAACGGCGGCAATCGCGATCCCAAAGTCATCTGGCACGAGTCCACGAATCAATGGGTGATGGTCCTTTATCTGGACGACCACGAAATGGGATTTTTCACGTCCGACAATTTGAAATCGTGGGAATTCCGAAGTAAGCTGAAGTGCTTCCATGAGTGTCCCGAACTGTTCAATCTACCGGTCAATGGGCAAGAGAACAACAAGAAATGGATATTGTACGGAGGCAGCGGAGAGTACCTGATCGGCGATTTCGACGGAAAAGCGTTCACCCCCGAAGCCGGACCGATCCCTTTCCATCACGGCAATTGTTTCTACGCCTCGCAAACATTCAATAACATTCCTCCCGAGGACGGCCGGCGAATCCAGATCGCCTGGGGCCGGGTCGCCATGCCGGGAATGCCGTTTAACCAGATGATGCTCTTCCCGGTGACACTCACTCTTCGAACGACGGAGGAAGGACCTCGAATGTTCGCCGAGCCGATCCGCGAAATTAAAAAACTCAATAAGCAGCGATGGCAATGGAAGAACAGAATACTGAAACCGCAAGAGAATTTACTTTCGGACCTTTCCGGCGAACTGTTTTATATTCGAGCCTCTCTACGAATTGACGACGCCCTGGAAACCGGCTTTGTTATCCGCGACACGCCGGTCGTTTACAACGTCCAAAAACAGGAATTGTCCTGCTGTAAACAAACCGCTCCTCTGAAACCGGTGGACGGCCGAATTCACCTTGAATTGTTAGTGGATCGCACATCCATTGAAATCTTCGGCACCTACGACAGAGTCTATATGCCTATCGGTGTTATTCTTGCGGATAACTCAAAGTCGCTTGAAATCTTTACAAAGGATGGTAACATCGAGGTTGAATACCTGATGATTTGCGAACTTAATTCAGTCTGGCGGTAGAATGAAGATGTACGCACATTTCCAAACGCTTTCCGTTCGAACCTTTATCTTATCCGTTGTAATATGCGTGAGTATTTTCGGCGAGCCTATTGCCAAAGCTCAGGTAATAGGTTTTGAACCTAATGCAGTTGCAGGAAGCAGTTTTGTTTTGCCGGCTGATGTAAATGTCATTGATGCAAACGCGCCGGCAGATATTAATGATTTAGGCAAGTTAGCTCCTTTGGCAACTGCGGTTGATGCCAATGATGTCAATGTTGCAGAGGCAAAGCTTGTTGTTCCTGTAGTAGAAGATCCCAACCGTTATCTTAATGCTGTTATTGAGTTTGCCGATAACGTTCTTAAGTACGGAAGAGATACCTACGGTCCCAAACACACCCCGTTATTTGTTGATGGTTTGATGGTCCGCGACCCCAACAACCCCGATTATGGTAAGGATGGAGTATTTAAGCCGGTTGAGTGGATTGCTCCTAATGGTAACAGGTGGATTCTTTCTAATCTTGCTTCTCAGCAGAATTTATTCAGGACTCTGGACGGATTGACCAGAATTACAGGCGACCAGAAATACAAGCAAGCCGCCATGGACGCAATAAAATACGCTTTTGAGAACCTAAGGAGTCCGAATGGGTTGTTGTATTGGGGAGGATACGCAGCGTATGACGCAGGAGCGGATAAGACCTATGGAAATATGCATGTACTAAAAGGATTCTATCCATACTATCAGCTTATGTGGGAGGTTGACCAGCAGGCTACGAAGCAATTGATCGAAGCTTTTTGGTCTGTTCATGTTCTTGATTGGTCGAATTTGGATATAAACCGGATAGGCTATTTTAATAAGTCCATTGATAATCCATGGCAACATGAATATAGAGGTGATCCGAATTTTTCTGGGAAAGGTTTTTGCCCTATGACTACTGGTAGTGATCTTTTCTATGCAGCAGCATGGCTTAGTAAGCTATCAGGAAGAAAGGATCCACTCGTCTGGGGAAAACAGCTCGCTCGTCTATTCGTCGAGGCTCGGAACCCGAAGACCGGCATAAGTCCCACTTTTTTCTCTTGGTACGTGAAGCTACACCCAGGATTCGCTGTGTTCCCAACCTATTACTGGCCTGCCTTAGAGTCGTGGCCTTCAGCGCTGGGATATTTCATGCCAAGCCCAGGGACGGTTGTAAGCCCTATCACCTCGGACTGGCTATGTGAATGTATGCTTGGAGAGATGTTGGGAAGTGAAGGTCATCAGTTCACGCAATGGGCAAATGAAGAACTAATGGCTATGGGAAAAGCCAGCTATCATAAGAAAGATAACGTATTCATTCCGTTGTCTGGCAGCGGCGTAAGCTTAGAGGGACATATCTGGAAGGAAGATGAAACAATTGGCCTTAAGGGTGTGATGTTAAAGCCCTTTCCACTCAGTCCATCAGATTTCTGGGCATACGTGGTCGTATATTGTGCTGTAGGTGACAAGTTTATGTGGGAGATGGCACGGAACATAGCGATTGGCAACGGCTATGGCGATATAGGTGTAAACTACACCGATGGGCCCCAACTGACCACGGACATAGTTTCCTCAGAACCGCATGTCCTCTTGGGCTTTCTGGAGCTGTATAGAAAGACCGGAAATAATGCCTTTCTGGATGCGTCAGCGAAGGTAGGAAACAATATCTTGTCAGATCGATTTCACAAAGGATTTTTTGTTGCGAGCAATAGACATGTTTACGCCAAGCTGGACGCACTCGAAGCACTTGTGCTTCTGCATCTCTATTCGATAGTTGCGGAGAAAAATACAGAATTGCCTCAAGTTTGGCCAAGCCGACCATTTTTCAGCCCTGAATTTCGCCACAGAGAAGAGGGAATCGACAACTGGATAATTTACACTCTTACCGACTCAACTGAACCACCGTTTTCACTTCAGGAAGCTGCGGAGATTGGAGACATCGCAGAGGTCAAGTCAATACTTTCTCAGGGAGTCGCTGTCGATACGAGGGATGATACGATGCTCAAGACGGCATTACACCATGCTGTTCTCAAAGGCCACAGGGAAATAGTGCAATTACTCTTGGAAAAGGGTGCAAACCCTAATGCGAGAGACGGATGGGGGGCGTCTCCTTTGCACTATGCTGCTCAGAATGGTGGGAGAGCCATGGTGGAGCTTATGTTGCAGGAAGGTGCTGATATCAATTTCAAAGACCTATATGGTGATACGCCACTTAATTTTGCGGCGGTCTATAGCCACCGAGATATCGCCGAACTTTTAATAGAAAAAGGCGCTATTATTTATAATATCCGTCTGGCTGCATACATGGGTGATTTGGCTAAATTAGAAATGTTAGTCCAAGAGGGTGTGGATATTAATGCCACAGGTCGCTTTGGTTGGGCACCTTTACACTACGCAGTCAGAAATAATCAGAAACAAGCCGTAGAATTGCTTATCACTAAAGGCGCTGATGTGAATGTCAAAGCGCAGGGTCAGACGCCGCTTATGCTAGCTGTTAATGCGGGTCAAAAAGACATCATTCAGCTTCTTATAGACAAAGGAGCTGATGTCAATATAACCGATAATGCAGGAAATACCCTTCTTCACCGTGCCGCTCGAAGTGGCCAAAAAGACATAGCTGCATTATTGATTGACAAAGGAATAGATATAAACGCAAAAAATAATAATGGCCAGACAGCACTCTTTTACGGCCAAAAAGACATAGTTGAATTATTGATAGATAAAGGAGCAAACATAAACGCAAAAAGTAAAAGTGGCGAGACAGCACTCTTTATTGCTATGCGTTCTAAGCAAAAAGACATCGCTGAGCTTCTTATAAAAAAGGGGGCTGATGTCAACTTAGCTAATAAGGGAGGATTTACCCCTATTTATCTTGCTGTCATGTACGGCCAAAAAGACATAGTTGAATTATTGATAGATAAAGGAGCAAACATAAACGCAAAAAGTAAAAGTGGTCGGACGCCACTTGATTTCGCGGTTAGGCGAGATGATACTGAAATTGCCGAACTTCTGCGTAAACACGGGGCGAAAGAGGAAGGAGAAGAAGAGAAGGCACCGGAGAATACGCCTGCGCCTGAGGCAGATAAAGCAGTAGATCCTAATATCGCTGATCTTAACGAGTAAATGCATCATGGCTCAAGCCCATCGTACGCGATGTATTCTCAACGGATATCTCCTCTATGGGACACCGTAGGTGGAGCAACTGGCCTCCAGTATCCCGCCGATTTATTCGACTTTTTTGTAAAATTCGGCTTCTTTGTCGGAGAGTTGTTTCTGCCGGATCATCTCACGGACGCGCTGCAGATCGACGTCTCGCGGCTGGCCGCCGGTTACGGAGACGATCTCCGTATCGGTCCCGGCGGGGATCACCTGCAGGAACCTGCTGATGGAAACCGCCGACACAAATACCGCCACAGCAAGCACAATCGTTGTTAATACCGGCGTGTGTCGCTGCTCTCGATCCCTTGCGACGGTGACTTTATCATAACGGCATTTGTCACATTGTATGCAATCCATCGTGTCTTTGCCCGTCAAGCCGAACGAACATCGACCGAATTTCTTCGCCGGCAGGTATCGCTTGAATAAAGCGATTCGGTTGAGCAGAGAAAGAAAAGCCCCGACGGGACAAAGATATAAGCACCAAAAACGCGTATAAAAGAGAGAGACAAACAGCGTTAGGACAACAACCGGCAATAAAGTTAACCTTAAGTCGTTCGTTGTAAATGTTAAGTGAAAGACTGAAATGAGCGGGTCAGCTCCCAGGGTCGTTCGATCTCTGGAAATAAAAAACACGCTGACGACGATCAGAAGAACAACATATTTGGCACATCGTGCCCTACGCAGCGATTCCATTTGTATTCGCGGCTTGAGTCCGGCCGGTAGAATGTAACCGACTAATTCCTGCGCCGCCCCGAAGGGACAGATGTAACCGCAGTAAAGATTGCCGAAAAGCAATACGATCAGCGGGATACCCACAACGAGTAGAAAGACACCCGACAACGCTAGGGAGGGAATCTGGCCGGATAAAAGATTGACGATTTGTTCGCTGGAAAATTGAACGTTCAGCCAAAGACCACCAACAACAAAGGTCAAAATAAGAATACCCAAGCGGCTCCAAAAGCCGCCCACATAGGTTACTATCAAGGCAAAAATGACAGCGCCAACCAGGTAGATTCCACTGATGTCCGGTATGTATTTGGCGTGTTGAGGCTTTGCGGCGGTTTCCTGTTCGATGGGCCGGTTAAGAATTTCTTCTACAAATCTCCGGCCGGATGTTCGTAACGCGGTGAGAATCGCTTCGGAGCTGATCGTTGCTCCCGTTACAGTGTGAATATCCTTAAACGGTTCGGTTTTAAAAAGGTAACGCCCGATGAGTGCATCGCGCCATGAATCGAGAAGTTCAAGATACGCCGGCGTTTCATTTGATCGAACGATATGAAAACCGATCATTTCACCGTTGGGATCATCCAGATATACGGCAAGATTGATTTTACCGCCAAAGCCGCGGACTTCAGGCGCCAAATCCTGAGAACTGAAGACATACCCGGCTAATTTCTCGTTGGCGTCAAAGACTTTAAAATAATCAATTTTCTCAGCCGTTTCGGCACGGATACCCGACTCCGGCTCGATGCGTAACTCGCCGGCCAGCGTCTGAGCTACATGTTGCGGCAATGAGGGTTTAAGTTTCGCCCCGGCTCTGACGAGCAAGTTGGAGCATAAAACAACGGATACGCCAACGCCAAACAGAAAATAGCCAAGACCGCGCCATGGTAGGGTGTGCAACTTGTCCCTTGAGGACGTGTTGCACACACGTTCATTGTCCGCGTGTGCAAGAACGGAATTTGCCCACCCTACGGCTCTGAGGATCGCCGCAGGTACATTAGCCAGAATGAGTGCAACAAAGACAAAAAGCGTCGTTTCCGCTCCGAGCACAGGCACGAGCGCCAGACTCGTTACGATCCCCCCTACCGATGCTCCAACATGATCGGCGGTCTCCAGCGTACTGCCGGCCCGGCCCGTCTCTACACCGGAATCGGCTAATTGTACGGCGGCGATGGGAAAGTAGCCGCCGACACAAAACCCGCCGACAACAAAGGCGACGGCAAAGGTCAGGTGCGTCCACTGCTCGCCCGGCCAAAACGCAATCGTACAGAGGATCAATGAATGGATGACGATCACTGACAATAACACTATTTCCGTTCGGGATTTTGCTATTTTCCTTATGAGACATCGTACCGAAGCCGCTCCGATCGTTAACCCCGCCATAAATAACGATGAGACGACACCGATATGCAAATAAAGCGAGCCGAAATACGTTTGGTACAAATACATGAGAACGATCACGGCGCCGATACCCACGGCGCCGGTGGAAAAAACCAGAAAGCTGCTATCGAAACCGAAGACCCGACTTTCCTGAACGGGTTTAAGAATATAAAGGATCCTTAACAAAACAAAGATTAGGATAGGAATAAAAAATGGAAGAGGGCCAGCCATGACAAAATGTTTAATAAGTCGTGCCGCCGGAGCGCCGGATTGTTTGGCGGCCAACAATAAGCTATATAGATGCGTCAAAGGTTTTTCATCGTGATTGACCAGAAGCTCGGCCGGCAAATCCGCCTGTGCGTAACGTTCCAACGCCGTAGCGGCGCGGTCCGGCAAATAGACCGAAAGCAGCGCATCGGGAGTGAAAATATTATTCGCGTCCTCTATCGACGCGAAACGATCTCGCAAGGTGCCCGGTTCGCCGGTGATGGTTTCGGAATCGGAGGCGATGAACCATGTTTCTTCACCGGGCGTCAGGACGAGTTTGGAAAAGACTTTTTCAAGTGTCAGTTTGGTCGAAGCGCCGAGGTTGACGAGTTCCGTCCCCATGATATTCTCGCCGCCCGTCGTTCGGACGGCGATGAGACCGCCGGGGCTTAGAGATTGTTTAATTCGGCGATAAAATTCGACCGTATAATACCGGTTCAGAATCGAGCTGGTCGCGTCGGGTAAATTGAGAATTACAATATCGAAGAATCCCTGCATTTCAATAAGCGACGACCGGATGTCCCCAGGAAGTAATTTGAGTCGCGAATCGGTGATTCGCAGTTCGGGGGGAATGAACTCGCTGATCTTCTGGACGTAATCGCCGTCGCAATGCGCCCAAGTCACGGTTTTGATTTGTGGTAGTTTCAGAAGCTGGCGACAAAGACCGAGACCCGAGCCGATCACCAGAACCTTCCTGGTATCAGGGTTTTGACACAGGGCAATTGCCGCCGTTCGTCCGGCGACGCTTTCGTCCGGCAGGGTCTCGACCACACTGCCTTCGCGAACCGCTACCCATTGGCCCTGGTAGGTGCCATAGAGATATTCCGATTGAGGGGTTTGGAAGGAACCTGTTAGCGATTCCTCAGGAAGAAGCTTCGTCCACTTCACAATGCGGACGCGACTCACCAATGTTTTGTCCACCCCGATGACAATGCACAGGAAGGCACACAAAAGCACCGAAAATGAAACAATGCGAGGTATCACTCTCAAACCGAAACCTTCATGGCCTGATTTCTTTTCTGTAAGCTGGACGGCCAAGACCGACAGTGAAAGAATGGCCGCGAGGATGAAAAACGCTAATATCGGATTGATGCCGAATCCAAGTAGGATCGTCATCCCGATCCCCCCGGCGAAGCTGCCCGCCGCTTCGAGGGTATAAACAAGTGAGACGGAAAAACGTTTACGATTTTCCGCGGTTTTCAACTCAATCCACCGGCAGGTGATGGGAAATAAAATCCCCGTCACGAGACTGATCGGCGCGTTGACGAGGATTGCGACAAGCACAATATCCCGAATGGACCATAAGGCATACGATTTGATCCCGGCGATCTCGCGCGCCTGGATAATCAATATCATCTGAAGCACGAACGCCGGAAGATAAACCAGAAAAAGAAGCTCTGCTTTGGCCGCCACTGTTTCCGTCAGGCGTTTAGCCCAGCGAACGATGATAGCGCCGGCGCCGACCCATAAAAACCACGTGCTGAAAAAGATGCCAACGCTGATATCGTTACCTTCAAAGGCCGTGATGAACTCGCGATAGAGCAAGGTCTGAGCGGCGATGGAGAACAGGCCGTAACTAAATATCAGCAAGGCGCGGGCAAACGTCATTTTTCATTCTCACCAAAAACGTCGGCCTGAAAGACCAGGAAACTCGCTTCTTCCTTCCATGCATCGGCGGGCAATCCCGCCTTCTGTGATAAGTGCGAGAGGGTTTGATCGAGGTTCCAGCCTTGCTCGGGAGCGACCTGCGGAAGAAATACGGCCGAATGACCGTCTTTATTCAACACGACGCCGTCGATGCCGATCCGAATTTGATCCGACGATTCCACAGGACTCGGAGGTGTAAGCGCCGAGATCTCGATGACGATATCCTCACATTCATCCAGCGTAACCGGCTTAAAACGACTGTCATTCACGCAAGCGTGAATCGCATTAAGAATGACCGACTTATACAGGGGCCTTTGCGGGAAGATGTCGCCAATACAGCCCCTGAGTTGACCGTCCTTTTTGAGTGTGACAAACGCCGCCCGAGGAGATTGCATCGCTGCGCTGGGCGTAATGTCCAGGTCGGAGGCTTCCGGAACGCGCCGGTTCGTTAGGGCGTAAACCATTGTTTTTCGCGCCAACGTCAAAAGCTGCTGCTTATCGTGCTCCGTCAATTCTGCATTGTTCGCATCCGGAATAATTTCCGGGAATTCGCCCCAAATCCCGGAGAAAGCCACGGAAAGATAACTCACCGAATTCGTATAATCCCCGCTTATTTCACCCGATGTCGTATATTGGACTAAACGTGCCTCGGCCGGTTTGTTCAACATCGACAATAATATCGCAATCGGCACGGCGCCGCAGATCGTCGCGCCGGTCGTGCGACGGTACTCAAGAAAGCCCCGACCGTCCAATTGAGCGATATGCTCGTAGGCCCCCATATCCAGCTTCTTGATTTGCTCCGGGATGTCCTCTTTGAAAGGGACATAGCCGTAGTTCGGCCCGTAGTGGACGAAGTCCGAACTGGCTACAACGAGCGTATCCCGATCCACCAGACTTTTGAGAATCGCCGCCGCTTTTTCGACGGTCTCCGGCGAGCATTGACCCGCTACAATCGGCACCAACTTGAAATCTTTTTGCTTGTGCTGCAATAACGGTAATTCGATCTGAACGCTGTGCTCCTGACCGCCCCGGCCGTACTCATGCGCTTGAGGCACGTGACAAAATATCGAGTATTCGAGCAGCTTGTCGATCAACTCGACGTCCAGCGGGATGAGTCCCAGGGGCGTCTGGTAATGCGTTGCCCTGGGTACGCTCAATATATCTTCCATCGGGAGCCGATGCGTCGGGCCTATCACTACAATCTGCTTGTATTGCCCGTTGATCGCCTTGATCCCCGCTGTCGCGGTCCGGCCCGAATAAGCATACCCCGCATGAGGAAGGATCAACCCGATGACGTTATCGATGGATTGAGCCTCGGCTTTCTGAAAAAGGCCTTCGATTTGCCTGTCCAATATGTTCGGATCAGATGGATACCATCCCATCTCGGCTAAACGCGAACGCAGGACGTTCTTTTGTTCGGAAGACGGAGTCTTTTTACTACAGGCATTTCCGGCAAAAAGTCCACAAACGCAAAGGGACACAACAAGCACCCGCACGAAAGCCCCTCGATGATTGGATTTATCGATCTGTTTTCGCATCCTAACCGCTCCATTTACTCTGTTCATTGATATCTCTTAGAGGTTTCACCGGGCCGGGATATCGGTGAAGGCGAAAGGCCCACGTGAATTTGCGTTTCTTTGGTTTTCGAGCCGACCCGCTCCGTATTAATCCGAAGACACCGGCTAAAACAAACGCACATGATTTCACAAATCGGCGAACGAATATTCTACGTGTCATTTCCAAACTCCGTAAATTTCTTTTCCGCAATTCGGACAACAGTTATCTCTAATCCGCATTTGGCGAATCTCCCAGCCGACGCGCTCGATGAGCAGATTCTTACAGCCGGGGCAATACGTGTTTTGGCCTTCTTTGCTGGCGAGATTGCCGATATAGACGTAGTTCAATCCTTCGCTGAGCCCGATTTGTCGGGCTTCTTCCAGCGTTTTCAGCGGCGTCGGAGGTAAATTCAGCATCTTATAGCGCGGATAAAATCCAGAAAAATGCAGCGGTGTATCGCTGCCCATATTCTGTTTGATCCAACGGGCCAGTTCGCGGATTTGCTCGGGTTTGTCATTGAGCGTCGGAATAATCAGGTTCGTGATTTCGACATGGACGCCACAGGACTTTGCCACGACCAGCGCATTCTGGACGGGCTTCAAGGTCGCCGAACAAACCTCTCGGTAAAATTCGTCCGTGATCCCTTTGAGATCGATATTCGCCGCGTCCACATACTGAAGCAGCTTTCTCCACGGCTGTTCATTAATATAGCCCGCTGTCACAAGGACGTTGCGTATCCCGGTCTCCCGGGCCAGTTTCGAACTGTCGTACGTGTACTCATAATAGATGATCGGCTCCGTATAAGTATAGGCTAACGAAGGGCAATGTTTCTCTTCGGCCAATTCGATGAGCTTCTGCGGCGGACAAAAATAGGCCGTAATGTTTCCATCTTCCGGATTCGCCTGGGAGATCTCCCAGTTCTGGCAATTCTTACAGTGCAGATTGCAACCGACCGTGGCGAGGGAAAGAATCGGGCTGCCCGGTAAAAAATGGTAAAGCGGTTTTTTCTCAATCGGGTCGATGTTGATCGAGCAGGGATAACCGTACACGACGGAGCGAAGGACGCCGTCGATATTGATTCTCACCCGGCACTCGCCGCTTTGGCCGGGCTCAATCAAGCACATCTTCGGGCATAATTCGCACTGAACCTTCACATTCATTGCTCCGACTTTTTATCAATCATATTGTATCATATTTTTTCGATTCTGGATGTTATCTCATTTGTGGGCGACTCACTGTAACAGTCAGTGGAAGATATGCCGAACGAACAGTTTGAGTAAAATCAGCGTAGTCGGAACCTTCACAGAATCCTATCGTAAAATGCGCCGGAACTTCTTCCATAAATTTTTTGATGCCCTTACGCCCGAAGCCAAAAACGGTCATTTCTCCTTGCATCGGCCAGTACGAATCAATCGCCTCATCATCCTCATGATGAACCAGATAGATGGCTCGATGACCGTCACCGAAACATACCCATTCGCCGGGCCCACTGGCGACCGACAGGTCGCCATCCCACCTTATTTTCGTGAGTGTTCTGAGGTCGCCCGCCTGACCGGGTCGAACGCAATAGTCCGAATCCTCGTCAAGTTTTCCGCCGGGCGTCCCCTCGTAGAGAAACCAGCAGGGTGTTCGCATCTTGAGGACGGTCAATCTTGCGTACGTCGGAAAAATATCCCAGACGCACTGCATTTTCTTGTCATTGGATTCCGAAAGGATGCTGGCCTTAATAGGACCCCGGCTGATGATCTGACTGTTAGAAACCGTTTTACCCGGATGGCAATAACCTTCCGGATGGCCCATGTTGGGGATGCCGCGATACTCGCCGGACGGGCCGTCGCCGGGCCGATAGCCGAGCCAGTCGTTGCCGTCTTTGTCGATGATGCTCGCAAATCCGGCCCCTTGTTTATGGTAATAATAGGCGGCATTTTGCGTTTCGATCTTAAAACTCTCCTGCTCTCGATATTCAATCGATTCCGCCACGGACACAAGCGGATCGAAATAAAACGCCGAACGGCCGAGATCCGTCGAATCAAAATACACATGATATATCCGCGTCGAATGAGCCGGCGTCTCTTCGATGGCTAAAAAAATGAGCGTCCCTTTCGCATTCGTTCCGGCATCAAAATCGGGCGCCTTATCAAATTGAAACGGAACGGAATCATCAATGATGTCCCCATCGTTGTCGATCTCTATGATTTGCAGAGAGCGCTCGTTAAAATTCTCCGTATCGCCAACATCTTGAAGCAGCTTCGTAAAATTGAGTTCAATCTCAATGGGTTTGTCCTGACGCGTTACTCCTTCGGCACTCACGTTGATCGGAACATAATACCTTCCGTTAACTCGTTGACTCGTCTGACGTTTTGAGGAATCGGATTGGTTCTCCCACATCTCAATCGGCTGATAAGGGCCGCTCCAGTTGGCGCCGACGATGTCCATGTCGCCGTCATTGCCGATATCCGCGACGCGGATAAAGTGGGATCCCTTGGTAGAAACGACCTGCTTTTCCCAGGACGATCCGTTATCACGATTGAAGAAAACAGCCACCTCATCCGGATCGACTCCCTGGTGCATTTCCGATGAGACGACATCGATCATGCCATCGCCATCCATATCAGCCGTCACCAATCCATGAATCACACACTCAATCGGCTCGACGATGACATGCTCTTTCCAATGGTCATCTTTGGGATCGGCGGGCGCTTCGAACCAGGACATCTTATATGACTGCTTTTTCAATTCGGACGGAGACAGGACCACATCCGGCCGCGAATCCCCGTTGATGTCGGCAACCTGCGCCGTCGCGTTCGGATGCCAATCGCCAAATCGATGTCCCGTCCATGCGCCGTTGACAATATCTTTTGTATTCTCGAACCAAATCCCCCCGATAACGATATCGGGATCGCCATCCTTATCCATATCGCCCATCGTAATGGCCTCTCCATGCGGGCAGTCAATCACCTTCTCGGTCCACATGTCACCGGCGTCCTGCCGCCATAGATGGATTTGATTCCCCGCCTTATGGCCGAACTCGGATTGGTCGCGGGTGATGATGTCCATATCCCCATCGCCATCCAGGTCGGCAAGCTCGATATCGTGTGTCGGATGATCGGCCACCTTATGGGTTTTCCAGAGTGGCTTGGCCGGATCGCCGTCAGGTCGGGGATTCTCGAACCAAACCAAACCTCCCATGACCACGTCTAAATCCCCATCGCCGTCGATATCCCCCAATTCTCCATCAACGGTTTTATAGCCCCCTTCCGCAATGACCGCTTTGGACCAGGTCGGATAGGCATACCAAACCAGAGGTTTCTGGCGAGCGCCGATGATGACATCGGGGAAAGAATCTCCGTCGATGTCCCCGATGATCTTCGCCCAGGGATCTTTCGGGCCTTCGGAGTCTAAGACAACGTGATTGAATTTCACTTCCGCGAAAACAGGAAGCGCAAAGGCCAAAGATAGTAGAATCTTTGTGCACATCATATTCTTCAGTGTCGAACGCATGTCACATTCCTTTCCATACTTGGTTCGTTGATCGCCGCCATCTACAAGTTTGACGGAGCGGAGTATTCTATTGTAAATCTCGATATTGAATTAATACCATAATGCCGGGCCAATTGACTTCCATGCCATGTACCGTTTTGCCGTTGATTTTAGGCGTTTTTCCCGTCTTGAGAACGTTCACGCCCGGCTTGAAACAACTCACATCCTCGATGGTAACGCGATGGGCGTAATATTGGTAACGCGGGCCTTCGCTGTCGAATACTTTTGTGCCGTTAATATAGATTCCGTTCATATAGCCCGGTGACCAACTGGCCCAAACCAGTTGTGCCGCGACGGCTTTTCGGAGGTTCCCCGTTATATCGAAACGTTCTTCTTTTTCGCCGCCTCGCGTCACCCATCTTTGTGGAATATCGTAAGGTTTGCATAGCTCAACCGAGCAGCCGGGCCGTTCGAAACGAAGATTATCGACCGCTTCGGTCATATAGATCAAGTTGGTGCTGTCTATAATGCGTGCGGCGATCTGCATAGACTGTTTCTGGTCGGGCACCCAGGATGTATCCCACGCCACCTCGTACGGAGCGTTCGTCGCTGAACCGATATAATGCATGATTCGGGCGTGATAGAAATGGTAATGCCATTGGCGATAGATGCCATCCCCTTCGAAATTGACATCCTCGTAGAGTCCGATGTAATCAACCTGCTTAACTTCATCATTTGGGCTATTCGCATCGACGGTTAACGTTAAAGATTGACCGATGGCTTCATCGGGCTTCGGATTTATAATCCGCCCGGCTGGATGTAGTTTTTGCTCCGGATCGTAATAAATGCGAAAGTGTACACCATAGATCAGATTTTGAGGCCATTTCCAGGGATGTTTCTCATCGACCTTCATGCGAAACGTATTGTCTTTTCCCTGCTTGAGACAACTTAATGGAATCCGAACCGTCGGATAGAAATGGTGTTGATAGGCACTTTGTGGGACCGGAATGGTCGGAGGTTCGGGTATATAAATCCAATCGCTCTCGTTGATTTGAATCGCCAGGCCGGTTGTCCTGTCATGACATAGAATCTTCTCGATGACGACTTCCGCTTTCGTAGCATGCTTCAGGTCGAAATCATGTTCGAGCACAATCGAACCTTCATAGCCTTCCCGGCCGCCCACCCGCAGAGATCCGCCGGCGTCGCCATTTTCCTTACACCACATGTATTCGCGAAACACATCACCCGGCCCCGGTTGCGAAAAGGCCTCGACCGTCAAAACCATCAGGATAACCATGAACAGGCGACTCTTTTTCATACGAATGTCTCCTCTATACTTAACCGGCCTCAATCATCACACAAAACGCCCATCATTCTCACGCCAGAATACACCCTAATCATGCTCCTTTCAAGCCCTTAGGATGAATACATTTGGCATCTCTCATTTCGTTACGAGAGTCGGTGAGGTTTTGTTTTGACCCCGGCTACAGTTTTGATTATGTTACAGAGTATCTTTGAAAGGGATAATGAGGGTGGATGAGCAATCCGCCAGAGGCGGACACGCCCCACCCGAACGAATTGGAAATACCAGGTAGGAGAATCTTTATGTCACGCAAATCATGGCTTATTTCGATATCATTAATTTTGACCTTCACACTTTTTATTCAAAATCAATCTCGGGCGGATTTATCCGATGGATTTCGTGATCCTCCCTCCTGCGCCCGACCGGCGGTGTATTGGGTCTGGGTCAATGGACTGTCTGATCGTCAACAGATGACCTATGAACTCGAACAATATAAGGCCAAAGGCGTCCGAAGGGTTTATATCTTTGACGTCGGCGCCCGGGACCCGCAAAAAATCGTCCCGGCCGGACCGGCCTTCATGGGGCCGGAATCCCTCAAGGCTATAGGCTTTGCCGTCAGAGAAGCCGCACGTTTGGGTATAGAAGTCGGCCTCGTGACGTCAAGCAGTTGGAACTGTGGTGGTCCCTGGATCAAACCTGAATACGCAAGTATGGGATTATTCCACCACGCACAAACCGTCGAAGGCCCGCTTAAATTCTCCGAAATCCTTCCGTTTCCAAATGTTTCCAAACGAACGCCGAAAGGCCCAGACGGTCTGCCCCTGTATTACAAAAACGTCGCGGTCCTGGCCACACCTGAGGCCAAACGCCTGGCTGGCCATGAGTTTGTGTTCGAGCTATCGCCGCCGGGAATTCACAGCATCGACAAGCTTGTTCTCACCAATACACTGAGCGGCGACGAAGAGCAATACGGCTCGATGCACTTATTCACGAAGGATTTCATGGTCTTGGCATCGACGACCAACACCGAACCGGAAGCCTTTAAAGAAATCCTCCGCGAGACACTGAAACCGAACACAGAATCGCAAACCTTCCGCTTCGAACCGGTTCAAGCGAAGTATATCAAGCTCATCATTTTCTCCGGCTACAACAAAAAAGATGACAAGATACAATTGGGTGAATTCGAGGTTTATTCGACACAGGGAACCAACGTCGTCGGAGCCTACCACGCGGACGGCAGCAAAACGGCGGCCAACCTGTTGCATTATAGTTCGGCGCTGGGTTTGGATCGGGAGTGGACCGCCGCGAATATTCACGATGGCAACACATCCGGTGCAGAGGGAAGCTGGTGCTCGGCCGGGGCGCCGCGGCCCGTGATCGAGGATATCGACTCCATTGTCGATGTGACCGAGCATGTGAATAAAGAGGGACGTCTAACCTGGGATGTCCCGCCGGGTAAATGGACGATCATGCGGTTCATCTGCGCCAACACGGGAGCAAAACTGGTGTTGCCCAGTCCCAAATCCGAAGGGCTTGCTATGGATCATTTCAATGCCGAAGCCACCCGGATGCACTTCAATTATATGATTGATCTCCTGGAGAAAGAACTCGGAAATCTAAAAGAGACGGCGTTGAAGCATACGTACGTGTGCAGCTACGAGCTAAGCGGCTCGACGTGGACGCCGGACTTGTTACAACAGTTCGAGCAACGCCGGGGCTACGACATGACGCCGTATCTGCCGGTCTTGTTGGGTTCGGTGGTTTGCGACCATGAGACCACCGAGCGATTCCGTTACGACTTCCGAAAAACACTCGGTGATCTCTTAGTCGATGCGTTCTACAAACCGGCCAGAGAGATATCTAACGAACATGGCCTGTTGCTTTGCGCCGAGGCGGGCGGCCCCGGACCGCCTTTGCATCAGGTCCCCGTTGATGCCCTGAAGGCGCTCGGCGCGCTGGATATCCCGCGCGGCGAATTCTGGAAAGAGCATAACGTCTGGGTCGTCAAGGAAACGGCATGCGCGGCGCATATCTACGGTAAGAAGGTCGTGGATATGGAAGCCTTTACAAGCTGGCGGCACTGGCAGGATGGACCGTTTGATCTCAAGCCGATCGCCGATCGCGCGATGTGTGGCGGTACGAACCATTTCAGCTTCCATACGTCCGCTCACAATCCGCCGGACGCGGGTTTGCCGGGCTGGGTGTATCACGCCGGGACGCATATTAATCCCTCTCTGGCCTGGTGGCCGAAAGCCGGAGCGTTTATCGACTATTTGTCACGATGTAGTTACCTGCTGCAAGAGGGATTGTTCGTCGCCGACGTCTGCTATTATTACGGCGACCAGGGTTTCAACTTCGTACCGCCCAAACATGTCGATCCGTCTTTAGGGTACGGCTATGATTATGATGTCACCAACGCCGAGGGCATCCTGACGCGCATGAGCGTCCAGAACGGCAGACTCGTTCTACCGGATGGGATGAGCTATGAAGTATTGGTTCTTCCCGATCGAGAGGATATGGACCTGGAGGTCCTGAGAAAAGTCGAAAAGCTCGTAGAGAATGGCGCGACGGTAGTTGGTCGTAAGCCGACAAAGGCCAACGGTCTGACAGGTTATCCCCTACGAGACGACAAAGTCAAGGAGCTTGCCGACGCACTCTGGGGACCGTGCGACGGCCAAACCGTCAAAGAGCATCAATACGGAAAAGGGACCATCATCTGGGGCCGTAGCCTTCGCGAGATTCTGCAGGGCCGGGACATAGGACCGGACTTTGGATTTATCAGCGTCAACGGCGAGGAAGCCGATTTGGACTTCATCCATCGTAAAACGTCGGAAGCCGATGTTTATTTCGTCAGTAACAAGAATATGCAATGGCAAGACGTCGAGTGTACTTTCCGTGTCGTTGATAAGATCCCGGAACTGTGGGATCCGACGAGTGGCACGATGCGTCCACTCGGTGTCTATCGCTCTGGAGAAGGCGGCACACACGTCCCCTTGCGACTGGCCCCCGCCGGGTCGGTTTTTGTCGTATTTCGTAAAGACGCTCCCGGAAACCATCTTGTCTCCGTCACGCGGGATAACAGTCCAATCATACCGAATTCGGACATTGAAATCCTTCCCGGTGATTCAGGCGATTTGGAATTGCGCGTCTTCCGAACCGGATCCTACGTCTTAAAAACGGCTCGTGGAAACCAGAAGAAAGCCAGGGTGAACATTATCCCGCCAACCGTTGAAATTAAAGGCCCCTGGGACGTTCGATTCCCGGAAGGCTGGGGCGCCCCGGCGGTAAAGACGTTCCCCGAACTCATCTCATGGACGGAAGATGCGGATGAAGGTGTTAAATACTTTTCGGGCATTGCGACGTACCATAAAGAGTTCGAGCTTTCAGCCAGACAGTTGCGGAATAAAGCGGTTTATCTCGATCTCGGTCGCGTTCGATTCGTCGCCGACGTGTCTCTAAACGGCAAGCATCTCGGCATCCTCTGGAAACCGCCCTTCCGCATCGAGATCACCAACGCGGCTAAAGCCGGTAAGAACAAGCTCGTCGTCGAAGTCGCGAACACCTGGTCGAACCGCCTCGTCGGCGACGCCAACTCACCTGAAGACCAGAGGTACTGCCGGACGAATATGACCAGGTCACTCACCTGGGAGAAGCCCTGGAAGGAGACGCCGCTCCTCGAATCCGGCTTGCTGGGACCTGTGCAATTGGTGACGGCAAAAAAACGGAATATAAAATTGCCAAAGTAAGCATCGTTCCTGTTGGAGTAGATTGAGTGAAACTGAAACGTTACGAAGGCAATCCAATTCTCTCTCCGCATCCGACCAACGCGTGGGAGAACTTGGCCGTCTTCAATCCGACCGCCTGGTACGACGAAGATAAAAAGCAGGTATTCCTTTTGTATCGAGCCGCCGAGGCGGACCCGGAATACAAATGTTACTTCGGTCTGGCCGTAAGCAACGACGGCTTTCATTTCGAACGAACCAGCGACGAGCCGGTGATTAGTCCCAGCGTGGATGGTTTCGACGCCAGCACGATTCAGGACCCGCGAATGGTAAAAATCGGCGAGTGGTTCTACATCACCTATGCTTGTCGATTCTTCCCGTTCGGCCAGTTCTGGATACCTAAAGAGCAGCAATACCAACATCCCGTCTGTCCGCCGGATTTCCCTCGCGTTATTCGCAACAACGCCACGAGCACCGGCCTTCTGCTTACGAAGGATTTCAAGACCTTCATCCGCGCCGGGCGAATCACCGATCCCCTGCTCGACGACCGTGACGTGATTCTCTTCCCGGAGAAAATCAACGGCCAATACTGGATGATCCACCGCCCGCTCGAATGGGTCGGTCCCGAGTACGGCGTTGAGCAGGCTTCCGCTTGGATATCGTCCGCAAATGATCTGCTCGGATTCCGCGAATCGAGTTTGCTCATCAAACAAAAGTACGATTGGGAAGCAGGCAAAATGGGCGTCAACACCCCGCCCATCAAAACACAACATGGCTGGCTCACGCTCTATCACGCCGTCGGTTCCGACAAGTATTATCGTATCGGAGCGTTGCTGATGGACCTCGCCGATCCGACGAAGGTATTACATCGCACGACCGATTGGATTATGCAGCCGGAAGAGGATTACGAAATCGACGGCTACTATAAAGGCTGCGTCTTCCCATGCGGCAAGGTCGTCATCGATGGAACACTCTTCGTCTATTACGGCGCGGCAGATAAGTATGTGGGCGTCGCGACGTGTCCGCTCGACGAGCTTCTGGCCTACCTGCTCTCGTGCCCGGCTTAAATGAAAGGACTCTCGATGAAGCTACAACTTCACACAGTCGATATTCTCATCATCGCCGGTTATCTCTTCACCGTCATTGCGCTCGGATGGTTCCTCTCCAAACGGGCCTCGAAAGACCTTAGCGCCTACTTTCTCGGCGGACGGTCTCTGCCCTGGTACGTCATCGGCACCTCGCATGGCGCCAGCGGTTTCGACATCACGGGCACAATGTGGTTCGTCGCCATGCTCTTCACCTACGGTGTCAAAGCCGCGTTCATCCCGTGGATATGGCCGCTCTTCGACCGTGTCTTTCGCCAGGTCTATCTCGGCCCCTGGATCAGGCGATCCAACGTCCTGACCGGCGCCGAGTGGATGAAGACCCGTTTCGGCACCGGCACCGGCGGCAACCTCTCGCACATCAGCGTCGTCCTCTACGCCCTGGTTGCGACGGTCGGCTTCCTCGGATACGCCTTCATCGGGATCGGAAAATTCGCGGAAGTCTTTTTTCCGTGGGATCTCGCCCTCGGCCCGCTATCCTCCGCCGACGTTTACGCCATCCTTATCCTCGCCGTCACTACCGTGTATCTACTCCTGGGCGGCTGGTATAGCGTCGTGCTAACCGACTTAATTCAATTCGCCCTGCTAACGGTCGCCTCGGTGTGCATCGCGGCGGTAGCCATCGACAAAGTCACCCCCGACGCCCTCGCCAAAGTCGTACCCGAAGGCTGGAACCAACTCCGTCTCAGCGCCAGGCTCGACTTGGACTGGAGCAATCTGATCGCCCAGCTCAACGACAAGATCGCCAATGACGGCTACTCCCTCTTCGGCGTTATCATCATGATGATGCTCCTCAAGGGCCTGCTCGTGAGCATGGCCGGGCCGACGCCGGGCTACGGGATGCAGCACGTCCTCTCGACGCGCAATCCGCGCGAGGCCGCCCTGGAGAACTGGTGGATGTCCATCGTGCAACTGATCCCGCGGTTCCTGATGATCACCGGCATCGCGATCCTGGGACTGGTCTATTTCAGCCCCCAGGTCAACGAGATGCTCGCCGCGGGTGAATCGTTCGATTTCGAGAAGATTCTGCCGATGGTCATCCGGGATTTCGTCCCGGTCGGTCTGGTGGGCGTATTGCTGGCCGGGCTGCTGGCCGCGTTTATGAGCACGTTCGATTCGACGGTGAACGCCGGGGCGGCTTACATCGTCAACGACATCTACAAACGCTACATCAAGCCGGACGCGCCCGCCAAGCGTTATGTCTATTTCGGCTATTTCTCTTCCATTTTTCTCGTCCTCCTCGCTATACTCATCGGCGTTTTCAAAATCGAATCCATCCACGACATCACCACGTGGATCACGTTCGGCCTCTACGGCGGCTACGTCGCCCCGAATATCCTCAAGTGGCACTGGTGGCGTTTCAACGGCTACGGCTACTTCGCCGGTATGATCGGCGGGATCATCGCCTCCCTCGCCCCCCTGCTGATCTGGCCCGACATGAACAAAATGTACGTCCTGCCCTTCAGCCTCTTCGTCAGCACGCTCGCCTCGATCATCGTATGCCTCCTCACGAAGCCCGAAAGCGATGACGTCCTCGAAAGCTTCTACCGCACCGTCCGCCCCTGGGGCTACTGGCGACCGGTTTACCAGAAGCTTCTCCAGAAAAGCCCCAATCTTCGAGCAAATACGAACTTCACCCGCGACGCCCTCAACGTCGCCATCGGCATCGTCTGGCAACTCATGCTCATGGTCGTCCCGATTGGCATCGTCATCCGGAACAAGCCGTTGTTGTGGATTTCGCTGGCCGTCTTAGCCGTCACGTCCGCAATCATGAAGTACACCTGGTACGAAACCCTCGGTCCCGGCGATATGACCCTCACCGACGACGAGTAACATTGTGAAAGAGCAAGTTGGCTAAATTAGCCACGAAGACACAAAGACTCGAAGTCAATCATATACGGCCCAAGCCATCTCATCCGTTGGGGGTAGATTGGCTTTGTTTTGCAAATTCGTTTTCGCAATACGCATTACGCAATACGAATTCAATTAGCTTTGTTTTGTAAAATGAATTGCCGAAGAACGTAAATAAATGCTGTTTTTTCGATTTTTTGACATGGATTGTGACCTATTATTGAAGCTTTTTGTGAAATTTTGTGAATTTTTGTAAGGTTTTGGGTCATTTTTAGCCACCAAGCAATAAAGCATGCCCTGAGCGTAGCCGAATGGGGCCCGAATTTGTTTCAGATAAAGAATTGGCTTTGTTTAGAACTTCGAGTTTAGAATTTCGGATTTCCGGCCGGAGGCCGGCATTGGGTTTGTTTTTTAAAAGGACCTGACGGGATGAACTGGATTGTTTCATACGCAATCAATAGTCAATTGTAATTCGTCAATTTATGCCACAGGCATAGTCAATGAAAAGGTCTTCCGTCTGTTGTCTGAATTCTGTCTCTCCCGTAAGTCCCTAAGGGACACCTAACGATGGGATGGCTTACGCCACTGTTTTCTGTGTTCCTTATTATTAATCAATAATCAATATTCAATAATCATTTAGTTTGGTATTATACCAACTATTTCCCATATGTCAAATGAAATATCGTGTTGAACCGCAGATTGACGCAGCCATCTGGTGGGTGGTGGCTTGCCCCACCAAAACGTAGGATGGGCAACTATGTTGCCCCGCCGTTAGGTGTCCCTTAGGGAATGCGGACAATGACCCGAACGTTCATGTTGTTCCCGTCGTGCCACAGCGGATCTGAGCAACAAAGGCCACGCCAGTCGCACTGCTTGGTGGCATGGTCTTTGTAGACTCTCGCCCGCTGTTGGTCCCCATCGCCCGTTAACACATTTCTTTCCCTTGCCCATGGGCGACAGAGGGCAAGGAAAAGAAATGTTTTTTTTCCAAAAGCCCTCTTAAACGTTCCTTTCGGTAAATAGTAAAATAGGGACGCACCATATTTATGACAGGGTGACATATTTAGAAAATAGGGTGCGTCCCTATTAAAGTTATGAGCATAGAGTGCATCTGATCATCGGCTAACAAAAGGCAATTCGGGTTGTTTCTTATTCATAATAAGCTCAGAGAGGTCCTGAGCCAATTGTGGGTCCAATGTTTCCAATTTCCTTTGCTGCTCCAAAGCCAAAGCGCTGTCGCCGATTTGAAGATAAGCCTTGCCAAGGCAGAAATACGCTGGCGCGTTACTTTGGTCTATTGCGACAGCGTCTTTGAAACACACGATGGCTTGTTCGTGTAAATTTGCCTTGAGATACGTTTTGCCGGTCAGCATCTGGACTTCCGCGACATCCGGGTCAAGTTCTTTGGCTTGCCTGAAAGCCGCCATTGCCTCTTCGTATTGACCCGAGTTCGAAAGAGCAAGGCCCAGAGATAGATGGGCATAGGCAGAGCGAGGATTTATTTCTATGGCTTGTTTCAATAATTTTATAGCATCAGCATGACGTTGCATCCCGATGTAAGTTTCACCGAGACCCAAACGGGCATCAAAAGAATCCGGATCTAATCTTATGGCCTCATTGTAGCTTTCTATTGCTTTTTGGAACTGATTTCCCTCATGGTAAGCTTTACCGAGCAGGACGTGTGCGGAAGGATCACTTGGTTTCGTTGCAACAAGTTTCACACAGGTTTCTATCACTGCCTCCGACTTGCCGCAGGAACTGTAATGGTTGCTGAGGAAAGCATACGCGCCCTTTTTATCCGGATATATCCTAATGACTCGGCGCAGTACTCCCGCCTTGACACTATTCAAGTCAATAAACTCACACTTGACTGCCAACACGATAGAAAGGCAGAGTAAAAGCGCACACTTGGAGGCTAAAATCCAACGCCTTTTTCGTTGTTTAGCGCGCTTTACGGTAACCTGTTCGCGAGCAAGACTGTCCATTACGGTTTCATCCATTTTGATTATCCGCTGAGAAAGAGCGACCTCCTCCAAAGCCAAAGGGGAAATTCCAGTAATTAGATCGGATACTTCTACAAGACAGTTGATTCAACTTCCTCTCGCTGACAAGAACACGATGAATACTTCTTCTAATAACAATATACAATATAAATCAAAAAAACGCAAATGGATCGCTTGGAACATCTACCTAAAAATAAATGGCCGGAATCCTTGACTACTCTCGTTCCTTTTCTCCGCCAAGAAATCGATCAGCACTTACTCGCTCCGACCGATCGTGAAAATGTCGAGTCGTGAATCAAATAGGAACGCACCCTATTATTGACAGAATCAAATAGAATCAAATAGGGACGCACCCTATTAATGACAGGGTGACATATTTAGAAAATAGGGTGCGTCCCTATTAAAATTATTAAAATTAAAAATTCAAAATTCTCATTTGACGGTTGTGCGGAGCTTGCGAACAAACTTGGTCTCCCACAGCTTCTTCAGAGCCTGCTCAGTCAACCGGACATCCCATCGGACAAATTGTCCGTCCAGAGTCACATCTGAAAGAACCAGGAACGAACCCAGAAATACGTTAGCCCCATCGACATCGAGAGTATTGCGCTTGCTGTCTGTGAGAAACGCATAGAGGTCGCTGGCGCTTTGTGGGTCCTTCACACAACCTAATGCAGTCACCAGCAGACCATCTGCAGCCGGTTCCGAGAAGAAAGACGCACATTCCAATTGGGATACTTGTGAAAAGAGCTCAGGATACCGCTGCCGCTCCGACGCAATCTCGTCCGTCTCCAGAATGACTTCCGGCTTTACGGCCGCCCAAACGATAGACGCCCCATTGGTCTTTGTCAGTGTCTTTCTCAAAGTCGGAGACATGGGTTGATCCTGCGTCGCGAGCACGTCAATTGCCTTTCGCAGGAGGGATGGAGTGCCAACGATCAACGTAGAGAGCTCAGGAAAACCGTATCCCATGTCTGGATTCTCGTACAACGTCTTTTCCCTGTACGTCGTTTTTTGAAGGCCCGCTCCGATCCCGAGCGACAGACGCATTTCCGAGACGGCGCCATTGAATGAACCCTTGACGACCATCAGTCCTTGCGGTTCTGACTTCACATCACCGGCCAGACAGAAGGTCAGATAGCGAACTTCCGTTCGAAAATCAATGCCCGTGAAACCCTTGAACATCTCGGCATACTGAACAACGACCATTTCCATCGCCGGATTTTGTTCAGAGCCTTGCATCATGAAGTCAATGAGCACCTTCACGTCAACATTTCCGACCACCCAGGCGTCTCGAGGCAGAAACTTCAAACATGGATTGTCAACCGCTTTGACGGCAGGCAATGTCCCCGTGCTGCCCGCACTTGAAGACAGGAAAGACCCGGTAAGGGCCACGCTCATTCCAATGGCCAGGACAGATAGACGATAATTCGGTTTCGGTTTCATGGTTACATCTCCTTATCATGGATTACAATACGCAAGTGTAATTCAATGCCGAAGCTTTTGTAGAATAGACGCCACTTTCCATCCAGCAATCTGTAAAGCCCCCAAAGCCACCACGGAGCCGCACAAACCGGTCCATGCCTTCACGTCAAAGACCATTATCGATAAGTGTAAACCATTGAAGCACGATGGGCAAGAAAAACTGAGGAAAATTGGAAATCCGTTGAAATCTGGGATGGGAAACTCTGGGAGCGTCTTACTCATTTCCCTCTTTTCAATCCGCACATTCAGGAAGAGCTACTTAGCTTCCTGTCGCTTTGGTGACACGTTTGGGCGGGAGTGAGACGACTTTGTGACCGCTATCCTTTATGAAATCGTCGGTTATTCCATAAATAAGAAATTGAATGTATTCTCCTCTTGAGGTACAAATGAAGACCAAAAAATTCCTGGATTGAGACATGAAAGAGCTACAGCCTAATAGTCGATTTGCTTTGTGTGTCGAGAACAAGGATAGCGAAGATCTTGAGAAACGGAAAATCTACGTCGTGGTTCCGGATGAAGATGCAGAGAAGGATGGCTATGACCGAGTCGTCGATGAGTCCGGCGAGGATTACTTATATCCGTCGTCCTATTTCATACTCGTTGAATTACCCCTCGAAGCGCAGGACGCGATGCGAGCGTCAAGCTGAGCGGTGGGCCGATACCGTAATACCTTGGGCATGCCTTACGGCCGGCGTCCCCCAGGGAGGCCCACCATACGGTTTCAGCAATCCACTAAAGGCGGACACATTTTACACATTTCGATGAGTCAATATTGAAATCTTAAGACTCGCCCCTCATTCGTCCCCTCATTCGTTACGGGGTGCACAGATAAGTTGATCATGGCCGGGTAATCTTTGACGCTGACAATTCAACATAATCGAGCAAAATACGGGCGGCTTCGATCAGCATGGGATCCTCCTGGGATTGTTCATCCTCATTGTCGTGGGCATCGTCGCTCGCGGCGTCGGATTCGAGCTCAGACAGCTCTGTGATCGGTTCCTGGTGCTTATCGCGCCGGCGACGGTTTTCCAGGTCCAGGCGCCGTTGCCTGGTCTCGTCGCGCTCCCGGCGCCGCACGGTCTCATTGAGAGAAATCACCGTCTCCGATCGGACTTCATCCAGATGCTTTCTCAAGGCCAGCAGGTATTTAACATCCGGATCATCCTGCAAGCGGCGCTCGTGACGTTCACGCAGGGCGCCCAGAAGGGGCGACAGATCATTGAATGGCTCATAGGCTGTCCCGGATATCGTGTCCCAGGGCAGTGCGTTGGGCAATGCGCTCTCCCCGATTTCTTCTTTGTCGTGCAGGTCGGGATAGGTGAAGTCGGGACGAGTGCCCCTGTACTGCGTGCTCTCTCCGCTGATGCGGTAAAACTTGGCGATGGTTGCTTTCAATTCTCCGTGATTCAGCTTCAGCAGGGATTGAACCGTGCCTTTGCCGAAAGTGGGTTGGCCTATGATCATACCGCGTCCGTAGTCCTGAATGGCGGCGGCACATATTTCAGACGCCGAGGCACTCAGACGATTCGTCAGAACGGCCAGGGGGCCCCGGTAATAAATACCATAATCCGGATCTCTTAGGATACTCATCTTGCCGTTGGCTTCACGCACCTGGACAATAGGACCCCGTTCAATAAAAAGCCCGGTCAGCTCAATGGCCTCCTGCAACAATCCCCCGCTATTATTGCGAAGATCAATCACTAAGCCCTCAACGTTCGTTTGGGAGAGTTCTCGCAAGAGACGTTTGACGTCCCGGGTCGAGCTTCGGTAGTTCCGATCGCCAGAATTCAGGGCATTAAAATCCAGATAGAAAGTGGGCAGCTCAATCACGGCGATTTGGGAGGATCGTCCCTGATGCTCGATATCGATGAGCTCCATTTTGGCCGTCTGTTCTTCCAATTGGACGGCACTGCGTTCCAGGGAGATCATTTTTGTTTGGTCGTCAACGGCATCGTTGGGGATAATTTCCAGGCGCACCATCGTGTTTTTAGGCCCCCGGATGAGTTCCACTAAATCGTCGATGCGCCAGCCCACGATATTCACCATTTCTCCGTCCGGTCCCTGACCGACGCCCACGATGCGGTCGGATACTTTTAGCTGTTTGGATTTTTCAGCCGGACCGCCCGGGACTAATTGTACGACCACGGTATATTCATTTTCAGTCCTGAGCAGCACGCCAATCCCCTCCAGGGACTGGCTCATGGAAATATCGAAATTCTCTGCCGCACGCGGCGAAAAATAGGACGTATGCGGATCAAACTGCCTGGCCAGGGCATTCATATAAAGCTCAAACACATCCTCACTCCTGGTCTGCCGAAGACGGGCCAATTGATTCTGATAGCGTTTTTCCAGAACCTCAGTGATTTCATCGAGTGTTTTGCCGGCCAGCTTCAGATTCAGAATGCTGTTCTTAAAGGTCTTGCGGGATATTTCATTGAGTTCGGCGATGTCAGCCGGCCAGGGCGCCTCCTCGCGGTCACTATTCATGGACTCGTTCACATCAAAGGATATATCGTTGAGTTCCCTGTCAAGACGGCCCAATCGAAATTGGAGGCGTTCATTGGCACGCTGTATATAACGATTGAAAATAATGAAGGCCGGCTCCAGGTCACCGACAACCAACAGGTCATCAAGACGGCAACGGTACGGTTCGAACTCGTTAATGTCGCTGGCGAGAAAATAGCTCCGCGTAGGATCAATCTCAGACAGGTAGCTCTCGAAGATCTCACTCGATAGGTTATCCTCAACGGATACCTTCCGGTAGTGTTCACGCATAAGGCGCTTCAATATGACTCGGCACGTGCTCTCATGTTCAGCCAGGGGACTCAGAGGCTGATCATATCCAGGCTCATTCGCACTCGGTATGTCCGCTGGTCGGGCCGGGAGCAGATCTAATGAGATAAACAGACAGACTCCACATGTCAAGAAGATGACGATTGAGATGAAAATCCTGTGATTCAGTGATAGGAGATTTGATTTATTTAGCATGGGGTAATTATACACCCCAAACCAAGACAGATCAAGGGAAAACAGCCTAAGAATCGCCGGAGAGGTCCCAAGACAGTCGCGCGGGGTGTGTAACGAACAGAACGATTAGATTAACCAGAGACGACTCTTCCGGCAGAAGCCATGACTCAATGAGAAGATGATCGACCACTACGGATTCACAGTTCCTCTGCCCTATTTCGTCCAATCGTCCGGATGCACATTAATCGTCATGGTATCGGAACTGGTATATTCACCATCGTTGGCCTCCAACTGTAAGACATAGACACCCTCAGCAAACACGGTCACCGTGGTCTGCTCGGCTGTAGGATCGGCAATCACAGCATCCGGGAGGGTCGGATCGGCGTCACTGGGCTGCTCGACCACCGACCACAGCACGGTGTAAGGTTGAATGGCGCCATCGTCCGTGACGGTTCCGCTGATGGGGCCGGTGCGTGTGCCCTCCTGCAGAAACGTGCTGATATCCGGGCCGGCGTTGACCGAAGGAGGTGCATTGTCCGCTACAAAACTGAAGATGGGCCCGAAAATCGGATCATTGTCACTGCCAATATACGTATCGACGGCCCAGAAGTACTGCGTTTTCGTTTGAGTTTGCACGACGACGGACGTCACGTTCTGCTTGCTAACAACCC
>JAFGTG010000543.1 GCA_016934255.1 Sedimentisphaerales bacterium
ATCGTCCGGGAGCCATCGCTCCACACCGGCGATGGATGGAACTGTGAAAATTCTTCCCGATGAACGGACAAATTCTCTTATTGTCGTCGCGGATGTTCGACAGATGGTGATGATTGAAGAACTCATAGAACAGCTTGATACCCAACGACCTCGAGGAACCAACAACGTTCATGTCGTGTACCTTGAGAACGCAGACGCCAATGAAGTTTCTGATTCGCTCACGCAAGCTCTTGCTAATTTGAGAATTACGGGCGCGTTTGAGACGTCTGAGAACATTCAGGTCACGGCCCATGGGGGAACGAATTCCTTGATTATCGCGGCTTCCGCCCAGGATTTTGAAGTCATTGCCGAAATTATCGAGAAGCTGGACATTGTACGGGAGCAGGTTCTCGTCGAGATGCTGATTATGGAGGTGAGTGAGGATGGCTTAAAGGAGATTGGCGTCGATTGGGCCACGCTCGACGAGGCCGTGGAAGACAGCGTGCGTGGCTTTGGAGCGACCAATTTCGGACCCCGGGTGGATTTTATTAATGGGGATCTGGAGGGTTTGGCCGTCGGCGCCTGGAAGAGTAATGGTTCCGATGTAAGTATCGGAGCCATTCTCCATGCGTTAGAAAAGCAGTCGGGAGTGAATATCCTTTCGACGCCGCATATTACGACGTCCAACCATAACAAGGCGAAGATTATCGTCGGTGAAAACAGGGCGTTCGTTACCCAGTCGCGCATTACAGAGACGACGGATTTGATTACCCCGACGGTCATCAAAACCTTCGAATACAAAGACGTCGGTATCAGCCTTGAAATAACGCCGCATATCAGTCAGAGCGGTTTTGTGAGACTCCAAATTTTGAGCGAATTCTCGAAACTTATTGAGGACGTCTCCAGTTCATCGGACACTCCGACGACAGCCAAGCGTCAGGCTGAGACGATCGTATCGATGAATAGCGGCTCAACCGTCGTCATTGGTGGTCTTATACGAGATGATAAGACGACGATCGAGAAGAAAGTCCCCTTGATCGGCGATATTCCGGTGGTCGGAAATTTATTTCGATACAAGAGAGATCGGCTGCAAAAGACGAATCTGCTCATTTTCATTACGCCGCACGTTTTGAGCGACCAGGAAGAATTGGATCAGATCACGGAGAAGAAAAAGCAGGAATTATCGCCGGTGATGAAGGAACTGGAGAAAAACAATGTCCTGCCCTCGAAGCAAATGGCAGAGAGGAAAGTGCAGGAATTATCACCCGTGATGGCGGAATTGAAGAAGAACAATGTCCTTCCCTAAGGATGTTCAATAATCGCGAGCAGGTCGAAAGATGAGTACAGGATCAGACGCACAACCGACAACCCAGCATATCGAGCGGATATCACCGGAGCAGTTAAATCCGCAGCTTGTCAGGAAATTACCGCTTGAGTTTCTTAAGAAACAATGCGCTATTCCGATTACCTTGGAAACGGGTGATGTGGCTATCGCCTTGTCGGATCCGCTCAATGTTGAAGCCTATGATGCTATTATGACCGTCCTGGGCCGGCTTTGCCCGCGGATTATCTGTCCCGCTTCTGAAATTGAGCAAGCAATCATTCGTTGTTACTATCAGAGTGCAGGTAACCGCAATCGTGAAAATCCCGACATGCAATTTTCGCCGGAAGATCCCAATGGTGAAGATGGCGTTGACGGTGGAATTCACGCTGAGGACCTGCTGAGTATTGCCAATAAAGCGCCCGTTATAAAATTGGTCAATAATATCTTTTTTCAGGCGGTGAACAGCCGGGCCAGCGATATTCACATCGAACCCTACGAAGAGCAGGTACGAATACGGTTTCGGGTTGATGGTGTGCTGCACGATGTGCTCAATTTACCTAAAAACCAGGTTGCGGCTCTCGTATCACGTTTGAAGATTATGGCCAATCTGAATATCGCGGAGCGAAGGTTGCCCCAGGACGGCCAGAGTCGGATTAAGATCGGTGAGAATCTGATGGATATTCGCGTTTCCATTATCCCAACTTCAGGCGGGGAACGTGTCGTCCTGAGACTTCTGGATAAGGGGAGCGGTGAATTGAGTTTAAACGAGATAGGTTTTTCCCCGAACGTTCTTGATCGATTCAGAAACCTGATTCAATTGGCGCATGGTATCATTTTACTCACGGGACCGACGGGAAGCGGTAAGACCACCACTTTGTACGCCGCGATGAGCGAGCTTAACTGTGAAGAAAGAAACATTCTTACCGTTGAAGACCCGATAGAATATCAACTCTCAGGTGTCGGGCAGATGCAGATAAAACCGAAAATCAATCTGACGTTTGCCAACTGTCTCCGGCACATTCTCAGACAAGACCCTGATATCATTATGATCGGGGAGATTCGAGATGTCGAAACCGCCGAGATTGCGATCCAGGCTTCTCTGACGGGGCATTTGGTTTTGAGCACTCTGCATACCAATGATTCTGCCTCTGCAATCACACGGTTAATTGATATGGGGATTGAACCGTATCTGATTTCCTCCTCGGTCGTTGCGGTGATGGCCCAGCGTCTGCTGCGCGTGATTTGTCCGGAGTGCAAGACGCCCTATATACTGGATGAGCAAACCGCATTACAATTGCAAGAGAAAGAAAGGGCGTTCATCAATAACGGACAACTCTATAAAGGGACCGGCTGTAAAAACTGCCTTGACACGGGGTATCTGGGAAGAACCGGAATCTCCGAATTGTTGGTTATTGATGAGGATATCAAGGAACTCGTAAGTCAACGGTGCGGCTCACACATCATTAAAGAAACGGCCATCCGGAAGGGCATGAGCACTCTGCGAGCCGATGGTCTTCGCAAGGCCCTGGCCGGCGAAACGACTCTGGAAGAAGTTTACAGGGTTACACAAGACTATGTACAAACGAACGTGAGAAAAAACGGACATGTCGATAGCTGAAGACAACTTTCTGGGTAGCGAGAGTTCTGCACGTACGCATCAGACGATAGATCGTGCCGCTCGCTCGGGTACGCAACCGAAAGCGTATGAAAGAGACGTTTTCAAAAGAATCCGTACCGCGGATATTTGTCGGGTCTCACGTCACCTGGCGACGTTGCTTCGAGCCGGGATGCCCCTTGTGCCGGCCTTAACAGCGTTGGTCGAGCAATTGCGGGAAACTCAGGCTAAGGACAATCCTCTCGCAGACATTATGGAGCAGGTGGGGGATGATGTAAATTCCGGAAAGACATTGTCCGGCGCGCTTGGAAAGCATCCCGATATTTTTTCAGGTCTTTTCGTCAGTATGGTCGCGGCGGGGGAGACGAGTGGCACACTGGAGGAAATTCTGGTGCGCCTTGCAGAGATTTTGGAAAAACGCGTGCATCTTATGGCGAAAATCAAGGCGGCCGTTGCTTATCCGCTCATGATGATTGTGGTCGCCGTGGCGGTCGTCGTATTCCTGATGGCCGTCGTCGTACCCGATATTACGATGATATTTGTTGAAATGAACCGGCCTCTTCCCTGGCCCACAAAGTTGCTTATCTCAATAAGTGCTTTTATGAGGACGTATTGGGTGTTTCTTGTTATCCTGATTTTCGCATTGTTCCTGGGTATCGGAGCCGCCTATCGAATCCCAAAAGGAAGATACTGGATCGACCGCTCAAAATTGAGATTGCCTCTGTTCGGTAAACTCTTTCTGAAGTTGGAAATAACGCGGCTTTCAAGGACGCTGGGCATCCTCTTAGCCAGCGGTATCCCGATACTCGGCGCTCTGGATATTGTCAGGCAAGTCGTTCAAAACCGTTTTATCGCCGATTCACTGGGATCCGTG
>JAFGTG010000059.1 GCA_016934255.1 Sedimentisphaerales bacterium
AAGTTAATAGAAACGCTCAAATGTCGGAAAAAATGGCGTTTGGGGCCCCTTGGGGATAACCTGGTGAAGAAAGGAGGCCTATCATGTCGGCTACACGAAGTCAGTTAGAAGAATGCCTTACGGTAAAAACAGGCGACAGAAAACAGAAAAAAGGAATTGAACGTTCATCCTTTCTCGTCTTTCCCATTATTTGTTTGGTCGCGTTGTTAATCGGGCCGGTTTTAGCGGCCAGGAGTTCGCGACAAAGCAGTAATTCAAGGAGTAACAGTCGTAGTGCCGCGGCTTCTCGTTCATCGTCTCGTAGCACCGTCACACGCAGTCCAAGCCAGTCCGTCGCGCCGAGAACGCCAACCCGGAGCTCAACACCGAGCCGGTCGATCATCTCCAGCCGAAGCACCAGGCCAAATATCTCGGTTCGCAGCTCCGGCCGAAGCACACCGAGCCGAACGACAGTTTCCCAACCGCCCACTTCTTCAAGCCTTTTTCGAGGCTCGGTTAGTACTCAACGATCTTTGGGTACGCCCGTTGTTCGCAGTCCGTCCTCAACCAGATCCCGAAGCGTAAGCGTTTCCGCCAGGAATGGACAGACGATATCGTCACGAAGCACCACCTCATCGGCCAACACGCGCTCGATCCGTATCCCTACACCTTCGAGCACGTTACGATCTACGAGCCGAGACACTATCTCAACCCGAATCCCGCCGTCCACCAATCAACCGAGCACGTCCATTACCCGAAATCCTACAACCAGTCGATCGAATACGGCAACGTCCAGCCGGGTGAACGGCCAGTCCGAAAGAAGCCGGATCGGCACTCAAATCACCCCCAGGCAGCCTTCGAATTCGGTTTCGACCCGGTCCGGCGTTACCAGTAACCGGAATGAATTAACAAGCTCAAATAGTTTACGTTCTCGTATCGGCAGACAAATCACCACGAGACAACCATCGACGTCCTCAACTGTCGAGCGTTCCGGCGCGTTTGGTATGACGGCAGGACAGCCGGCAGCAAGTACAAACCTCAGATCGAATAACAGGGACCGAGCATCCAGAAACAGATCAGAAATCGGAGGAGCGATCGGCCCGTCCACTTCGAGGGGATCCGAAATCGAAACGAACCGATCACGCCAACCGACGAATTCCGTGACATCCGCGGGGCCATCGAACGGTTCGCGTCTGTCTGGCGTCGGATCAGGAAGAGCAAACAGAAAAGCCCCGACGCCCGTTGTCACGGCCCGTCCTCCCGCAAGTGGCGGTGGTTCGGCACGTCCCGGTGGACCTGCCGGAGCGGAGCATCGCCCCGGTGGGCGACAGGGTCCCGTCCGTCCGCATCGGTACTACACGGCCAGACCGGCTCATATCATGTACCACGACCGGCCAAGTTATATCAGACATTACAATCGCTACGACTACACGTATCGAGATTACCTCGGTGTATTGCGGTATCGTGTCATCTGGCCCAGGTACCGGTTCGTCATCCACTACGATTACGGTCCCTGGTACTCATGGCGATATTTCTACCCGTACTACCACCGAAAATACCTCTTCATCAGCCTGGGCGGCTATTGGCCGAGCTGGTGCCACTATCGACGCTATTACTGGTACGGCTGCCATCCCTACCATTGGTACGGCTACTACCCAATCGCTCGCGAAGTTCAGGGACCTATTTACAACTACTATACCTATAACTACTACACTGCGGCCTCAGACCAGGCGGCGGACCCGGCGATCTTCGAGCAAATCGGCGCTCAGGAACAGGGCCCTGACGAAACGACGCTGGCCGATGTGTACTTCGAGGAAGCCGTGAAGGCCTTCGAAGCGGGAAGCTATCAGACCGCCTCGACAAAATTCGCCAGGGCGATGGAGCTCGCTCCGGACGATCAGATTCTACCCTTCGCCTATAGTCAGGCGTTGATCGCCGTCGAGAACTACCCGGTCGCGGCCCAGGTCCTCCGCGAAGCGCTGGCGAAGGTCCGCCCCGAACAGGAAGGTGTCTTTTATCCTCGCGGCTTATACGCCGATGAGGATGTATTGCTCGATCAGATCGATCGTCTGTCGGAGAAGGCCGAATTATACGGCTACGATGCGGACTTGCAATTGCTGTTGGGTTACCAACTGCTCGGTATCGGCGAAGTGGATCGGGCCGTCGATCCTTTGATCCACGCCAAAGAAGATTTGGTCAACACCCAAGCGGCGGGCGTTTTGCTGAACCTTGCGGAGAAGATCAAGATATCCGAGGTCGAAAAGCAAGACGCACAAACTATTCCACCACAGAGCAATGCTCTAATAGAGGAATATCCTTTAGAGCCGGAAGAGACCATGCTCGTAAGTGACATCAAGATCGAAGAGGAAATCGCTGAAGAACCAACTCCGGCGATAAACGAAGTGACATTCGCAGCACAACCCGTTAGGCCGGAAGAAGTGATATGCGTCGGGGATATCAAGGCCGTAGAGGAAAAGTCTGGAAAACATATATCCAGCCCGGTCTTGGCTGGAAGTCCGGAGATTCATACGGAGCATCCCTCAAAGTGGAAAGGCGCAATGTTCTTAGCAAGCGTCTGCGCCGTAGCCACCAGCGCCGGCATTAGTGGTTATATTCGAGGCTGATGCCATCCGAAACCGGATGATCTCTGCCCCCTCTCGTAAGCAATCCGCGTCAAGAAACCTTGACGCGGATTACCCTTTTTGGTACACTACATATCAGCAGATATGGGAAAAGTCATGAGTTACTCTATTGAGGAATAATGGTGGGCGGAGAACCGAAAATGGCGATTCTGGAAAATACACGAATTATGCGGATTATCCCTTTACTTATTGTGGTTTGCTTTTCCAGCCTTAATGTCCACGCGAAATATGGCGGTGGTACAGGAGATCCCAACGATCCATACCTTATTTATACCGCTGAGCAGATGAACACCATCGGAGCAGAACCAAACGATTGGGACAAACACTTTAAACTCATGAATGATATTGATCTTGTACAATATCCTGACACACAGTTCAATATTATTGGCTATTACCGGGATTACAAAGACAAAAAACCTTTCAGAGGTGTTTTTGATGGGAACAATTATAGTATTTGTAATTTCTCGTACATTTCACAAAAGGGTGACAGCATCGGTATTTTCGGATACGTGTCGAGGGGCGAACTGAGAAATGTAAGGTTGGTCGATCCCAACATAGCAGTAGGCGGGGGTACATGTGTGGGATGCTTAGCGGGTAAAGTCACCACCAGCATAATCACAAACTGCCATGTTGAAGGAGGAAGCGTTTTAGGTAATGAAAAAGTTGGAGGGTTGGTGGGCTATGAGTTCTCAAGTGAAACTATAGACTGTTCCTCAAAGAGTGATGTTTCGGGCGAAAGGAAAGTCGGCGGCCTGATAGGTGAAAGCACAGGAGTGGTCGATAATTGCCATGCTATTGGAAACGTCATAGGCACCTTAAGGATAGGCGGCTTAATTGGTGAAAACGAGTCTGCAAAGGTGACAGCTTGCTGGTCGCATAGCAATGTGCAAGGTCGATCGTCCGTGGGTGGATTGGTGGGGAATACAAGGGGCAGCCTTAAGAGATGTTATAGCAAGAGCCAAGTAACTGGTACAAATGTTTGTTGCGGTGGACTTGCCGGAAGTAATTTTGGCGAAGTGTTCTGGTGCTATACTGAAGGCATAGTCACTGGTATGGATAGTGTCGGTGGATTACTGGCAGCCAACCATTATGGGAAAATATTTTCCTGTTATTCATCGAGCGTCGTGACTGGAGAAACCGATGTCGGGGGGCTTATCAGTCGATCTTGGGGTGGATGGGTACAATCTTGCTTCTGGGATGCTCAGGCCAGTGGAACGAATGTAAGTGCGGGGGGTTTAGGCTATTCAACGTTACAAATGAAATCAGCAAGCACCTTTCGTGGTTGGCACAACTACGGTTACTGGACCATCAATGAGGGCTTGGATTATCCACGCCTTGTATGGGAAACAAGAGCGGGAGCACCGTTTGCGCCGGATTCTTCCGGATCTTATATGGGTTCCGGGGAGCCGAACGATCCTTATCAAGTGAGAACCCCGGAGGAATTTGTGTCGATTGCTTATCGCCGTGAGGATTGGGGAAAACACTTTATCCTTATGCGTGATCTTGATATGAGTGGAATCGACTCGAACGAAATCATGCCTATCGGTGATGATATCACGGCGTTCTCTGGGGTCTTTGACGGAGGTGGTCATACGATTACCAACTATTCATCCGCGTTGGAAAGGCTGCCCTATGTGGGCGTTTTTGGAGTTCTCGTCGCCCCCATACCAGATCCAAATGGCACTGTTGCCGTTGTGAGGAATCTGCACCTTGTGAATGCAGTAGTACACGGCGAAAGTTACGTGGGTAGTATGGTTGGATGGAATCGCGGCACTGTCACGGGCTGTAGCGTGGAAGGGGAAGTGACTGGATTCTCACAAGTTGGTGGGCTGGTAGGTTATAATGGGGGATGGGGAACATTCCCTGATATTGGAATTGTAAGGCACTGTTTTTGGGATATGCAGACCTGTTCTCAGACCACAAGTTTCGGCGGTATGGGCAAGACGACAGCGGAGATGCAGACAGCTACGGCGTTCCTCGAAGCCGGATGGGACTTCGTGGACGAGACGACCAATGGAATTGAGGATATCTGGTGGATTCTTGAAGGTCAGGATTATCCCCGGCTGTGGTGGGAAGCCGCAGAGCCGTGAAATGAAACGGCTCTGTGGAAATACGAAATTCGAATATCTCAATCCGAAACAAGCACGAATGACCAAAGTCCTAATGTCCAAAACGGACAGTCCTTCAGACTGGTTTTAGGGTTTTTTTATCATTTGAGATTGGGATTTGTTTAGGATTTCGGATTTAGTATTTTGAGTTTTCCCACTGACGCGTCCTATAATGTGTAGTTTTCAGCGTTGATAACGCCATTTCCTATCAGTTTACCGGGTATTTCATAGTAGTGATTTATCCCCTTTTTCAGTATTGAAAAGCATGTTCTGGGCGAAGTCGAATGGATTGATTATTGAAGGAATTTTTATTTTTGAGTACAATTTTGGTTACTGATTGTGACGTTAGTGCCTTTTTAATGTAGGGCAAACGCCTTTATGTCGTGGGCACCTTGCCCGCGATTCGAGGGCGAGACGCCCTCGACACAAAATGGTGGGAGCAAAAGATCAGCCATGAACAAGCGGCTACGAAATGCTCTGAAAGGAATCGTTGCCCCGGATGCTGAACGACGCCGCAGGGCGATGGAACCTTTTGTACGAGCGACGTTTGAGATGTTTAGTCGGTATTTATACCGCTATTTAGGCAATGAGGTCGAATGCGAGGATGTCCTTGAAGATGTTTACGCCGACATTTGGGAAAATCCGGAGCGTTTGCAAAACGTTGCGAGCGAGAAGGAGTTGGTGCGAACCGTGTATCTGTACTATATGCGGAAACGCCTTCGAGAAGTGTATAGAAGAATGAATCGACATTTGTATCTATCACAGAACGACCTGACGAACCTGACGGCCCCGGAATTGGGCATTTTGGAGTCCTTGTCGCAAGAGGAGCTCGAGGACGCCCTTCATCAGGCCCTCAAAAGGCTCAAATCGCGTGAGCGACGGGCCATCGAGCTTTGGATGGCGGGGATGTCCAGCCGGGCCATTGCCAATGAGCTTAAAACGACCGTCGGGGCCACGAAAATGTTGAAATTTAGAACGATATTGAAGCTGAAACAAATGATGAGTGATTACTGTCAGGATAACTGACATATGGCAAAAGATATCAAAAATCAAAGTGCAAAATGCAAAATTAAGGAAGTCATCCGCCGAAGGCGGATTCCGCAATTTTTATTTTTGATTTTTGATCTTTGCATTTTAAAAGGAGAGAGTAACGATGGCTGATACAAACAGGACAATTCAAGAATTGCTGAGTGATTACGCCGGATCGTTGCGGGACGGGTGCGTACCGGTTTTCCTCAAATCACTGACGCGCGAGGAGGCCCAAATGATCGGTTCCTCCAGGGATTTCTGGGATGCCACGGAGGTCGTCCGAATCCTGAACAGCGTCGGATTTGCCAGGAAAGCCGTAACCGCGGACGTAAGCCTTTTTTTGTCCCGCGTCGATGCCAACATCACCTCCCGGCTAAAGAAAGCCAAGGCCGGAACCCGGCGGAGACGCACTAACGGAGACATGTCCACGCACAAGACGCAAAGGGCAGAGGAAATGATATGATCCTGGATTGTTACCAGTGCTCGGCCTGTTATTTCGAGGACAAAGAGCCATCCACGCGAATTGATCCTGCGACCATTTCGCCGTCGCAGCCTCGGGTGGATTTCAAGGATGTGCTGGTCATATTCGTCTGCGTGGAGATATACGACGACAAACAGGAGCTCATGCAAGCGGCGGAGGAATTCGGGGCATTATCAGACCTTATTGGTAAGCGCCCAATCGTCCTGTGCCCCAACGTACACCTTTCGATAGACAAAGCCCCCGAACGCCAGGCCACCTGGATGATCGCCGAGCTGGAAAAGATGCTTACCGCCAGCGGTTACGACGTGCATTGCCTGTCCTTCGGCTATCACAAACGCTACGGCATGGAATGTAACGGCAATGTCGGCAGCGTCGTGGGCAGGCGATTCTACGGCACCGAAGAGAAACAGTTTCTCCGGCTTTTAACCCGGCTGGGGGTTTGTCCGCCGGAAACGCTGCCGGACAGTATGCCGTCCTGGGCGAAAAGCCTCACCGAACGGCGTTTGAAGGTGTTAGCCAGCCGAAAAGAAACCTATCGCGTAGCCAAACAAATGCTTCGCGACCAGCTCGACTCGACGGGCCATAGCGAGCTTTGGACGTGCATGTTGTTCGAAGGGGAACGACAGCCGGTGGACGATTATTTAAGCGCCTTGTACGAGATCATCGAAGACTACCCGGACGTGAGGATACACCGGGCGATGAATCTGAGCGTACCCGGCTTTTCCAACGCCGCACGTCACCTTTTCAGAAAATATCCCGATGCGATCGAATCGGGTCGGATTCGAATTTACAATAGCCAGGTCTCCGATATCGAATTTCTATTAACCCGGACCGCGGTGCTATTGGCTTTTCCGCAGATTCCGAAGAAAGCCGGCTCGCACGCTGGAGAAATTTCGTTTGGCATTTATTGTAAGAATGATGATTTCTCGAAGAATCTGATCCAGTGGTATCGGACGTTTCTCGTCGATAGCCGCTTCGGATGGATTCGCACGGAGTCCGAATTGAATACCGTGATCAATGAGCTGGAAGAGGAACAATTCCAGAATCGTAACGGAGATTTAGAGCACGAATGATAACTTATCGAAGACCGATGTCCGACTTCGTCGAAAGCAATGTATGAAAATCCTAAGCACTAAATTCTAAATCCTAAACAATATCAAAATATTAACGACCAAAATTCAAAGCGGTTTTGCTTGTATGAGTCTCTTACCCGTTTTGATCATTAGAATTTAGAACATTAGAAATTGTTTAGAATTTAGTGCTTAGAATTTAGGA
>JAFGTG010000544.1 GCA_016934255.1 Sedimentisphaerales bacterium
GAATTCGATTCGTATCTGCCGGAATTGCCTCCCTGGCAGACATAACGATCTATTTAGTAACTGCTGCGGAAAGTAGAAAACTCACATGTCACCCCTGCGAAAGCAGGGGTCCAGAGCGTAAAAAATGGATTCTACCGTAAGGCATCCCCCAGGGACCGCCTTCGCGGGAATGACAAACGGCAGAGGTTTTTATGATAGGATGACTTAATATGAAAGCGCTCGTACTGAAATCTCGTGAGCAGATTGAAGTGATGGACGTGCCCAGGCCGGTGCTTTCAGCCGGGCAGGTGTTAATCGAAGTCTCGAAATGCGGCATTTGCGGAAGCGACGTGCGTTACTTCCACGGCGAGAATCCCTGGGCCAAGCAGACCCTCGGCCGGCATATCGACAATCCGCCGAATATCATCCTCGGCCACGAGTTTACGGGCATCGTCCATGGGGTCTTCGATAAATCCGACGCTCATCTGATCGGAAAGCGTGTGGGCGTCAATACCTTTATTACCTGCGGTCGATGCAACTTCTGCCGAAACGGACAGGAAAATCTTTGCGACCATACGAAGCATCTCGGCCACGGGCAGGGATGGGGCAAAATGGATTTCTACCCCGGCGGCATGGCGGAATTCTGCATCGCGTTCACCAGCCAGATTTACGAATTACCTGAAAACGTCACTGACGAGCAGGCAACCTTATTCGACCCGCTGATCGCCGCGATCCACGCGGTCGATGTGGGCGGGCCCAAACCTCTGGATAAGGTGGCGATTCTCGGAGCCGGGCCGATTGGTCTGTTAATTGCACAGCTCGTCAAAGTGTATGGTGCCATTCGGACGTTCATTACGGATATCGCCTCTGAAAACGTGGCGATAGCCAAGCAAGTCGGGGTTGACTTTTCTCTGAATCTTAGAGACGGCACGAAGTGTCTCCGTGATCTTGTTATGGAAAAAACGCATTCCGAGGGCGTCGATCTGGCCTTTAACACGGTCGGGACGTCGGCCAGCATTCTCGAATCGTTGGAGATTCTCAAAAAAGGCGGAACGCTGGTTCTAATGGCCACCAAAGAAGATGAACTTCGATTCCCATCGCTACTACTCAGCGGAGAACGAACGATACGAACATCCTCCAACGCCATGTACACCGACTTCCCTCGCGTTATCGAATTGGTATCGGCCGGGCAAGTGAAAGTAGAACCGCTCATCACGCATCGGTTCAATTTATCCGATGCCGTGAGCGCTTTCGAGACCGCCTGTAATAAAAGTAAAACCGGGGCGGTTAAAGTCATACTTGATTGCCAATCATGAATAGATTGATTCGTGAAATCGACAAAGCTCGAGTTAAGCCGGGCAGCCTTAGAATCTGGTGGATCGGCCAGGAAGGATTTGTCTTCAAATCGGCTACACAGATTATCTATATCGATCCTTATCTGAGCACGTACGCCGAGAGAATAACCCAAGGCAAGCCCAACGAGCACGTGCGAATCAAGCCGGCGCCGATGAAACCCGAAGACGTCACGCACGCCGATTTCGTTTTCTGTACGCACGACCACGCCGACCACATCGATCCTGACAGCATCCCAGTTATTGCGACTCAGTCATCCGCCGCCCGGTTCGTCGTGCCCGAATGCGCTCACAAGACCATGCGGAGCTTCGGAATCGACGAGGACCGAATTCACACGATGAAAGGCGACGACGCATTGCATCTCGATGGCATCCAGATTTATGCGGTTCCGGCCAAACATGAAGAATTCGACCATGATCCCCAACAGGGTTATCCCTATCTTAGCTATATTATCAAAATTGACGGTATGACGATATTTCACGCGGGAGATACGATCCCCTACGACGGACAGGTCGAGCGCCTGAAACAACATAAAATCGACCTTGCTTTTCTACCGATCAACGGCCGGGATGGTTTGAGACATACGCTCGATTTCGAGGGGAATTTTACCTGCGAGGAGGCCGTGCAATTCGCCTTAAATATCAATGCCGGCCTGACGATTCCGATGCACTACGATATGTTTGCAATCAACACAGCCGACATTAACGAATTTCGTCGAATCGCGAACGAGCGCAATCTTCGTTATCTCGTTATGGAACATGCCACTTCTATCTATTTTTCATTGGAAGGTAAATGACTATGACAAAGACAACTTTAATGATCGCCTTATCCATTGTTTTACTTCTCTACGGCAATAGCGCGGCAGACGCCACGGACCAGGCTTTCGAGCAGGCTGGCAAATCCGCCGACATCGCCGGTTATTCCCTCAGTAAAGTTCATCGCTGGCTGCACGAGCAGGCGCTCGAGCAAATCGACCCGTTGACAACACTTTACAAAGCCGACGGCAAATGGAACTATCGCGACACCGCTGCGGATTGTTACCCCTTCCTCGTCTGGGCCGCTTATGTGGTCGATCAAGAGGCCCTCGACGGCCCGGTGCGTGACATTCTGCACGCCGAAATGAAGCTGTGTAACCACTACGACCGAATACCCGTTCCCTACGATTTTACGACGAACCGTAAAATGGAAAATCTTAAATGGGATGAAGTCGTCTTCCAGGCCTCCGAATACGTCAAGGATGGTTTGATTGCCATCGTCGAGGTCACCGGCCAAGACGAATGGTTCGAGCGAATGAAAGGGATCGAAGAAGACCTCTGGAAATATGCGCGAATCGATACCCCCTATGGAAAGATTCCTTCGACGAACGTCGAAGTCAACGGCGAACAGCTCCAGGCCCTGATCCGGCTCTACACCATGACGGGCGAAAAGAAATTCCTCACCTGGGCCGAACGCCTCGGCGACTTTTATCTAACGAAAGGCCATTTCGTCCCGTCCCGCCTGCGCGACCACGGCTGCGAGATCATCGGCGGATTGGGTCTTTTGCTCGGTATCGAGTCCGAGGTCAATTCTCAAAAAGCCGAACACTATCGAAAAGCCATTCAATATATGTTCGATCAAATTTTGGCCCGTGGGCTCAATCCCGACGGTCTCATGTTCAACTCGATTGCCGATAAACCTGTAATCCGTGAAGAAGGACAACTCAGCGACGGCTGGGGGTATAATTATGTAGGCTATCTTTGTTACGATATGGCTGTGGGCAAACCCGTCTATCGCGACCAGGTCGAGCGAACCCTCTCGAACCTCCTAAAACCCCAATACAAAGACTACAAATGGGAAGGAACTTCCATTGACGGCTACGCCGACTCCATCGAAGGCGGAATTTATCTCGTTAACCGATTGCCCGTAAAGCCGGCCATCGAATGGATAGACCGCGAAGTCGCCACGAACGTCGCTCGTTCCAGCGATCCCCTCGAAACCGCAGAACTCTGGGGCACCATGAAGCTCCAAGCCAACGGCGTTCGGACCGTCATCATGCACGCACTCATGCACACCCGCGGCCTGATCGCCCGGCCCTGGCGACACGATCTCAGGCTCGGCGCCGCACAATCGGGTGACACCCTCGCCATTATACTAAAAGCTGAAAAGCCCTGGGAAGGCAAACTCATTTTCGATATTCCGCGTTACCGCCAATACATGGGCTTTCCCAAAGATTGGCCAAGAATGAATACCTTACCTGAATGGTTCACCGTTGAATCGAAAACCAATTATACGATCAACAACCTCTCGACCGGTTCGAGCATGAAACGCATGGGAGAACAACTGCACGCCGGCCTGACGGTTACGATTCCCGCCGGAGGAGAAATTCGCCTGCTCGTCGAACCACGGGAGAAATAAATCTCATACTGACCGATTTACTTTGTCATCCCTGCGAAGGCAGGGATCCATAAACGTAACGGTCAGAGTGGATTCTCGCCTTCGCGGGAATGACAGATTATGCTATATTATTATCGATGAAAGACTTATTAATAGTACTACCGAAAGCAGTCAGCTTGAGGAAAAGATGAAATAAACGCAATGGCTCTTCGGAGATCAAGATGGAACTCACAGGTAAAACCGCACTGGTCACCGGGTCCAGCCGGGGGATCGGCAAGACAATCGCCCTCGAACTGGCTCGCAACGGATGCATCGTGATTGTTCACGGCTCGAAGGAATCCGATGCGCTCGGCGAGTCTTTTGAAAAAGTCAAGAAGTTGAGTCCCGACTCCCTCATGATCTCCGCCGAATTATCGAAGCCGGATGAGATTGATGATATGTTCTCGCAAATAAAACAGACTTTCGCCGGCCTGGACATCCTCGTTAACAACGCGGCGACGCAAAATCCCAGTCCCATTCTGGAACTTAAACAAGAGGATTGGGATCGGGTGCTTTCGGTTAATCTCACGGCGCCTTTCTTATGCGCTCAACACGCCGGTAGAATCATGCGAGACACAAAACGGGGCGGAAAGATCATCAATATCAGTTCCGTCCATGCGTATGACGCCCGGCGACATTACGCGCATTACAGCGCCGCGAAAGGCGGTCTGGAAACCTTGACCAAATCCCTGGCCATCGAACTGGCATCCTACAATATTCAGGTCAATTCCATCGTCGCCGGGGCTATTGCGACGGAATTAACCCCGCTGGATCGGCAGGAAAAATTCCTAACGTCCGTCCCGGCGGCCAGGATCGGTACGACCGAAGAGATCGCTCAAATGGTCGTTTTCCTCAGCTCGAACCGGTGCGATTATATTACCGGCGCCAGCATTACGGTCGATGGCGGACTAACGCTGGGATTCTGTGCGACCCGTCCCGATTTGTGAAAAATGAACGAGCTACGACGAAGAAAAGTATAAAAGAATGGGGGATATTAGTGTATAATGCCGTCCCGAAAAAGATGTTAGTCGCAATTTGAAGGTTTGGACATGAGTGTAATCGAACGACAAAATAGAAACGAATGTGTCAAGAATGAACAGTCGAAAGAAGCCATCGCCGAATTCTTTCTCCGGCATAACTATACCGGTAAGCGTATCCTGATCATCATTCCCGACAATACACGGTCCGGCCCGATCGGCGATGTTTTCAAAATGATCTACGAATTTTTGGGGCCGAAGGCCAAGGCCGTCGATTGCCTGGTCGCACTGGGCACCCATCAGCCGTTGAGCGAAGAGCAATTTTGCGCCCGGCTGAGCATGTCGCCGGACGAACGAAAAGGTAAGTACGCTTCCGTGCGGTTTTTCAATCACGAATGGGACAAGCCGGAAACCTACAAGTCCATCGGGACAATCACTGCCAACGAAATCGAGCAGATCAGCGACGGCCTGTTCCGGGAAGAAGTCGATATTGCCATTAATAAGCTGATCTTCGAGTACGACGAATTCTTTATTTTAGGCCCCGTCTTTCCGCACGAGGTCGTCGGCTTCTCCGGCGGGCATAAGTATATCTTCCCCGGCATCGCCGGCGACGAGATTATCCACTTCTTCCACTGGCTTGGCGCCGTTATCACAAATCCCTTGGTCAACGGCAATAAATGGACGCCGACGCGAAAAGTCGTTGAAAAAGCCGCGTCGTTCATCAAAGTCCCGCATACGCTGTTCGCTATCGTCGCATTGGAGAACGAACTCAAAGGGATATTTATCGGCGACACGGTCGAAGCCTGGGAAAAAGCCGCGGATTTATCCGACCAGGTTCATATCACCTATAAGGACAGGACATACCATACGATTCTCGGCCTCGCCCCGGACATGTACGACGACATCTGGACGGCGGGCAAGGTGATGTACAAACTGGAGCCGGTCCTCGCCGACAGCGGGACACTCATTATTTACGCGCCGCACATTACGGAGGTCTCCTACACGCACGGCAAATGGCTCGACCAGATCGGCTATCACACCCGCGACTACTTCCTCAAACGAATGGACCAGTTCGCGGGCGTTCCCAGGGGCGTTATGGCCCATTCCACCCACGTCAAGGGCATCGGCACGTTCATCGACGGCGTGGAAAAGCCCCGGGCCAATGTCGTGCTCGCCACCGCCATCAGCCCCGAGCGGTGCAAAAAAGTGAACCTTGACTATATGAATCCGGATGATATAACTATAGCCGACTACGAAAACAGGGAGGACGAAGGGATTCTCCTCGTCCACCACGCAGGTGAAATCCTGCACCGATTATCCAGCGGATTTATTCCGACGATTCCGAAGTCGTAATGGCTAAAACAAGAATGAAATCAGACCGTCATTTTGGGTATGAACACATCAGACACCGAGCGGATCGCAAAGCTATCGGTCATGCCTGCAACAAAATCTAAAACAATTAACTCATCCGGATCCTCAGGTTTGTAAACGTCTTTCATATCGATGCTAACAAATTCTCGCAGAAGATCGTAAACCAAAGGTACAGAATTGCTCGCATTAGCATCTGGATAAGATTGAAATCTGTTTGTACGCTTCAACTCATTGAGTAAATCGTCAAATAAAAATTTAATCGTCTTTCCAGCTTGTTTTTTGTAACCTTCAGCCTCGGAACTGCGATAGATATATTCCCTGTTAAACTCAATGAGTCTATGGAGCAACTCTCCAAGTCTTGGTGAAACGGCGATATAATCTTTGTCCTTGCTGTTGATGATCATATCTTCGACGAAAGTTCCAATTATCTTTCCGTTCGTTGTGCCAAGTTCATCACGCAGTTGAGAAGGTATCTTCTCCTTTTGGATAATTTTAGCTTCCCTGGCATCCTCAATATCCTTACCCACATATGCAATCTTGTCAATGAGACGAACAATACATCCTTCTAAAGTAGCAGGATTGCCCGCTTCCTCACGTGTTTTGATTTGATCGAGGTTTTTCTCTTTGGAACCGGGTACGAGCTTGCAACTCCTGAAATCTTCACCACAATGAGAAATAATTCCATCTCTCACTTCCCATGTAAGGTTAAGACCCGGTTTTTCACTATCCCTTTTCGCAATCCAATCAACAACCCTCAAGCCATAAACCTCATGGGAAAATTCAGGCATGATTTGTTTAAGTACACCGTATTTTTCAAATATGCCCGTTAGAAATTTTTCCCCCTGATGCCCAAAAGGCGGATGCCCGATGTCGTGCGCCAAACCAATGGCCTCCACAAGATCTTCATTTAATCCCAGACATCGAGCAACAGTCCGAGCAGCCGAAGCAACAAATCTGACATGATCCATCCTCGTACTGACATGGTTATTCTGGGGAAAATAAAATACTTGTGTCTTGTGCCTTAATCGACGAAAAGATTGGGAGTAAATGATTCGGTGAACGTCACGCTGAAAATCCGTACGAAAGTCGTCGGGAGTTTGTGGATGCCTTCTTCCTTTCGTACCTATTGTGGCGAATTGACTTGAGAATAAGTCCCTCTCGCATCTTCTGAAATCTGACATGTCCTCTCCCCAAAAAGATCAATAACCAAATCCGTAATATCCGAAACGGGCCTTCGCATAGCTAAAAAATCGCTTATCTGCTTTCCATTCTCCGCTGTTCTGTCAAAATAAGATTCACGCGATAGAACGATATCTTCGGTTGCTTTTGAGATTTTTTCATTCAGGTCGTATAAAATATCTTCACAGGTCGTTACAAACGAAAAATCCGAAAGACCAAGCACCAATGGATTACAATTTCCTTCTATGAGAGATCTGCTGTCATTTCTAAAAATCACAATGATTTTCTTGCGTGCCCATGCGATACCCGCTTCAACCATCGCTCCTTCATCCGGAACACGACCATTCATGTTTAAAACCAGTCCGTGGCAATTGGTTATTTGAAAAACGTCAAGGGAAAATATCGCATGGTTTAAAATCTCTGTTGCTTGCTGAGGAGTCATTTTCCTTTGGAGTAACATCGGAAAAAAATGGGCAAACTCAAGGCCATCCCTTTGAGGCAAGAAAACCGAGTAACCTGCCTCTTCAAGAACTGACGCAATTTCGTGCATTTCTTCACGTTCTTTGGGATTAAATAATGGTCCTGCACAGTAAATCTTATATAGACTCCTATCCATGAAACCTCCTAAAAAACAAAACAACCTGCTACTCTCGAAAGCGATTGTCAAAAATAAGTCGGTGCATTTAGAATGTCAAGGCAAAATCCTGATCTAAACCCGATTTTCATCGCTTCTCTTAAAAATTAGTATGATCATCAATCCGATGTAGCAAACAATCATTAAATTCAAATAACTATTGCGTTCTACGTTAAAATCAGCAAAATAAGGCGTAAGCATGAAAATATAACTGTGTAAAATGACTTGAAGAAAGTGTTATGAAAATAGGAGTAAAAAATGAAACAAGCTGATATTGGCCTTGTAGGTCTGGCCGTCATGGGCGAAAATCTCATCCTTAACATGGAAAGCAAGGGCTTTACCGTCGCCTGTTATAACCGAACCGTATCGAAGGTGGACAACTTCACCGAAGGTCGCGCCAAAGGCAAAAACATCATCGGCTGTCATAGTATCGAAGAGTTTGTCGAGGCCATCGCCAAACCGCGTAAAGTGATGCTGATGGTCAAGGCCGGCGCCGCGGTCGATGCCTTCATCGATCAAATTCTACCCCACCTCGATGACGGCGATATTATCATTGACGGCGGCAACTCGCATTTCCCCGATACGATTCGCCGGACCGAATACGTCGAGAGCAAGGGTAAGCTCTATATTGGAACGGGCGTCTCCGGCGGCGAAGAAGGCGCTCTGCTCGGCCCGTCGATCATGCCCGGCGGCTCGCCCCCTGCCTGGGAGCACGTCAAACCGATCCTTCAGGCGATATGCGCCAAGACCGACGACGGTGAGCCGTGCTGCGACTGGGTCGGTGAAAACGGGGCCGGACACTTCGTCAAGATGGTCCACAACGGCATCGAATACGGCGATATGCAGATGATCTGCGAGACCTACCAGATGATGAAGGAAGGGCTCGGCATGAGCAACCAGGAAATGCACGATTGCTTCACCGAATGGAACAAGGGCGAGTTGAACTCGTACCTGATCGAAATCACCCGCGACATCCTCGGCTACAAGGACGATGACGGCAACGAAGTCATCGATCTGATTCTCGACACCGCCGGCCAGAAAGGGACCGGCAAATGGACGGCGATCGAGGCTTTGAATCTCGGCCAGCCTCTAACACTCATCGGGGAAGCCGTCTTCGGGCGATGCCTGTCCGCTTTGAAAGAGGAGCGCGTCCAGGCGGCCAAGGTCCTCAAAGGCCCCAAGGCCAAATTCAGGGGCGACAGAGACAAACTCATCAACGATCTTCGCCAGGCCCTGTATGCATCGAAAATCGTCAGCTACGCCCAGGGCTATCAGCTCATGCGCGCCGCAGCTGCGGAATACAAATGGAACTTGAATTACGGCGGCGTCGCCCTGATGTGGCGAGGCGGCTGCATCATCCGGTCCGTCTTCTTAGGCAAGATTAAAGAAGCCTTTGTTAAGAAACCCAAGCTTTCCAACTTACTGCTCGATCCGTTCTTCAAGAAAGCCGTCACAAAAGCCCAGATGTCCTGGCGTCGCGTCATAACGGCCTCGATTAAATTGGGTATTCCCATGCCGGCCATGAGTTCCGCCTTAGCTTTTTACGATGGATACCGCCACGAGCGTTTGCCGGCGAATCTATTGCAGGCCCAGCGGGACTACTTCGGCGCCCATACGTACGAGCGGGTCGATAAACCGCGCGGCGAGTTCTTCCATACGAACTGGACCGGCCGGGGCGGAACGACCGCCGCTTCAACCTATACGGTGTGAGGCAGGGACCACAATCGATGTACGATAGTCTCCGGATGCGATCCGTGCAGCCGCCGATCATCCCGATCGTTGGGGAGTTGATTCGCAACAACCCGGGTACGATCTCGCTCGGCCAGGGCGTCGCTTATTATGGCCCGCCGCCGGAGGCTATCGAGGCCATCCAGACGTTTTTCGCCGATCCGGAGAATCATACGTACAAACCCGTCCAGGGTATCCCGGAATTACTCAAAGCCATCGAGTATAAGCTCGAAACGGAGAACGGTATCTCTTTGGCCGGCCGACGTATCGTTGTAACCGCCGGGGCGAACATGGGATTTGTCAACGCCCTTCTGGCCATTACGGATCCGGGCGACGAGATCATCCTTCAATCGCCCTACTATTTCAATCATGAAATGGCCATCGCAATTGCCGACTGCAAAGCCGTTTGCGTCCCAACCGACGACGAGTACCAGTTGCAACCCAAAGCCATCGCAGCCGCGATAACCCATCGAACGCGGGCGGTTGTTACCATCTCTCCCAATAATCCGACCGGCGTTGTCTATCGCGAATCGGACTTGCGAGAGGTTAACGAAATCTGCCGGCGAAACGGCATCTACCATATCAGCGACGAGGCGTATGAATATTTCACTTATGATAACGCCGAGCACTTCTCGCCGGGCTCGATCGAAGGCAGTGCCGAACAGTCCATCTCACTCTTTTCGCTCTCCAAGGCGTACGGATTTGCGAGCTGGCGGATCGGCTGGATGGTCATCCCGGACTATCTCTACGTGCCGGTCTGGAAAATCCAGGACACGGTGCTGATCTGCCCGCCGGTGATCTCGCAATGGGCCGCGGTGGGAGCGATGCAAGCCGGC
>JAFGTG010000545.1 GCA_016934255.1 Sedimentisphaerales bacterium
GATCACCGTTGCCGAGGTCCCAAGGTCTATGTGCTTGAAGAGGAACTGTATGTCGTAATTGTCTCTATAGAAATTAGCCATGCTTGAATTTCCTTTTGCCGCGAAGACACGAAGTGTCGGATCTGTCTGACCTGTCGGACTTGTCCGACTTGTCTGACTTGAGTCCGACAGGTTGGAGCTTTATGCCTTCGTAGCTAAACAGTCTTTTCTCTAATCGATTTTATCATCATCGGAATGACCTGGTTCAAATCGCCGAGGATTTTATAATGGGCGACGTTGAAAATCGGGGCGTCGGGATCGCTGTTAATCGCGACGATCTTCTGGCTCTGGGCCATGCCCGCCTGATGCTGGATCGCGCCGCTGATCCCCACGGCGATATACAAGCTTGGCCGGACCGTTGTGCCGGTCTGGCCGACCTGATGGTCGTGATCGATAAAGCCTAAGTCCACCGCCGCGCGTGTCGCCCCCGGCGCGGCGCCGAGACAATTCGCCAGGTCCCAGATGAGCTTGAAATTATCCTTGCTGCCGACGCCCGCGCCGCCGGCGACGATAATGCGGGCCGCCTTGAGGTCCACTTTCTTCGGGCGTTTATGCTCTTCGAGAATCTCCAGCGGCAAGTCCTGCCCGGTGAGTGTCACCTTCTCTTCGACGATTTTGCCTTTTCGTTTATTGTCCGGTTCGGGCATCGGCATGACGCCCTCGCGCACAGTCGCCATCTGCGGCCAGCGGTCGAGATTGATAATCGTCGCAACGATGTTGCCGCCAAAGGCCGGCCGGATTTGAAAGAGAAGATTCTTGTGGACTTTCTTGTCCTTGGGAGTCTGGTGGTCGCCGATCTGCAAGTCCGTACAATCGGCGGTCAGGCCCGCCTTGGTCGCGCTGGCGATCCGCGGCGCCAAATCCCGCCCGGCTACCGTCGCACCGTACAGCACAATCTGCGGTTCGTGCTTGTGGATCAGATCGTGCATCACCTTGGCGTAACTGTTCGTTTGGTACGTTTGCAACAATGGATGTTCGGCGATATAAACCTTGTCCGCTCCGTTATGTATTAGCTTTTTGGTTAATCCTTTGATGCCGTTGCCTAAGAGTACTGCTGCTAATTTCACACTGAGGGTATCGGCCAAATGTCGGGCCTTGCTCATCAGTTCGAGCGGTGTATCTTCCAGCCGCCCTTCGTGCTGCTCGGCGAAAATCCAAACCTCACCTTGTCTATTGACTTCTATCATTGTTTCGTATCTCGTCGTGCGTAATGTGTATTGCAAATTGTCATTCCTGCAAAAGCAGGAATCTACACCTTTGTTTTTTTATGCTATGATCTTGTCGTCAATCAATTCGTGTATCATATCGACGATGGCTTCTTCGTTCGGTTCGATCTGTTTGGTTTCCTTCGCCGCTAAGACGACGCTCTGGATGCGATGCACCTTGGTCGGCGAGCCGCTCTGGCCGCACCAGTTCAGATCGGCTTCGAGAATATCGAGGCCCCACTGTTTGATGAGCAGTCCTTTTTCTTCCAGTTGGTTGCATTTATGCTCAACGAGTTTTTTGATATCCGCTTCGTCGGCGTCGGGATTTTCCGCTTTGATTTTCTGCTCGACCTCGATCGGCGCCAGGGCCTTTTTATACTTCATCATCTTTTTCGCCGCGGCCACTCTCGGCTCGTTGGCGTCGCCCGTAACGGTCAGCAGGACGGGCAGGGCGGCTTTGACCTGTTGCCAGCCGTTGCCGATATTCCGCCGGGCCGTAATCGTCCGGCCCTCCAGCCCAGCCAGCGCTTCGACGTAAGTGATCTGTGTAACGCCCAATTTTTCCGCCAATTGCGGGCCGACCTGTGCGGTATCGCCGTCGATGGCCTGCCGGCCGCACAGGACGATATCGTAATCGAGCTTCTTGACTGCACAGCTCAGGATATAGCTGGTCGCTAACGTATCGCTGGCGGCGCATCGCCGGTCGGTGATCAGGATGGCTTCGTCCGCGCCGCGATAGAGTGCATCGCGGAGGACCGCACTGGCGGCGGGAAGCCCCATCGTGATGACGGTGATATGACCGTCGAACTGGTCCTTGATCTGTAGCGCCAGTTCGAGAGCATTCAGATCCTCCGGATTGAAAATAGCCGGGAGGGCGGACCGCTTGACCGTTCCGTCGTCGTTCATCACGTCGCCCGTAATCCGTTTGGTATCGGGCACTTGCTTTATCAATACAACGCAGTTGTAAGCCAACTGTCTTCTCCTTTACTGTATTTTTTATACCAGCCCCACTCGATATTCACGCGATACGAGAAACGGATTTTAACGGGATTCGTTCGCAAGTCAAGATGAAAAGGCAGAATACAGAACACAGAATACGAGAATTATGGATGCGAAGATTGCGACGGATGCTGTTCAGGAGGTTAGGGATTCGTATTCCATCTCGAACCGACGCTTATGCTCGGCCTCTTCCTTAGCTAACTTGAGAAACGTATCCTGCAATTCCGGCTCCGGGAATATCACCGCCATCCGCATATAGAGATTGTGTGCAACGTTTTCCTTTTTGATCGCGAACACGAGCAGTTCGCGGTAGTCCATATCAGCATGGGGCTTGACGTCCTCCAGCGTCTCGACGATGCCGAGATCGCCCGCATCCTCACGGGACAAGGCTCTTCGACCGACCTTGACGGCTTTTAGCGTGCGGCGGTGCTGGAGTTCTTCCTGTGCTAAGCCTTCGAGCGTCTTTTGCATCCAGGGATTTTCGACCATGGCCGCCATTCTCATATAAAGCTCAGCCGATTCGTTCTCCCCGGCGATCGCGAAGTCCAGCACGTCGGCCATCGTACGGATTTTTTTCATTCCTCCTCGTCCTCCGGCTCGTTCTCCGAGGATTGTCGGATCTCTTCAATGATCTGCTTCGCCTGCTCGGCGTAGTCAGCCGGAACAAGCACCCGCGGCACCATCCCGTCGAGACAGTACGCCCCTTGCAGATTCTCGTTATCGATTTGTACCGGGATACCCGCCGATTCCAGA
>JAFGTG010000546.1 GCA_016934255.1 Sedimentisphaerales bacterium
CGCTCAGAGCTTGCCCTGAGCTTGTCGAACGGGGCAAGCTAAAAGCGTATTTGGTCTATCGTATCCGGCTATCTTCGTGGCCCTTCGTGGTGAATTTATAAAACCGTGTTTACCTGTGTAAATCCGTGTCTTATTTTTAAATAATGCTTGACAAAGGCGAAGAAAGGGGTATAAAATAATTAATTACATAAAGATTAGACATCTTTAGGCCCCAGACGAAGACATCTAACCTTTACAGTTTCTGTATTTGGTGATTGGCCTCAAAGGAGTATTCATGGCAAAAAAACTAAAAATGTCGGCTGACGGCAGAACATGTGCATTCCCGAACTGCAAGAATCTCTTGAGTATCTATAACCATGAGGCGTACTGTCATATCCATCGCGAAAAGATGGCCCATAAGCAAACCGTCAAGGTTCCCTACCATCATTTCGCATAAATCAATACAATGAAGAACTTCTGTATTGACTCATGTCGATTCGTCATTGGTATTGGGTCTATCGTATCCCGTTATCTTCGTCTTTAAATCAACCCTTTTCTTCGGACCGGATAACTGGATTAACTGGATAAGAAATATTTAATCTTGTTCATCTTTTTCATTCCGTCTAAAAATTCACTATTTCTCTGCGTCCTCGGTGATCTCTGTGGCTATTATTCGTCGTTAGTATTTGGTTTATCATATCCGTCTGTACTTTGTGCCTTAGCGTCTTCGTGGCTAAGTTAAAACCGTGAAATCTGCGAAATCAATGGCTTAACTTTTCGACTGGATAACAGGATAAACAGGGTATCATTTATAATCATGTTCATCTTTGTCAACCCGTCTAAAAATTCACTATTTCTCTGCGTTCTCGGTGATCTCTGTGGCTATTTTTTTGATAAAAAAGACTTGACAATACTTTATCTGATGTGATATAAAGTATTAAGTACAGTTGGCTTTAACATCTATACGCACCGGACGAAGACATCGATATTTTTACATCTTCGTGATTTTGTGGTTAATTTCATAGGAGGATCGATGGGTAATAAGATACGAACATCCGCGCCGGGCCGAAAATGTGCGTTTCCACGCTGCAAACAGGTCTTGAGCATCTATAACCACTCGCCGTATTGCCATATCCATCGCGAAAAGATGGAGCGAAAACAAGCCATGCAAACCCCCTACCACCACCCGGCTTAGGGATTAACCATTGATTATTGATTATTGATTATTGCCTATTGACTATTGCTTTTCCTTGCCCCAAGCCCTACCTGCCCTCCTTCGACTATGCTCAGGACGACGTCTGTGGCTATTCATCGTCGTTAGTCGTTCGTATATCTTCGGTCTGAAGTCTTGGATCTTTTGTCTGAAAAAAACATTTTTCTATTGATCTCTCGTTTGTGAGTTCGTATAATATATAACTAAATATATTTACTTTAGAATACAGAAGACAGAAGACAGGAAACAGAACGGAGGAGATCAGGACATCAGGCGATGAATAATGAATGTCGAATATCCAATGTCGAAGGAACAATACGTGCCTCAGATGTAAAGATCCATTTCGTAAAACAAAGCCAATCTACTCCTTTAGGTTGAATCAATACCGGCTCGTAACTCCTTTTATCCAGTGTTAATTCGTGTCGAAAAATACACAAAAATTCATAATTCTTCACAAAAACATAGTACTTTTGAATAAAAGTTATGCAGAACATGAAAAAAACAGCGTCGATTTACGTTCATCTGCGGTTCATTTCAAAAAACGAACCCAATTTCGCAGGGGCGATCCCACGTGTTCGACCCGGGCAGTACCAAAGGCATTCCTCACGGGAGCACATGGGCACCCCCCTATAGGAATATGAGGACAAAGCAACCTAACACATTCGGATAGATTTGAAAAAACAAAGCCAATGAGCCAGCCTCCGGCCGGAAATCCTAAACACGTCCTGAGCGAAGTCGAATGGATCCGAAGCTCTAAATCCGAAATGAATGAAAATAAGACAATCTGTTAGTATGGCGCTTGTTTTTGCGTATAAAATGAGATAGCATCCCGGTTTTGTACGAAATTTGCATCAATGTGTTGTTTTTGGAATGTAAATAGAGATGGTTCTAAGCCAACTATTGCATCCGGATTGTGTGAAAGTTCCGGTTGTAAGTCAAGAAAAAGAGGCCGTCATCACTGAATTGGTAGATCTGCTGAACGCCCGGGGATTGCTGACGGATCGAGATACCGCTCTTCAGGCCGTCTTTACACGGGAGCAGGTCCAGAGCACCGGCACGGGAGCCGGGATTGCGATCCCCCACGCTAAGTGCAGAGTAGTTAAAGAGTTATTGATGGCAATCGGTATTGCCCGCGAGCCGATTGAGTTCGGAAGCATTGATGGCAAGCCCGTGACGATCCTCTTTTTGCTTATCTCACCGGCCAACCAGACCGGGTCTCATATTCAGGCGTTGGCGAGTATCAGCCGATTGATGTTGAATGACGAATTCAGGCAAAAGCTTGAGAATGTGACTTCTGCGGAGGAGGTTTATCATTTGCTGAGCGAACAAGAGAATCAATAGCAGCCGGACCACGGCATAGAACCCGTGAACCGCAATCCGGCCGCTACCATTATGTGCTAACTCTTTACTTCCCAATGGATTAGGCCGAGTTCATAGGGATTTGCCAAGTCTTCGTGCTTGGGCAGAATCCGTACGGCCACGCCGTATTGGCCCGTTTTCCGACAGGGTATAGAACCAACAAACCAATGCTCACCATCCTCTTCCGAAGCCCGTTCGTAGTCCATCCTTTCGGCCGATCCGATCTTGATATTTTCCCAAGTATCGACCGGGCCGTGATATAGCTCTACCGAGACATTGTTCGGGTCGGTTTGGCCCAGCTTGACAAGCGCCTTGATCGTTAAGTGAGTGCCGACCTTGAGTTCCGGCTGCCTGGGATTTAGCTCGTTGTTTTCGCCGTCTCCGTTGTGAACTTCCATGACAACGTCTTTCACCGTCAATTCCGACCATGCCCGCCGGATACCCGCCTTCCACGTGGAGAATGCCCTGGCCCGAGTGCATGCCTCCGCGGTCAGATATCGCCATTTGGCGGCCGCGGGATTGTAGAACCTTCGCGTGTAATCGGCAAGCATCCTGTGGGTGTTGAAACGCGGTGCGATCCACTTGATGGAATTCTTCATGCGACGTATCCATGGTCGCGGCAGGTTATCCGCCGAACGCGTATAGTAAAGTGGAATCACCTCATTTTCCAGCATATCGTAGATCGCCTGCGATTCCACGATATCCTGATAGCCCATGTCTTCATAGTTTTCGCCGGCGCCGATGACCCATCCGCCATCCGGTGTATAGCCTTCACACCACCACCCGTCGGATGTGCTCATGTTCAGCACGCCGTTCATCGCCGCCTTCATACCGCTGGTGCCGCTGGCTTCCATCGGCCGGCGAGGATTGTTCAGCCAGACATCCACGCCTCGCACCAAAAAACGTGCGATATCAATGTCGTAATCCTCCAGGAACACAATCCGACGTCGGACGTTATGTTGCGAGGCGTATTGTACGATTTGCCGGATGATATCCTTGCCCTCGCTATCCTTCGGATGCGCCTTGCCGGCGAAGATGAATTGGATCGGCCGGTCATTATCCGTGATAAGCTTTGTGAGACGACCGGGATTTTTGAGCAAGAGATTGCCTCTTTTATAGCCGGCGAATCGTCGGGCGAAACCGATCGTGAGCGCTTCAGGATCGAGCACTTCCTCGGCGTGATTCAATTCCGTGTGATAGGTGCCCCGTCGCTGCATTTGAGCTTTTAGGCGATTGCGCGTAAACACCACCAATTGCTCCTTACACCGTTGATGGATCCGCCAGAATTCCTCATCAGGAATTTGCTCGAGATTCTCCCAAAGCTTTTTATCCATCGCGTCATCCGCCCAGGACGGACCGAAATATCTTTCATACAGAGAATCAATCTCATCCGAGAGCCAGCTCTTTATATGAATGCCGTTCGTAATCGAATGAATAGGGATTTCCCCTTGCGGTACGCCCGGCCACAGGCTGCCCCAGATTCCCCGGGACACCTCGCCATGGAGTTCACTTACTCCGTTGGCACTACTGCTCAGCCGGAGCGCCAGCACCGGCATCTTGAACGGCTCGTCGTCGTCGTCCGGCAGGATTCTGCCGAGCGACAGGAACCGATTTCGATTGATACCGAGCTTCGGGAAATAATGGCCGAAGTATTTGTCCATCAACTCGACACGAAATTCATCCAGTCCCGCCTTAACCGGCGTATGGATCGTGAATACATTGCCCGCCCGCGTGGCTTCCACGGCTTCGTCGAAGGTCATATTGTGAACGCTCCGTAATTCTCGGATTCGCTCCAACGCCATGAAAGCCGCATGTCCTTCATTCATGTGACATACTGTTGGTTTAATCCCCATCACCGAAAGCGCCTTCAAGCCTCCGATGCCCAACATAATCTCCTGGCGAATTCGCAACTCGCGATCCCCACCATAAAGACTGCTGGTAATCATGCGATCGATAGGCGCATTCGCCTGAACGTTCGTATCCAAAAGGTACAGTTTGACCTTACCGACCGGTACACACCATATCTGGGCGATCACACATCGTCCGGGATATTCCACGCTCACGGTCAACGGCCGACCGCTCTCTTTACGAACGAGCTCGATCGGCATGTTGTAGTAATCGTTCTCGACATAAATTTCCTGTTGCCAACCATCGATATTCAAGTATTGGCGGAAATAACCCTTTTGGTACAAGAGTCCTACACCCACGAGAGGGATACCGAGGTCGGACGCACTCTTAAGATGATCGCCTGCCAGAATACCCAGGCCGCCGGCATAAATCGGCAGACATTCATGCACGCCAAATTCGGCGCTGAAATAGGCAATCATCGGATCTTTACTTTTCGAACAGACGGCTTCGTACCAGGTCGGCCTTTCGAGATAGGCTTTGAGCTTTTCGGTCGCCCTCTGCAGTTGTCCCAGGAAACCTTGATTTTCGGCCAGGGCATCCAATTTCATTTGCGAAACGCTGCCCAGGAGCCGGACGGGATTATGACCACACGTGGCCCAAAGGTTACTATCGATACGTTTAAACAGTTCGACAAATTCCGGATTCCACGTCCAGAACATGTTCTTCGCAATTAACTCGAGGTCCTGAAGAGGTCCCGGCAACGCCGGCAAGACCGTGAAGCTCCTCACTGTAGGCATACTTGGATCTCCATTACGTTCATTAACATCAGATACGAATCATCGAAGCAGAAAAGAGGCATTCCCTTCGCTTCTCATGTTTTTTCATCGGCCAAAGCCCACCCCGGCTTAACCGCAAAAAACGAAGGGAAAGAGAAGTTTCCGGTTTAGGTGGGTCCGATAGTTATCGACGTTGAATGAAAAAAGAAAAAGGCCTGAACGAACAGGCCTTTTATTCTAATTGCGTGGCTCTCCTCCGCCAATGCCGTAAGAAAGCGTTCGATAAGAACCCATTACAATCCAAGTGGGCAATCGTTGCTTGTGTCCGAAAGTCCTATCACAGTAGGCTTTCCCGATCCATCAAGGTCTGATTTCCCTGAGTACGGGTATCGGTTCTTTCAAACACCTACTTTCTATACGAACATCGCAGGGGTCAGCCCGCAACCATTGTTTATACCACATCCAAACTTTAAAGTCAATAAAATAGCATTGTTTCGCTAAATTATTTAAAACACTCAGGACCGATATTCCTATTTATTCTTTCGGCATTTAATTCGTTTTCACTATAGTTAAAAATCACCGATAACAAAGATGTGAACATTACACAGTCCTCAATTCCGCCGAGACGGCGTCGGCCAAACGACCAACGATATCGGCCTCGAAACGGTCCACATTTTCGTGGGTCAATGTACCGTCATCATCTCGGAATCGAAGCGACAGAGTGACGCTTTTTTTACCGCCAGCGATACCTTTACCACGATAGATACCGACAAATTGAATGTTTTCAAGCTCACTGGGCGCTTCACATTGAACGGCCTTTTCGATATCCATCCAACGAATGCCTTCATCTACAATGAGCGATAAGTCGCGTTGAATCGAAGGATACTTCGGAATAGGTTTGACCGTCACGATGCCTCCGGAAAGAGTCAAAAGTTGCTCGAAGTCTAACTCGGCGGCACAAGGTGACCCCTCTTTAAAATCGAACTTTTCCTTAATCGCTTTCGATACAATTCCTGCGGTCCCCAATGCCTCACCGTTCACCATAATGGCGGCGCCAACCTGCGCCCACGTAAGATCGGAAGGTTCAAAAGATATCTTCGCCTCTTTCTTTACACTTCGTATAAGCCCTTCGATGGTCCCTCGCAAATCTCTGAAATCACCGTCGCACACGAGCGAGAGCATCGCCTTCTCGACCGGCAAGCCACCCTCCTGCTGCGGTTTCGGAGTGAACACATCGGCAAGCTCGTAGATTCGACACGGCACATTCTTGGCATTGAGATTGGTTTTAAGCACACCGAGCAATGAACCCATGAGCGTTCGACGGAGCAGGTTCGCACTTTTTCTCGATTCATCCTTCACCGTCAAATGCCTCTTGTCGTCCGTCTCGACGAAAAGTTCCGCCGTTGATTGATCGACGAAACTAACGTTAATGGTTTCATAATAACCGCAACCGTTCAGGTACGTCCCGATGGATTGAGCCAGCCGCTGACGGGGATCGACCGGTACGACTTCAATTTTAATCTTTCGCTCGGTAGGGACGGCGCCGTATCCATGCACACGGGCGACTTCTTCAATCAGGTCCACTTCCCTGTAGATGTCGCTTCGCCAGGAAGGGACCGTACAGGTGATGATATCCCCTTCTACGGCCGGTACGAATTTCAAGGCCGCGAGAATTTCCACGGCTCTGTCGAGGGGTATCTCTATACCAAGCAATTTGGCCAATCGCGAAGGACGCAATGTCACTTCTTTTTTTCCCGGCTTTCCGGGGTAGATGTCCACAACGCCTTTGGCGACGCGACCACCTGCGACTTTCGTAATCAATTGTGCCGTGCGTTGGGAGGCCCAATCAACTTGTTCGATATCGACAATGCGCTCGAAACGATACGAAGCCTCAGACGGCAATGCCAGCTTGCGCGAGGTCGTTCGAACGCTCACGGGATCGAAAGACGCATCCTCCAGAAGAATGGTTGTCGTCGTATCACTGACTTCCGTTTCCAAGCCGCCCATCACACCGGCGATGGCCACGGGGCCTCGGGCATCGGCGATGATGAGCATATCGGGATCAAGCTCGCATTGCGTGCCGTCGATGCTGACCAGCCGTTCTCCCGCCGCGGCCTTTCGGACGATAATCATGCCCTGGTCGATTTTGGCATAATCGAACGCATGAGGGGGCTGACCCGTCTCCATCATGGCGTAATTCGTAGCGTCCACCACGTTGTTAACGCTTCGCAATCCGATGGCCTCCAGTCGCTTTCGGAGCCAATCTGGAGACGGTGCGACCTTTACCCCATCAATAATTCTGGCCGTATATCGGCCGCACAACTCCGGCTCTCGGATGCCCACGCTCGAAAATTCCGCCACATCCTTATCCGACTCATCCAGTTCGGCAGAGGGTAATTTAACTTCTTTTCCAGTGGCCGCAGCCAACTCGCGGGCGAGGCCGATATGTCCCAGGCAGTCGCCTCGATTGCTCGTGACTTCGACGTCGATAACGGCATCGTCATCCACATGCTCTATGCCTTCACAGGGAAAGCCTACATCGCTTAATATCTCTGAAATACGCTCTGCAGAGTCGTCAAGGTCGATATAGTCCTTTAACCAGCTCAATGAAATCTTCATAATCAACACACCATTCTATAATATTCTCAATTGGATCCCTGCTTTCGCAGGGACGACAATGCGAGAAAATACCTTAACGATGATTATCGCAGATGTCAACGATTATGCCTGGTATCACATGTAGGATGTGCAAATTCTTTATTTGCACACGCGGATTGGTTCAACATGTGCTACAATCCTATCAAAACCGCGTGTGCAATTCACTAAAGGCGGACATACTCTACAGCGATTGTGGCATTGGAATAATCCGGTACAATGTTCTCATGTCTTGCTTTTGGCCGTGAGGAAATCTACCGCGGCTTTGATATTTTCTGCGGCGGAGATGAGGAACAGCTCGTTGCCCTCTTTGATAATTTGCTTACCCCTGGGGATCGAGAATTCTTCCGTCTGCTGATTATATACCGCCACAAAAACGCATTCGGAAGGGAAGCGGCGGTTCCCAACAATATCCTGGATGCTCTGGCCGGCTACCTTCGCCCGGTCGGGGACTTTGATCATGAAAATATCGGCTTTGCCCCCTCCGATGGTTGTGATCTTTCTAACCTGCGGATTTTCGATATCCATCATCATCTGGTTCACCATCAGATCGGTGACACGGACAATGGAATTGGCCCCCGCCACGACGTACGCATTTTTGTAGGCGGGATCTCTCATTCGGACGATAACCCGTGGCACATTGAAACTCTTGGCTAATATCGCACAGGCAAGATTGGACGCATCGTTTCCGGTGGCGGCTACCACGACGTCGGCCTTCCTGACGCCCGCTTCATTTAGCGCCTCGATGCTCGTTGCGCATGCACAAAGCGCCACGACGCCCGTCTCGGCGTACAACTTATCACAGATTTCCTTTTTTTGCTCGATCAAGACCACATCATGTTTATTATCCAAAAGGCTGCGAACGAGTCCCCCGCCGACCATTCCGCCACCCGCGACGATGATATACATTTGTATGACCTCCCATCATGGGTAAATTAAAAATTCAAAGATCAAAATGTAAAATTTAGGAAGTCATCCCTGAGGGATTCCACAATTTTGATTTTTTATTTTTAAGTTTTGATATTTTTATTATCTCCATGCCTTTAGAGAAAATAAAAGTAATACCGGAAGGATTTCCAACCGACCCGCCAACATGCCCAAGATATACGTCACTTTCACAATCGGGGGAATTTGAATCATCTCCTCTACGGAAATGTAACAGGGTCCAATATTGCCCACGGCGGAGAACATCCCTGAGAACGACTCCCACGGACTCAGATGTGAGAAAAGGGCCGTAATGCCGCCGCCAATCGTCAGTAACGCGATCCAGGTGAAAAACAGCGCCCCAACCCGATGTACCTCGTCTTCAGGCACTTGCTTCTTGTCGATAATCAATCCCATCGATGCTTTACTGGATATCCTCAACCTGAGCATTTCCCTGTGCATCAATCGATTGAGTATCGCAATGCGCAATACCTTGAACCCTCCTGACGTGGAACCGACGCAACCGCCGATCACCATCATCACCAGAAACAACTGCTTCGACAGAGCGCCGAAAAAATCGGAGCCGATATCCTTTGTTCCGAATCCGGTCGTTGTGAGAATAGAAACCACCTGAAAAATGCTGTGCCGAAAAGAACGCTCAAGCTCTTCAAAACCAATCGGTCGTTCTGCCCTGAATAAGGCGTTGAAAACGCCCGTTTTGTATAAATGTTCGATCAGGATAATCGCCGTGAAACCGGCAATGAAGCGCCACCAATATCGAATTTCGATATTGTCCCGGATCGCCTTCAAATCTCCCGTTAGAACACGATAATGGACGAGAAAATTGATTCCCCCCAGCATCATAAAGAACGTAAGAATATATTCGATTAGCTTATAATGGGGATGGTTTGTCAAATGGTAATAGGCAATGCTGCTATCGTGGGGTGAAAATCCCTCGGTGGACACTGCCGTTAACGCGTGGCAGATCGAATCAAAGACCGGCATTTTAGCGATCGAAAGCATCACCGCCGCTAATAGGGTAAATAACGCGTATATCGCCCATAGGATTCTGAGGGTATGAAACAATCCCGGCGCGGGCCGGCTGGACGATATCTTATGACTCTCGGCGCCGAACATATAATGTCCCCCGCCGGATTGAGAAAAGGTCAGGAGAAAAAAGGAGAGGATGCCGATGCCGCCGACCCATTGCGTCAGCGCCCGCCAGAAAAGGATACTTTTCGGCATGGTATCCAAGCCCGAAAAAACGGTAATGCCGGTAGTCGTAAAACCGCTCATCGCTTCGAAATACGCATCGAGGCCGTTGGCGTTAATCACGATCACAAACGGCAACGCCCCGAAGGCCGACACCACGAGCCAGCCGATCGCGCAGATCAACATGGAACCGACTGTATCCAGCGTCTCAGACTTAAACAAAGTTTGAAGCAAGAATCCGACGACAAATGAACCGAAGGCCGTGACGCTGAAGGCCGTGGCGGAAATCCATCCGTCCCCTCTCTGCCCCCAATACGCAAAGACAACGATCAATGGGACCAAGAGAACCAAACTGAGTATTTCCAGCACCCCCCCCAATAAAATGAAGAATACAACTGATCCGTCGAAATCCATTTCTCATTTGCGCGTCTTTCATCAATCCTTGACGCTATCGCAGCGATCAAGGAATTATAACCCGTATCACTCCTGTTTCAACTGAATTCGTTCCCTGATTTTCCTTTTCCATCGTTTCTTTCTTCGGCTATAATAATGTCCATGAATCTACATGTTGAGGTTTAAGGAGAAATACAATGAAGAAACAACATTCAATCACATTACTGGTTGCGTGCATAATAGCGAGTTTATTTATTGCAGGAGCAGCTAATATGAAAATACCGAAAGTAGAATTTGCCAGAACGACCATCGACGTCGGCATTGTTGTCAGCAACGTGGAAAAAGCCGCCAGGTTCTATAAGAACGCACTGGGATTTATCGAGGTGCCCGGCTTCGACGTTTCCGAAGAAATGGGCACTGATTCCGGCCTCACGGACCACCAGGCTTTCAACGTTCGGATTTTGGTTCTGGGCGAAGAGGAAAGTGCTACCAAAATAAAAATCATGGAGTTTCCCAAAGCACCGGGTAAAAAGGTGGATAACCAATTTATCCATTCGAGTTTGGGATTGAGTTATCTGACGGTCTTTGTTTCAGATACGACGGCAGCCGTCGAGCGAGCCAAAAAAGCGGGTGCCACTTTGGTCAAGGAGCCTTACCAACTCGGCGAAGGAAATTCCTATCTAACCCTTGTAAGAGATCCCGACGGGAATATTATCGAACTGGTTGGACCGAAGAAATAATAATAGACATTAAGTGGTACTGCGAGCCATGAACGATCTCGAGCGAATGTCACAACTCATTACCGGCGGTTACGTTTGTCTGTCGATCGTAACCTTTGAGGAGCAGTTTGCGCTCGAGGTCGTTCGGCAAACGGCGCTCTCACTGGATCGGGATGTTTGGATTTGGTCCGTGGGCAGCGGCGTCCGCGACGGATTGATCGCCGATAGTCCCATCATCGCCGACACGGAAACGCCGGCCGGCGGACTTCGCAACCTGGCCATGACGAAAGAAGGCTCTATCTGCATTACGCTCGATCTCGCCGAACATCTTAAAACCGGACTGGCCCAGCGAGCCTTTCGCGATCTCATCCAACAATTCGAGAAAAGCGGAAGTACCCTCGTCATGATCGACAGTGAAGATAGCGTGCCGAAAGTCGTGAAATCTTTTACTCGGCCGTTCGAGATTTCCCTGCCGGACAACGAAGAGCTGCAATCGATTATCTGCAAAACCCTCCGCCGCGTCCATCGCAAGAAGCCGATCGAAGTCGGAATCTCACGGAAGGGCATGGATACAATCGTCCGCAACCTTCGCGGACTGACCCGTCGCCAGGCCGAACAAATCATCATCGACACGGTCGTCGAAGACCGCCGTTTCGACGACGACGATATTAACATGGTGTTCGCCAGTAAACGACGAATGATCCAACGCGGCGGCCTGCTCGAATATATCGAGACGCCGCTGGACCTGAGCGAAATCGGGGGGATGAAGTATCTGAAGAAGTGGCTGGCCCAGCGAGAGAATGCGTTCAGCGAAGAGGCCGAAGCGTTCGGGCTTCGAGCGCCCCGCGGCATGCTTATGCTCGGCGTCCAGGGAGCCGGTAAGAGCCTCTGCGCCAAGGCCGTCGCTACCGCCTGGCACCAGCCGCTTTTGAGAATGGATCCCGGCGTGCTCTATGCCAGTTATATCGGTGAATCCGAAAGGAACCTTCGCGACGCGCTCAGGCAAACCGAGGCGATGTCCCCGGTGATCTTATGGATTGACGAGATCGAAAAAGGCTTTTCATCCGCGGCCAGTCAAAGTGTGGACGGGGGATTATCCAAGCGATTGTTCGGCACGCTGCTCACCTGGATGCAAGAACACCAGGAGCCGGTTTTCGTCATTGCCACGGCCAACGATATCACCGCCCTGCCGCCCGAGCTCCTTCGCAAAGGACGGTTTGACGAAATTTTCTTCGTTGACCTGCCCACCCGGACGGTACGAAAGCAAATATTCGCCATTCACCTGAGAAAACGTCAGCGCAATCCTGAACAATTCGATCTGGCGGCTTTATCGGGAGCGTCCGAAGGCTACAGCGGCGCTGAAATCGAACAGGCGGTCATCTCCGCCCAGCATGAAGCCTACGCTGAAAAGGGTCAATTGAATACAAACCGCATTTTAACGGCCCTGAAAACGTCTCCCCCCCTGTCGGTGACGATGGCCGAGAGCGTCCAGTACCTCCGCGCCTGGGCCAGGGACAGATGCGTCCCGGTGGATTGAGTCTTTTCCGGGAGCGGCGATGCCGAACTTTTATCTTTTGCTCATAGGTTTTATTCTTATAATAAGGTAAATCGGCTTTAAGAAACAATTATAAGGACAGATGTTATGATAAAACGTAGTACAGTGAGTCTTACAGCGCTGTGCGTAATCCCCCTGGCGTTTCTGTCCGGCTGCGTCGAACGAAATTTGACCATCAAAACCCATCCGGAAGAGGCATTGGTCGTCCTCAACGATGAGGAAATCGGCCTTTCTCCGGTCACCGTCAATTTCAATTGGTACGGCGATTACTGTGTACGAATCCAGAAAGAAGGCTTTGAAACGCTAAATACCCACCGCGAGTTGAAAGGCCCGTGGTATGATGCTTTCCCATTTGACTTTTTTGCCCAGATTATCAATCCGAACCGGATTGTCGATTCGTACGAATGGACGTTTAACCTGGCGCCCAAGCGGCAGATCAGCCGGGAAGAATTGATCCAAAACGCCAGGGAAATGCAAAATCAGTTGCAATAGAGGTATCGTATTTGAAATTTAAGGCTTCCACACAAATTCTGCTCGCTATGGTCGCCGGCGTTACAAGTCTGGGTAACGCATGCAGCCTGGGCCTCACTTCCATCCTGGAAGGCAAACAATTAAACACGGAAGGCATGAATCAAAAGGTTCTGTATGGCTATTCTCAAATTGGAAAAACATAATGAGGATAAGGAAATCGAGTTTGAACTCGATTACTTCACATCTTTGACGACTCGTCAGCGATTCGAGATGATGAATGCAAAAACGATGGAAATGCGTCGTCTGCTCGGGAACATAAATGGAAACAGAACAATTACTGAAATTATTAAAAGAGAACCGCGTTAGGTTTGTCATTATTGGCGCGACGGCTTTTCCCGTACACGGCTATTCGCGAGCAACCCTGGACATTGACATCTTCATGGAGCCGGAAAAGGAAAATGCACGGAGAATCTGGAAAGCTTTAAAAGAATTTGGGTACGATGTCACGGAGGTAACGATAGATGATCTCTTGACAAAAAAACTACTCATTCGTCAGTACCTTGTTGAAACCGATATACATCCGTTTGTTGCGGGAGTCACATTTGAACGGATATGGCGCAATAAAATAAAGGCGAAATTTGGCGACACCTTTGTCTGGTTTGCTTCACTTGATGATTTAATCGCCATGAAAAAAGCGGCTTCGCGTCCAAAAGATATTGAGGACCTTAAGTATCTGCGTAGATTGAAAAAACGCATTAAAAAACGAAAATCCGAATAGATTAAAAAATCCTTCTTTGAACCCATATCTGAACGTAGGATGCACAGCATCGTTGCACACGCAGCAGTGAAATAATTGTGGCGCAAATCGGCCTAATTTGTGTGCGCGTTTATTGTCTTGAGTGACAAAGCATTCTCAGATTATGAAAAGCCGCTATCAACGGATTAACAGGAGAATCATAAAAGATTGTCACGATACCATTCTATCGCTTTCTGAAGCCCCTCTTCAAACGAGATGACAGGATTAAATCCGATGACCCTTTGAGCCTTGCTAATATCAGCTAAGGAATGTTTGACGTCTCCGGGACGCTCATCGACGTAAATGGATTTGACCTGCTTACTCACGCTCTTATTAATCATGTCGATAATCGCATTGACCGTGACGGCCTGGCCGCACGCGATATTGACAACTTCTCCCTGAGTTTGCTTGGTGCGAGCGGCAAGTAAGTTCGCGTGTACGACATTGTCGATGTAAGTAAAATCACGGCTTTGTTCGCCATCGCCGTAAATCGTCGGCGATTCATCTTTCAATATAGAGGTGACAAACGCAGGGATCGCCGCGGCGTATTGGCTCGTTGGATCTTGTTGAGGACCGAATACATTGAAATATCGCAGCGAAATTGTTTCAAGCCCATATACTTTATGGAAAACCGAGCAATAATATTCGCCGACGAGCTTCGCGGCCGCATAGGGAGAGAGCGGATCGGTCGGCATGGTTTCGACTTTAGGGAGCGTCGGCGTATCGCCATAAGCCGAGGAACTTGCGGCATAAACAAATCGTTTCACCCCGGCGTCGCGAGCCGCCAACAGAAGCGTAAAGGTTGCATCCACACAATGCCGATGCGTCTCCGCGGGTTCATCGACGCTTCGAGGCACGGAAGGCAAAGCCCCCTGATGCAAAACAATATCGATATCTTTCATCGCCGATCGGGCAACGTCCGGATCGCCCATATCGGCCTCGATAAATTCAATTTTCTCCGCAATGTCGGCGAGGTTACTTTTTTTCCCGGTCAGGAGGTTATCCAGCACCCTAACGAAACAACCTTCCGAAACGAGTCTCTTACTGATATTCGAACCGATAAAGCCAGCCCCGCCGGTTACTAAAAACCTCTCCATAAAATAGACCTTTCAAAAAATCAGCACATACCAAATTGTTTTTCTTCTATGGAAACAATATGTGTCATTCCCGCGCAAACAGAAATTCAGGTTTATCACGACGGCCTCCTTGCTTTTACAAGGATGGCATCGTTAATGTTGACTTCCCAGAATAAAAATCCGTGAACGATGGACGCAGGAAATAAAGCCAACTTCCTATTTTGCCATTATATCTGCCGGATTTAGACTGTGCCAGCAGCAACCTGGACTTTCTTTTGATATCTTCTGTAGGACTTGTATTGTTCCTGGAAATATCCCCCTCGGATCGATCGTGCGGCAAAAAGCACACCGCCGACCAATATCGCGTTGACTTCCCTCAATTCACGGATTGCCCTCTGAGCGGCGCCGCGTCTTGTTGTCATCGCGTTGAAGACCAGAATCGTTGCATCAACGAGTCCGGCTAACATTTTGGCGTCGCTAAACAGCAACACGGGGGGACCGTCAATAATAATGTAATCGTACTTCTTGCTCTGGTTGCGAAGCAACTCCTCCATGCGCGAACTACCGAGGAGATCCGCCGGGTTGGCCGGCAGAGGTCCGCAGTCGATCACATCCAACCCCTCGATTCCACTGGATCGAATCGCTTTGCCGTTCGTGCATTGACGCGTCAGCAGGCTGCTTAAACCGAAATTGAAATTCTTAACCGATGGCTTGGTTTCCAGCTTCGGAAAGAGGGCATGTAAATGCGGCTGTCGGAAATTGGCGTCGATTAATAACACCTTCTTTTCCGCCGTGGCAAAGGTTGTCGCCAGATTAACGGCTACGGACGTCTTTCCCTCTCCCTCTTTACCGCTGGTGACTAACAGTGTCTTAACGGATTCCTGGTCGTCGGACATCATGAGGTTCGTTCGGCATTGCCGATAGGACTCGCTAATGACAGAATGCGGCGCCAGACGGACGGCGTGACAAAGCTCGATCCGTCGAACCTGGCGATCCTCCATCGCATCGGGTATTACACCGAGAAGCGGGATATGCAGATAACGCGCCACGTCGCTCGGCGTCCGTACAAGATCGTTGGCTAATTCAATGAGAAAAGCCAGCCCAACACCCAGCAGAAGGCCCATTAACGTGCCGCTGGGGAACCAGAGCCACCATTGCCGGGAAAAAACCATTTCGAGCGGCGGGGGCGCTTTGCCGACCGAGAGCACCTTCGGGGTTTCCGGATCGTCGTGAAGCGTCTTGAGCTTTTCGATCTGTTCTTTGATCGTGTCGAGCATTTCGAGTCTTTCATCTCTGATCTTTACGCCCTTATCAAACTGAATGCGCGCCAGATCGAGTTGTTTTTTCTTCGCCACCGCCTCCTGCCTCAATTGCTCCAACTCCTCGAATCTTTCCTGCAATACAATTAAATTGCTCTTTGCATTTTCAAGGTTTGCCCGCCGGATCTGATTGGCAATTTCATCTTTTCTTTCTGCTCTCTTCTTTTTTGTTTCTTCCAGCCGTTCTCTGGCCTGTCGCACGTCTCGATGATTCTCCCCAAATTTAATGAGCAAGCCCGATAGCTGGGTTTCCCAAAAGGTAATCTGTTGAGCCAGATCGACCATGACGGGATCTTTTTCAATCGCCACCTCGATTTGTTCCGTAATGGGGCCCGTCGCTAATTCCTCAAGATTCGCCAGATCCGCGTGAAGCTGCCGGATGACCAGATCGAGTTCGTCTTTCTGAAGTTCGAGATTGTTGAGTTTCACCTCCACGGGATGTTGGAAATAACGCCCCATCGGCCGGTCGAGATCGGTCAAATCATAGGCCACACGGACATCATCCAGGCCCTTCTCCGCGGCGTCCAGTTCGCTTTGAACCCGGATACGCTGCTCTTCGAGCCGTTGTAATCGTTCCGTGATTTCTTGTTTTTCGGTCACGCCCTGCCTGGATAAGAACAAATCGTGCATCTCGTTTACGATCTCCGCCGCTTCCGTGGCGCTGCCGCACGTCATCGATATCTCGACGAACTCGCTGTCTCGATGGGCGTGGGCGCCGAAGTATCTTTTCAAATATTTCACGGCTTTTCGACGGTCTCTATCTCTACGTACGAACCAGTGTGTTTCTTTCACTTTGTCCCGGTCGAGCAATTCTTCGAGAGTGCGTTGTTGTTTGATGAGATTGGCGATGGATTGTCGATGTCCGTAAAGAATGTCCTTATGCAACTGAACGCTGCCAATGGTCATCGGATCTTTTTCGACGGGGGGTAAGACTTGAATATAGGTTCTCGCGGTGTATCGGGGGAAGTATTTCTGTAAAAGCTTCCAGCCCCCCCCGCCGGCGACGAAACCCAAGACCGTCAAACAGACAATCAAAAAGATGTGACGGCGCAGGATACAAAACGCTTCTTTCGGGGTGAGTGAGGCAGAGGTTGGGGGAATGGACCCGGGCCGTGGCGCGGCCGGCCTTGCCTTCCTCTTCAAAGCCGCGGGTCTGTCTTCTGCCATGTCGATCTCCATTCAGCGTGAGGGGTAGAAAACATCGACGGTTCGATACGCCCACTCACTCAAACGCTCCATAAAGTTTATGGCGAAATACGCGCTACCGCCCTTTCTATTCTCTGTTTCGCCTTTTCCGACAAACTCTTTTCACCTACATTCAACGCCTCCTCATACGCCGCTCGGGCTTGTTGTTTTTCACCGAGCTGCTCTTTAATCATTCC
>JAFGTG010000547.1 GCA_016934255.1 Sedimentisphaerales bacterium
ATCGGGTGTCAGTATGATCCCGACGTCGCTTATTGGGACGGGGATCGCCAAGGTTGAATGGATGATAAGATAACAAGATAACCTCAGAGAGGAAGGAATTGAACAATGATATGTCAACGACGTGAATTCCTGAAGCTCGCGGGCGGCGCGATTGGGGCGCTCTCCTTATCGGCCGGCCTCGGTTGGAGCAACCAGGAGAGAAAGCCGAATATCATCCTGATCGTCGCCGACGATATGGCCTATATGGACCTTGGCTTCGCGGGCCATCCCCTTCTTAAAACGCCGAACCTGGATCGCCTGGCGCGGGACGGGGTGCATTTCACCCACACCTTCACGCCGAACCCGATCTGCACGCCCAGCCGGGCCGCCCTGCTCACCGGCCAGGATTGCTGGACAAACGGTTGCTGGTTCTTCGGTATGCCGATTAAAGAGCAATCCGAACATTTCGCCCGGCGGCTCTCGCAAGCCGGCTACGAAGCCTTTTACACCGGCAAATGGCACAATGACGGTTTGCCTTCACAACGCGGTTTCACGTCCGGCAAGTATATCGGCGGAGGCGGTCCCGGCGCCGGGGGACACCCCAAACCGATGGTGAAAGACTTCGGCAAAACAAAAAAACGCCAGATCGAACGATTCGATTCCGAATTGTTTACCGACGCCGCCGTGGAGTTTATCGACTCTCAACAAAGCGACGACAAACCGTTTATGCTCTTCGTTAGTTATATGACGCCGCACGATCCCTGGACGCCGCCCGGCAGATTCGCGACGATGTACGAGCCTGAAGCCATTGAGCTGCCTCGCAATTTCATGCCCCGTCCCATGAACGGCTCCAAGCCCTTCCGGTACTATTCGGACTGGCACGGGACCAACCTCCGGGATGAGAAACAGATGGTGCCCTTCCCCAGGACGCCCGAAGGCGTCCGCGACGTGCACAGTAGGTATTACGGCACGATCACCCACGACGACGAGCAGATCGGACGCATTCTTGACAAGCTCGATGAAAAGAAGCTCTCGAACGATACGCTCGTCATTTTCTTGGCCGACCACGGAATTTCACTCGGCGCCCACGGGATCTCCGGTAAACAAACGATGTACGAGGAAGGCATCCGCCTGCCGTTGATCGTTCGTTACCCAAGACTCAAACGCAACCACGCTAAAAATTCCAGCCTGACGAGCCTCATCGACATCTTCCCCACGATCTGCGACGCGGCGGGCGTTCCGATTCCCGCATCCGTCGAGGGCAAGAGCCTGCTGGGCCTGTACGAGGGCAAGGGGCATTGGGATCGGGATCGCATTTTCGCGTCCTTTGTCTCACCCAAAAGTCACCGGCTCAATATCCGTTGCATTCGAACAGACCGTTACAAGTTCGTGCATCACCTGATGACGGATGAAGTCGAATTATACGACCTCGAAAAAGACCCCTACGAGCTGGCCAATCTGGCCGGACAGCCTCAGTTCGTGACGTTGCAGAATCAACTGGCCGAGGAGCTGCTCGCATGGCGAAAGAAATCTGAGAATCAGGTGGAATTGTAAATGTTTAAAGAATTGGAAGAAATAAACACCCGTCCAGAGCCATTTCAATATTACACAGCCGAAGCGCTCTGGACCGACGAGCATACGTCAAAACAAATGCTTAAATACCATCTCGATGAATCGGTTGACGCCTCATCTCGAAACAGCGAGTTCATCCATCGTTCCGTCGAGTGGATCGCCTCTCACTTCAACGTCAATTCTCAAACATCCATTGCCGACTTCGGTTGCGGTCCCGGCTTGTATGCCACGCGTTTAGCGAAAAAGGGAGCGAATGTAACCGGAATCGATTTTTCCGAAAGATCGATTCGCTATGCAAAAGAAACGGCGGCACAAAAAGGATTCCATATCAACTATGTTCAACAAAACTATCTTGAGTTCGATACAAACAAACGATTCGATCTGATTATCATGATTATGTGTGACTTCTGCGCTTTAAGCCCGGCGCAAAGACAAACGATGGTCTGCAAGTTCCACACACTTTTGAAACCGGGCGGCTCGATTCTGCTGGACGTTTATTCATTAGCCTTTTTCGACCAACGTAAAGAAACGGCAACCTACGAACATAATCAACTGGACGGCTTCTGGTCGCCGGAGAGTTATTACGGTTTTCTCAACACCTTCAAATACGAAAAGGAAAAGGTCCTCCTCGACAAGTACACGATCGTCGAAAAAGCCCGAACGCGCATCGTGTATAACTGGCTCCAATGTTTTAGCCGGGACGCGATCACGGCAGAATTCGAAACAAACGGTTTGAAAATCGAAGAAGTTTATTCCGATGTCGCAGGCACACCATTCGAATCAGACGCGCAGGAATTCGCCATTGTCGCAAAAAAGTAGCCGTTCGTGTCGCGGGCATTCACTCGACTCCGCTCGGGACAGGCTTTGCCCGCGATTCGAGGGCGGGACGCCCTCGACACGAAATCGTGTGCGATGAACACCCGACCAGGATTTATAGAAAATCGCTGGATAAGTATCTGGGATTCCTGTATCTTTTTCAGTATCTCAAGAACAATGGTCTTTAATCGCGAACCTTTCGAGTTCCGGCCCAGCCGGATAAGGAAAAGTGATATGAAAGCTCTTAAAGGTAAAACTCGCGTTCTATGGTGGGTCGCATTCGTTGCGGTTATCGCGGCAATCGCAATCTATCGAATCGGTTTCCACAAACCCGTGCCGGGTTTTGATAAAGAGGTCACTCAATCTATCGAGGATCGCGATTCGCAAGTCGTGCCAACACCTCCGAAAGAGGATCCGCCGGTCACTCCGCCGGAATCGGCATCTCAACCGCCTCAGACAGCCGATGTAAAATTGGAACAACTCCAGGATCGCCCATGCCGCTCGGAAAAACCGCTTTATTTTCGTGTCGTGTTCGGAGAAGAAGGCGACCATTTGACGTTGGGTGTGCTCGACGAATCCGGCGGCACGGGTGCCGGATACGACATCGCCTATGTCGATGAGAATAGAAACATCGATCTGACGGATGACCCCTCGAAGAAGTTCGCCAAATATGAACGCGGATCCCGGGCGGGACAAATCGATCCGACATTCAACTTTATTGGTCCACTGAAGGATAGAGTAGGCGTAAGATACAGCCTTAACATCTACTCGCTAAGACAGAATGCTCGTGCGGGTTCCGGGCATTTCTTCTGGACTCTGGACGTGGACGGTTGGAACTACTTCTTCATCAACGGAAAGATGAGGCTTTCCTCCAGCGCCGCAGACGCCCTGATCGGTCCGCCGGTTCGCCTCGCCGGCCCATGCAAGTGGGAGATCACCGCTCGAATACGGAACGGCAACCCGATGATTTCCGCGGGACTGAAGGACGAAAACGGCTGTACGTTGCGAATCGTCAGAAAAGGAGGTAGGACCCTATCGCCCAAATTGACACTGATCCAGAATGGCCAGGTCAAGGCTGAGAAAACAATGACATTTGGGTGAAGCGGCGTCTGCGATACGCCCGTCATGTTGGCGGACGGAACGTACACCGCGAAGGTCGAACTCGATATGGGACCCTATTTAGGAAATGTCACGGGTCAAACGACCGTCCAAATTAAAAGGTAACATGGATAATGAACAATGAAAGGAACGACATTATGAAAAAGCTCATCATCGTATCCCTCGTCGCAGCCGCGTCTCTGTCCTGTGCAACGCTGTCCGGGAAGAAATCAGTAAGCCTCTTCAACGGAAAGGACCTCACCGGCTGGCACGCCGATATCCCCAAGATGGATAACGATCCGAACGCGACCAGCGCGTTCATCGTCCGCGACGGGATGCTCGTCAGCCTGGGCGAACCCAGAGGCCATCTCATCACCGACAAGGTGTATCAAAACTACCGGCTCGAAGTGGAATATCGCTTCGCGGGCAAGCCCGGCAACTGCGGTATCCTCGCCCACGCCTCGACGCCCCGGGCCCTCTATAAAATGTTCCCCAAGTCGATCGAAGTGCAAATGAATCACCAGCACGCGGGCGATTTCTGGTGCATCGTCGAAGATATCACCGTGCCCGATATGGTCGAGCGGCGCGGACCCAAGGAAAACTGGGGGATCACCGAAGGCAAGGCCCGCCGGATTTTCAATCTGACCGACGACTCCGAAAATCCTGTGGGCGAATGGAATACGATGGTCATCGAATGTCTTAACGACGAGATCATGGTCTGGGTCAACGGCGACCTCGTCAACCACGGCTCCGATTGCACCGCCTCCGAAGGCCAAATCGCCATCCAGGCCGAAGGCTCCGAGGTCGAGTTCAGAAAGCTCGAATTGACGCCCATTAAAAAATTCGGCAGCGCTCAATAGTTCCTGTTGCGGAAAATAAAAGACTCACATGTCACCCCTGTGAAGGCAGGGGTCCAGGACGTAGAAAGCGGATTCCCGCCTTGCCGTAAGGCATGGCCTAGCCATCGCGGGAATGACAAATAGTGTTTTCGTAACAGCAACGAGATAACGATCGCAGGATGCACGAGATCAATAGGCAGGAATATACAATGCTTAAAAGCGGCGTTCGGATTATCCGCAAAAAAGACCTGAACTACAGAATCGACGGCCAGGGTCGAATCGTGCGATTCAGGCCCTGGCTCGGAGACTCGTTTTCGTTCCTGTATGACACGATTATGAAGAATTCTATCTTTCCCAGGAAATTTGGCGGACAGATGAGCATACATTACGACATCCTCACTCAGGAACTCAAGGGCGTCCACGACAAGCGCGTTCTCGAACTGGCGGCGGGCAGCGGCAGCGCCGTGAATTTCCTGGCCAAGGACAACCATTATACAGGCACGGATATCAGCCCGGGCCTTCTCAAAAGAGCGGCAAGAAATTTCAAGACGGCCGGCTTCGAAGACGCCAAGTTCTATGTGGTCAACGCGGATGAACTTCCGTTCGACAACAACGTCTTCGACCTTTGTCTTTGTATTCTGTCATTGAACTTCTTCAGCGACGCCAGGAAGGTCTTTCAGGAAATCAAGCGAGTCCTCGTCCCAGGCGCTGTGTTCATTTGCAGCGTCCCCGTGCCGGAGCGGAACAAACGCCAGAACACGATCCGAGGGACGTTGTATTCGGAAGAGGAATTGAAAACGATCTGCCGGGAATATAGCCTGAAATTTGAAAGCATCCCCGCCGAAAACGGCGCTCTGCTTTATTTCAGGGCATTCTTATAAAACAGCGGTTTGATACAACGAAAGGAGATTTTTCAATGAGAAAACATTTACCCGCTTTTTTTGTGATGTGCTTTGTCATCCTCTCGCTGGGTATCGCCCAGGGCCAACCCAAGCTGCGCCAGGGGTATGCCCAGAAGCCCGAGGAAGCCAAAGAAGAATTAGAGCAGTTTAAAACAACGTATAAGAACTTAGCCGAATGGAAGCAGCGAAAGGAAAGGGTTCGCAAGGGCATACTCGAAGGCGCCAGGCTATCGACCTTGCCCGAGAAAACGCCGCTCAAGCCCCAATTCTTCGACAAACGTCAGTATGATGGCTATATCGTCGAGGAAGTGGCCTTCCAGAGCTGGCCCGGCTTCTACGTAACCGGCACGCTCTACCGCCCCACGGACTTCGAGGGGGCGCTAGCTGGGATACTCTGTCCGCACGGTCACGGCGGACGATTCAGGGACGCCCGGCAAATCCGCTGCGCCGTGCTCGCCAAAATGGGTGCGGCGGTCTTTCTCTACGACATGGTCGGCTACGGCGACTGGAAGGAAGCCGGCTGGTCACACAAGGACACGCCGGAGGTTCTCAGGCTCCAGACGTGGAACAGTATGCGAGTGGTCGATTTCATTCAATCGCTGGACAAGGTGGATCCCGAGCGGATCGGGATGACCGGCTGCTCCGGCGGCGGGACGCAAACATTTGTGCTCACAGCCGTTGACGACCGGATCAAGGTCGCGGCGCCGGTTTGTCAGGTCTCCGCCCATTTCTTCGGCGGATGCGTCTGCGAGAGCGGCATGCCCATCCACTGGGGACCCAATCACAAAACCAACAACGCCGAGGTTGCGGCCCTGGCCGCTCCCCGGCCGCTCTTGATCGTCTCCGACGGTAAGGACTGGACGCAATTCACGCCCCAGACGGAATTCCCGTATATCCAACATGTTTATACCCTTTACGGTTGCGCAGATAAGGCGGAAAATGCCCACTTCCCGAACGAAGGGCACGACTACGGCGAGTCGAAACGCAGGGCCATGTACCCCTTCATGGCGAAATACCTGGGACTGGACATTAATCGCGTCAAAGGCCGGGACGGCAAGGTGGACGAATCGTTCGTGACGGTCGAAGAATACGAAAAGCTTCTGGTCTTCGGCCCGGACAATCCGCGTCCTAAAGACGCCGCCAAACCCAATACGCCGTTGCCGTAAGCATTACGTATAAGGAACATCATGGACGTATCCTGGTTTTTCGATCTAAAGGTCTCGAATAATCTGAGAGGAAAAGCAAAATGAAAAAGATCATAGCGTTTTCTTCATTAGTTTTCATTTTCCTTGGAAATCATGCCAATGCGTCAATTATCGGCAATAAAGTACTCAAAATAAATTTCACGGATGCGAACGATGCCAAAGCCAAAGCGACCTGGTCCGAGCCGGGTAAGATCAGTATAACCGAGAACGGTTTAGGCTGGGACGGGCGACGAAACGCGTCCCTCGATACATGGATTCAGACGATTCCATTGGCGATTGGATTATCATGGCGGCCTGCACAATCTGCGAATATTACCGCTCAGCTTAAACCGGAAATGAAGCCCGTTACATTGCCAAACGGCAAGACGTACACACCTTTTATCGGAAGTATGTTCGTCAGATACAGTGCCGATGGAAAACACTGGTCAACATGGCAGGCCATGGCTTATCCGAAGCCGAAAGGTAAAACTCCGATCGAAAGGAAGTTTACTGCTTATGTGAACGTCCCACGAATAGAACGAACAGAGTATATGTCGTACTGGTATAAATACCAGAAGATGAACGTCCCCTGGGTCAGTGACGAAGAAGCTATGGTGAAATGGATACTCCGGGACGATCCACACTTCTTCGACAAGTCCATTCCATTCGTGGGATATGTTCAGTTCTTATATGAAACCTCGCTGCCCGCCAATCAACGCATTACCGAATGTCACGTGACAGCAAGCTATGGTCTCAGCGGATTACATCAGCCACCGAAGAACCGGGAGGTCTATAAGGAACGAAATGATATTCCCTGGAGATTTAAAGCCAAATAACTGTTGGATAGGGTTGACTCATACCCATGGAATCGAATCGAATTGAACTTGAGAATCCACAGGTTGAATATCTCGCGGATTCGTCCGTAGATGAGGCTGTGGATGCGCAAATCAGAAAGCTGCTGACAACGTGCTTCACGAAGCCGGAGGATGTGGTTTTTAGAGACCGGCGTTACTTCATCGAACCCTACCCGCATCGCTGGGTGATATGGGACATGCAAGGTTCTCTCGTCGCCCATATCGGCGTGCACGAGAAAACCGTGGAAGCGGACGCGCGACATTTCCGAATCGGCGGTATCTGCGAAGTGTGCGTGCATCCCGACTTTCGAGGGCGAGGCTTCGTTAGAAAAATGCTCGTGTGCGTTCATGATTGGCTCGTCCGGAACGAATTCGACTTCGCGATCCTCTTCGGTGATCCGCGCATTTACGGCTCCAGCGGTTATGTCCAGAAAGACAATCTCATTCACGACGATGCGACCGCAACGGGCAAAAGCGGTACGAGCCAAAGCCCGGTGATGGTCCGGCCATTGACCGAGACGTCGTGGCCGGGCGGGCCGGTTTATTTACCGGGACCGAAGTTTTGAAATTTGAGGACAACGACAAATGATTACAATCAAACCACACCACTTCATTGATATTATTACCTCATTCGGTACCGGGCAGAGGACGTTTGAACCCCATCCCTACGGCCACACCGTTCACACGGTTTCTCAGCAGATATTGGACGATGCCGATACGCTCTTGGAGATGGAGCTTGGCGCGGACGATATTTGCAAACCGTGCATTCATAATATCGACGGTTCGTGTGACGATACCATCGACATATCATTCCGACCGCAGGCACCGCCTACCAAGAAAGCCTGGAACCTGCTCATCGACCAGCGATGGTGCGAGAAACTCGGAATCCGGCAGGGAGATCGATTTTCAGCGCGTGATTTCTGCCAACGAATCCGAGAACGAATGGGGGACATCACGGACATCTACCGGGAAGTCCCCGCGGACAGAACGCAAAAGAGACAGGCCAACCTAATCAAAGGACTTGATTTCTACCTGGAAAATCGAGTAATATAAGCTAAATGTGATTGTTTCTATCGTGTGAAGTGTGGCCTTTAGCCCTAAGCGGAGTCGAATGGCGTAGGGAAGATTCTTTTCTCGTACCCATCGCAAAGGAGAGAACATGAGCGAAAAAACCTTTCAAGACACCCAAGATCAAATATTGAAAACAGCATTCATAGAATTAGAAAGAAACAAAGAGCTACTCACCGGAAAAAAATTTAGAAAATTCTATCGCATTTTGGGGGTGATTCTCTTATGCATCCCAAGTATAGCCACTTCCGGCTTTATGATGCCTCCTAAAATGCAGAGTTTCTTTTTCTTGACGATAGTTATTGTGACCGCCGTGGGCGGATTAACTTTCGTTACATGGGGAATAGATAACTTGAATAGACGAATTGATAAAATAATCGAGTTAACCGGAGTCGAGACAAAGCTGGAAGAAAAATACTATTCAAATATAAAGATCACGACTGAATTATATCCCAAAAAGGGAAATAGCTAATGATTCAATCCCGGATTCTCTCAGGAATCGTAGGGTGTGCAACTTTGTTGCACACGCGGCATCGAGCGGATTGTGGCACACGTCGGCCTCCTCCGCGTGTGCAAATAACGGAATTTGCACACCCTACGAGTGTCTGTCATCCCCGCGAAAGCAGGGATCCGGGAACGTAACAAATGAAGTGGATTTCCACCTTCGCGGGAATGACGTAGGACATTTGAAAACATTTTATTTATAATGGCCATTTTTATCCCTGATGGAAACCGTAAACTGAAAAGGAGATATAACACACGATGAGTTTTTGCACCTCAATTCATTGTATGGACGGCAGAATCCAGGAACCGACGATTAATTATTTGAAGCAAACCTACGGCATCACCTACGTCGATGCGATTACCGAGCCGGGCCCGTGTAAGATTTTAGCCGACAAAACAAACAAGACGCTGGTCGATTCGATCCTCGACCGAGTCAACATTTCCGTCCACAAGCACGGATCGAAACTGGTTTTTATATCGGGCCATTACGATTGCGCCGGGAATCCCTGCGGTGAAGAAGAGCAAAAAGAACAAACCTCAAAATCCGTCGAAGCCCTGAAAAACCAGTGTCCCGAAACAGAGGTCATCGGGCTCTGGATCGACCGCGAATGGACGGTCCATAAAATTTAACGACCAAAGGTGCAAAGAATCGCCCCTTTTACTTTTCCTCGCTCATAAACATTACGTTTTCCCGTTTTTTCGCTGTACTCGTTGAAGATCACGAATTGCGGAAAGAAAGATTTGTACTTCGATGGACTGTCTCATGTTCTGAAAAACTGTAGATTGTTTATTATAAAGGATTTAGGCACTCTAACAAAACTAAGGTCTTATGGGTTTGTCATTCTGAGCGTAGCGAAAAATCTCAATCTTAGCGCCTGAATAGAGACCCTTCGCTGCGCTCAGAGCCTGCCCTGAGCTTACCGAAGGGGTGACAAGGGTGAGGTTTTGTTAGAGTGCCTTAAAACAATTCACAACGTGAGACAGTACAGTTAGCAAATTCGGAGATATTTTCAAAAAAAGGGAATACTTGAAATTTTTACCCTCCTTCGGTTAGAATCTCTATGTGAATGAATCTCGATGCAGGCAGTCAGGTCTTCGGCGCGCATCGAGAAGTAAGCGACAAGGACCGAAAAGATTAGGAGACTTCTCATGTCAAAAAACAACACATCGACGAAGCCGACCGTGAGATCGACTCTCTCGCGTCGCGCCTTCCTGAAACGCACAGCGGTGCTGGCGGCCGCGCCGTGTATCATCCCGGCCACGGTATTTGGTCGCGGCGGAAGGGTCGCGCCCAGCGAACGCATCATCATGGGCGGGCTCGGCATCGGCAACCGCGGCTCGCACGACCTGCGCTGGATGCTGCCCGAGGCGGACGTGCAATTCGTCGCCGACTGCGATCCGCAAAAGGCCCGCCGCGAGAGGGTCAAGCAAATCGTGGACACGCACTACGGCAATAAGGATTTTAAGTTATACCACGATACGCGCGAATTCCTCGCCGAGCGAACGGATATCGACGGTTTGCTGGTCACCACCGGAGACCGGTGGCACGCGTTAGCCTCCATCCTGGCCATGCGGGCGGGCAAGGACGTCTATTCCGAGAAACCCTCCGCGATGACCATCGCCGAAGGCCAGGGCGTGGTCGAGACGGCGAAGCGCTACCGCCGAATCTATCAGACCGGCACGCAGCGTCTCAGCGAAGGCAACTTCACCTTCTGTAACGAAATGCTCCGTCTCGGCCGGCTCGGCAAGGTGCATACGGTTCGCGCCCACATCGCTCCGTGGGACGCGGCGGAAATGCGGCACGACTGGCTGCCCGCCGAACCTCTGCCGCCCAAGAGCGAAGTGGACTGGGACGCCTGGCTCGGTCCGTGCCCCTGGCGGCCTTATAATTCCAGTTACACCCGCGGCGGCTGGCGAGGCTTCTACGACTTCCACACCAGTTGCATCGGCGAATGGGGCGCCCACACGTTCGCACAATGTCAGGTGGGTATGGGAGCGGGTGACACCTCAGCGATCGAGTACAAATACGTCCCGAACGAAAGCGGCGACGGCATGGTCACCAAGTTCGCCAACGGTATCGAGATGATCCTCGAACGCGACATGGACAAGAAATACTTTCATGGCTCGTGCGGCGTGCGCTACGAAGGCACCGAGGGCTGGGTCGCCGCGGGGGATGGGTACTCGCAGCCGGACGTCTCTTCGCCGGCGATGCTGGATGACTTCCGGAAGATCGTTTACGACTATCAGGCCCGCACGCAACGGCCGATGAGCCACGTTCGTGATTTCCTCGACTGCGTGAAATCCCGCCGCCAGACGGTGGCCAATCCGGTCTTGATGCACCGATCCATGACGACGGTGCACGCGGCGAATATCTGCATGTGGCTCAAACGCGACCTGAAATTCGACCCGGTCAAAGAAGAGTTCATCAACGACGACGAAGCCAACCGGTTCCGTTCACGCGCCATGAGAGAGCCGTGGGTCATCTAAGGACAAAACCCTAATCCGAAAGGAAACCAAACCATGTCAAAGTTAAGAATACACATTATCCTGATTATCGCATTGCTGGCTGGCGGCGCCGTGCAGTCCTTCGCCCAGACGGTCCCGGCCAAGCAGGACGAAGCCAAACTGATCGCCGTACTGAAGTCGGCGGACGCCTCGCTTAAAGAGAAAAACGATGCATGTCGCGGATTATCTTTCATCGGCACGAAAACTGCTATTCCGGCGCTGGCGGCGCTGCTCGGCGACGAAAAACTCTCACACATGGCCCGTTACGGCCTGGAGCCGATTCCCGACCCGGCTGTGGACGAGGCCTTTCGCGCCGCACTCGGCAAGCTCAAGGGCATGCAACTGGTCGGTGTGATCGGCAGCGTCGGCGTCCGAGGGGATACCCAGGCCGTTCCACTCCTCATCCCTATGCTCCAGGATCCCAATCCCGAAGTCGCCCGGGCGACGGCGAGGGCCTTGGGGAATATCGGCAACTCCGCCGCGGCCCAAGCCCTTCAAAACCGGCTAAAAAACGTCTCAGGAACAGACAAACTGCATGTATGTGAAGGCTTACTCCGCTGCGCCGAGGCGCTTGCCGCCGAGAACCAAACACAACAAGCTATCGCCATCTACGATCAACTACGAAAGCTGGATGATCCGCACCAGGCTCGTGCCGGCGGATTACGCGGTGCGATTCTGGCACGCGGAATGAACGGGATCGCATTACTCCAGGACCATCTGCGCAGCAACGACTACATTTTATTCTCCGCCGCTTGTCAGACGGCTCTGGAGATGCCGGGTACGAAAGTCACTCAGGCGTTGACGAGTGCGGTAAACGATCTGCCCGCCGACAACCAAATCCTGGTGATCTGGACACTGGGCAAACGAGGAGACGCCGCGGCCCTTCCTACTTTAACCGCTCTGGCTAAAAAGGGTCCCCAAAATGTTCGCATCGAGGCCATTAAAGCATTCCCGCAGATTGCCGACGGCTCAGCGGTGCCGGTATTGGTGGACCTCCTGGCCGATAGTGATCGCCAGATCAGTCAAAATGCCCAGGATGCCTTGGCCGCCATGCCGGGCCGGGAGGCGCACGCCGCGGTGATGGAAATGCTCGATGGCAGAGATACCGAGATGCGGCTCACTGCGTTGGAATTGATCGGACGCCGGCGAATGACACAGAGCATTCCCGCGCTCTTGAAAGCCGCGGAAGACGCGAATCCGAGAATCCGTCCGGAAGCCATCCGGAGAATCGGTGAGCTCGGCGGTCCCGGTGAAATATCGTCCCTGCTCGACGTATTGATGCGTTTGAGCGAATCCCGGGACTTGAGCGCGCTCGAACGGGCCCTGGGCACCGTTTGCACGAAAACCGACGATCCACAATCCAACACGGGCAGGTTAACAAGCTCGTTAAACCGTGCAACGCCCGGTCAAAAAAGCGTCCTGCTCCAGGTTCTCAGTGTCATCGGCGGTCCCGACGCGCTCGAAGCGGTTCGCAAGGCCATGAACGATACCAACAGCCAGGTCCGCGCCGCGGCCGTCCAATCGCTGTGCGGATGGAAGACGGCGGATGCGGCTCCCGATCTGCTCACGTTAGCCAAAACCTCGCCGGACCCGGCCGAAAAGACCGCCGCTCTGCGCGGCTACATCAGTCTCGTTCGGGATGAAAATCTTTCGACGGACGAAAAGCTTGCCATCTGCAAACAAGCCGCCGATCTGATCCAGCGTAACCAGGAAACCAAGCTGTTGCTCGGCGTGCTGGGCAACGTGCCCTCGCTCGAAGCCCTTTCGATGGCGATGGCGCATCTGAACGATTCGGCTACGACGCTCGAAGCCAGCTTCGCGGCGGTCGCCATCAGCGAGAAAATCGTCGGACGACATCCCAAGGACGTCAAAGACGCCCTGCAAAAAGTTTTGAAGGCCACGAACAATCGAGAGGTCACCCGACGGGCCGAGCGAACACTGGACAAAATTAAGTAAAAAAAGAGAATTAGTGAATTAGTGAATTAGTGAATTGTCGATTATCCACGACAACATAACTAATTCACTAATCTCTAATTCGCTAATCAACTAAGAAACCCGAGCCAGCTTATCCCGGTTCTCGTAAACCTTAATGATGGCGTCGGCGACGTCATCCATATCCTCTTTCGTTCCGAGCAGCGGTCCCGACGCCCAAATCATGGCCATCTCCTCACAGACCTGGTCGCACCTGGGGCAGGGAACCTGCTCGCGGTATTCTCGAAGCCGCCTGGCGGAAAACATCTTCGTATAGACGGGCTGTTTCAGGATGTGCTCGACCCAAGGCTCGCGATGTAAGCCATTTTTAATGTACGGGCTGAGACTAACGCCCTCAGCGGCGACGGCTTTGAGGAACGTATCACGCGGCACGCCGTTGAAATGCTCCTTCAGATACGACGTGGCGTACAGGTAATACGAGCCGCTGGTTGTACCCTCATACCATTTTTGCGGGCGAATGCCGGGAACGTCTTTAAGTCTCATCGTCAAATAAGCGGCGTTTTCATTCCGCCGTTTGAAACGCTCCACAATCCCGGGCCATTGCCCCAGCAGCGCGGCCGCCTCAAATTCATTCATCCGGTACTTCGGCCCGGCGACTTCCGTCCGGCCCCTTCGGGACGTGCCGTGGTTCTGGACGGTGTAACATTTGTCCATCAACTCTTCATCGTCGCCGACAATGGCGCCGCCCTCGCCGCACGCGATGGTCTTGCTCGATTGGAAGCTGAAGCACCCGAGGTCGCCGATCGTGCCGAGCTTCTTGCCCTGATATTCGGATAAGTGCCCCTGGGCCGCGTCCTCGATCACCTTCAGGTTGTGTTTTTTGGCGATCTGCATGAATCGCTCCATATGACAAGGCTGACCCATCATGTGCACGGGCATGATCGCTTTCGTATATTCAGTGATGCGACGCTCCACATCGTCGGGATCGAGCTGATACGATTCGGTATCCAGATCGGCCAACACCGGCAGCGCCCGAGCGGACAAAATGGACGCAATCGTCCCCGGATCGGTATAAGGTGAGGTAATGATTTCGTCGCCGGGCCCGATGCCGAGCGCCTCGACGCACGTATGCAGCGCCTGAGTGCCGGAACCGACTGCCACGCAATACTTCGCACCAATCAGGTCGGCGTATTTCTTCTCAAAGGTGGGCACCGTCCCGGTTCTGGATTGAATCCGACACCAGACTCGGCTCTTGGTCGTTTTCACGACGGAATCAACAACCTTTTCGTCCCAGTACGGCCATTGGGGCCAGCTTTTATTCTTCCGTACCGGCTCGCCGCCCAGAATTGCCAGCTTTTTCGTCTTGTTCGTCATATTGCCATAGGCGGGAATGCTTTTTGAGGCGACCGACGCGAGCGGTCCCGCCGACGCCGCCGCGATGAATTGCCGCCGGGTTAAATGATGTTTAGCCATCTCCAAGCCCTTTCATTGAATATTTCTTGCTGTATGAATCCAAGCCACACTCTATTATACACTCGACGGGCAACGGATGTGAAAGGAAAATTACTTCAACACGTCCAAATGTTAAGCAGAGTCGAGGCAATCGGCCTGAAATCTTGGTCGTAGTTTTGCTGGGAAGGTTGAGATTGACGCAGTCGCCCTGATTAACGACATCGGGACTCCTTCGCAATGACCGTGTCGCGGGCATCCTGCCCGCGATTCGAGGGCGGGACGCCCTCAAAACAAATCTGGTGTGCCGTGCACACACTACTGGTCTTATTCATGCGAATTATGACACGTTTAATATGCATCTTGAATAACAAAAAAACATTGTATTACGACTTAATGTTTTGTTACAATACTATCGGCTACGCTATATGAGTAGCCTCATCATATCGTTAATAGGAAACAGGTGAATCAAGTACGATCCTCTTTGAGTGGAGGTAGAAGTACGATGCGCAAACGAACAGGTTTCACCCTCATCGAGCTGCTGGTCGTCATCGCGGTTATTGCTATTCTCATGGCCCTGCTGCTGCCCGCCCTGAACCGCGCCAAAGAACAAGGCAAACGGGCCGTCTGCCTCAATAATTCCAAAACGCTCGCGCTGGGATGGCTGCTGTACGGCGACGATTACAACGGCGACATGCCCCGGGCCGTGGCGGTCGCGGACGGCGGCTGGGTCCAGAAGCCGCCCGGCAACCTACCCGTGGACGCCCCGGAGGACGTCCAGATCCAGGCGCTCAAGGACGGCGTCCTGTTCAAATACGTCGAGACCGTCCAGGTCTTCCGCTGCCCCGTCGCCAAAAGCTTTGAGATGCGCACGTACAGTTGCTCTCACGCCATGAACGGTTCGAGCTTCGACGGCGGGCCGGTCCTCAAGAATATACTCAAGATCGAGCATCCCGCTCAACGAATCGTCTTTATCGACGATTTCGGCGAGGATTGGGACGCCGCCTGGGCGGTGCCGTGGAGCCGGCCGGCCTGGTGGAACCCGATTCCCGCCCGCCACGGGGCCGGCACGGTCGTCTCTTTTGCCGACGGCCGGTCGGAATGGTGGGCCTGGAAGGATCCGCGGACCAACGAACTGATGGTCGATTGGGAATGGGGAGAGAACGGCGATAATCTCGGCATCGTGCAAGAGGATAATCCCGATCTCGTCCGCGTCCAAAAAGCCATCTGGGGCGAGATAGGGTATTAGAATCAGTGTATCGGAGTATCAGGTCATCAGGGTGAAGGATACCAGGATATCAGGGTCTCAGGAATAATCCGACGTCTCTGACGGATGTCCGGATTCGCCGGATATCCTGATCCCCTGATATCCACGTCCTGATCCCCTGATACACTGATAACCCAACGTCGGTTCTTTTATAAGAGATACTCGTTGACGTTGGATGGGCGATAAAGTACAAAGCGGATGAAATACTAACTTTTTTCGGGAGGTACACGCTATGAAACACCAAAGATTCCACAAGGTTGTCCTGTGTTGTTCACTGTTGGCGCTGCTTATGCTCTCAACACAGGTCCAGGCCCAGCCGTCTCAAGGCCGCGGGAGGGGAGCCTACGGCGACTGGAAGGTCAAAGTCGATTACGACGGGAGGCAATTCGAATCGATCCTGGCATTTTCAAGGGATCAGGAGGGGAACCGAACCGCCCAATGGATCAACTTTGGGGGACTCATCGAGCTCAAGGACGTCTCGTTCGAGGACGGTAAGCTCAGCTTCACCATGGAGCGTCGTAATCGCGAAGGTCAGACGTTCGTCCAGAAGTTCACCGGAACGATCGAGGAGGGCAAACTCACCGGAACCCTGTCGAGTGACAGAGGAGACAGAAAAGCCGAGGGCGAGCGTCTGCCGCGTATGTCCCGGGCCGCCGGGAACTGGGAGATGAAGTTCAAGGTCGGCGATCAAGATGTCACGACAACACTCATTGTCAAAACCGATAAAGAGAACAACCTCATGGGCGAATGGAAAAGCCAATGGGGGGAACATACGGTTACGGACGTCCAATACGAACGCGGAAACGTGAGCTTCAAGAGAAAGAGCAAGTTTCAGGATCGCGAGTTCGAATCCACGTTCGAGGGCGCGATCGACCGAGAGACGGATACGCTCTCCGGTGTGATTAAATCCGAGATGGGTGACATCCAGGCCGAGGGCAAGCGGATCGGCGGTCCTCTGATCGGCGACTGGAATCTCGAAATTGAATCCGAACGGGGCGCG
>JAFGTG010000548.1 GCA_016934255.1 Sedimentisphaerales bacterium
CATAATGATAGTAAAGAACTTAAAGAACAGCCTGGCAATTATCTGGAAAAAATTTCACGTTCTTACAACCTTGTAATACAGAGAAATAATCAACATAATGAGACGGGATTACGGGATCAACTGGATTTTTTTTACTTCGACATTCGATATTCGGTGTTGGATATTCGATATTTAAGAAATGGTGGGGGCGATGGTTCGCGCCATTTCTCAAAAACCGCAAAAAGAAAAGCCTGACCCCCTTATCCCGAAATTCCTACGGAATTCCCAGAAGATGAGTTCTTTGCTTGAATTAGTTAATCCCATGAAGTACGATACCTTTTTTATGGAAACTATATTTCCTTTCGATTGTTATGTTACCTATTTTAAATAGAGAAATTAGATGGAAGATATTCCTAAAGATACCTTAGTAATGTATAGAAAAAGGCGAAATAGTAAAAAAGCAACCCCACTTGTTGCTAATAACAAACGAAGAAAACTCATCGCCTTTGGCTGGTACGGAGGCAAGTTTTCTCATTTAGATTGGCTTCTACCATTACTTCCTGAGTGTCACCATTTTTGTGAGCCATTTGGAGGATCAGCAGCCGTTATACTAAATAGGCAACCAGCCTTGGTTGAGACGTATAATGACATAGATAGTGAAGTTGTAAATTTCTTTAAGGTTCTACGTAACCAGAAAGAAAGGCTTGTTAAAGCAATCGGTTTGACACCATTTTCGCGGGAAGAATTTGCCATAGCTTGCGATCTCGATCCTCAAAAAAGCGAGCTTGAACGTGCTAGACGATTCTATGTCAGGGCCCGTCAAGTGCGAACAGGTTTGGCACAGACTGCCAGTCTTGGGCGTTGGGCTAATTGCAAAAATACTTCCCGAGGTGGCATGAGTGGTGTGGTCAGTCGCTGGTTGGGCGGTGTAGAGGCATTGCCGGAAATAGCAGAACGACTGCTACGAGTACAAATTGAGAATCGACCGGCGATCGAAGTTATAAAGCTCTATGATTCGCCAGAGACCTTGTTCTATTGTGACCCACCTTACATCCACGGAACTAGAGGAGACAGTAAGGCTTATGGATACGAAATGTCGGACGAAGAACATTGTGAATTGGCATCAATATTGAATAATGTTGAAGCAAAAGTTGCTATATCGAATTATGATTGCACATTAATGAATGAATTGTATCCTTCAAAAAAGTGGTACAAAATAGTTGGGCCAAATAAGACAAACCATGCCACTAAGGGAAGGCGCCAAGAAGTACTATGGACCAATTACAATCCTCAAAAAATAAAATCAGTCGATAAAACAATGCTTTTCTAAAAATTATATGAATCCAGACGAAATTCTCAAAAAGGTCTTAGAAAATGCTGAATACGATTTGGGTAAGAGGGATGTCTCCAATAATGACATTAGAAAGGACTTGGAATATGTCGCCAAAGTCATTTCTAATCGAGCTGGAATTCGATTACTCATGTCATGTCTCTTAGCAAAAATACACAAACCAAGTGTAGACCCACGTAAACCCTATACTCAGATCGGCACAGATGATTCATTTTCTGGTCGAACTTATGACGAACGTGATCTAACACACTTTATTACCGAGAACAATCTTCCCTGCAATTCCACTACTGCATTTCTTACGCCTGCCCTTAGAAATATTGATCGTCCGCTTACAACTGACATTGAAATTATTGGCAGACCTAAAGAAGTTTACTCTTCAACTTTGAGACTTCTCGATGAAGTTAACAAAGGCAATGTGACTGCGGAGGCTCTATTGACGGATGCTGTCCGTCTACTTATTCAGATACGAAATGAAAAAAGACAGAGAATGGAGCAACTCATTGAAGAATTGCAAGCAGGCAAAGGTGGTTTACCTCTATCATCAGAGCAAATCGTCGCTCTTATTCAACAGCATCTTACATGTAAAAATTCCAGTAGACTTACGGTCTTAATCGTCGCCGCAGCTTATCAAGCTGCAAGTTCCCGTATTGGTGAGTGGAGTAAACCTCTACTTCCTCACAATGCAGCAGACTTCCAGACAAAAGCTTTTGGTGACATCGAAATCTGTCTTGTCGGTGATAACCAAGTTGTCACCGCATATGAAATGAAGATGAAGCGTGTTACAACTGACGATATCGATATTGCTGTACAAAAGATATTGAGAGCCAAATCAGATATTCAGAATTACATATTCATCACAACGGAGCATATAGATCCAATAGTTATTGACTATGCGGCATCATTCTATGAAAAGACTAATGGAGTAGAAATTGCTATTCTTGATTGTCTCGGATTTGTTCGTCACTTTCTTCATCTTTTTCATCGACTTAGACTAGAATTCATTGATGCTTACCAAGAATTAGTATTGAATGAACACGAATCTGCAGTTAGTCAACCGTTAAAAGAAGCGTTTCTTGTATTACGTAGAGCAGCAGAATCCAATGAGTAATTCTAGCGGAAAGCGATTCGACATAAACGAGGCAATTTCACATCTACAAAAGGTCGATCCAATACTATCAACAATTATTTCAGATAAACCGGATTACAGGGTCTATCGTAAACGAAACTCATTTGAGTCGCTTGTTCGGATTATAGTTGGACAACAACTCTCGTCAAAAGCTGCACGTACTATCTATAATAGGCTAAAAACATCTGTTATTGAAAATAGAATAACTGCACAGTCGCTATCTTATTTAGATGAAGGCGATTTTACTTCAGCGGGTATTTCTCGTATGAAGACTCGGACAATACGGATTCTAGTCAATGAGGTAATATCTGGACGCCTAGTGCTTGAACAGTTTGTGGAGATGGATGATGTTAGCATATCGAATAAGCTTACAAGGATTAAAGGTATTGGACCCTGGACTATACAAATGTATTTAATGTTCGTTTTATGTAGGCCTGACATTTTTCCAGAAAAAGATACCGGGATAAAAAACGCTATTAGAAAAATTTATGCGAATGGATCCCATCAAGTCGATTTTAAAACAATCTCAGATAGATGGCGTCCTTTTCGGACAGTTGCATGTATGTTCCTTTGGAAATATATCGACAAAACGGTTACTAGATAGTATAGAGGACAACTTGGGACAGCCATATTAGCGACTTAGATAGAAAACAGAAAACGGTGATTATACATCATAAATTTAATAAATAGAGTAGTTCCATAAGTGAAACTGGTTGGCAATCTGTTAGGAAGTAGACGGATGGCTACAGTGTCAGTCATTACTTGGATAGTTGGCTTCCTGTTGTGTACGACGCTTACATCAAAGGTGGTTGCCGCGATTGGAATCCGAAGAGATGACGAACCCGACGATATTGGTATAATCGTAGGCGTCACTATGTTATGGGCACTGGCGTCCATTGGTACAGGAATGGCTCTCACTTATGACATATACGGGGATGTCAATCACGGGAAACAGATCGCGGTTCTAGGAGGCTTAGCAGGTTTGGGGTGGTGTCCAATTACCTATTTCATTGTAAGTCATTCCAGAAGACTCAATATAGACAGAGAAACATCAGGGCCAGCCCTGGAAATAGTACTTTATTTTTGACATCAACCTACGATGACGAGAACTATGGACAGCTACCTATTAGTGGCTGAGATAGAAAACAGAAAACGGCGAGTATCCCTAATAAATTCATGGTAAAATCTCCATTGCATTTGGAGGTTTCAGGTGATTATACTGTGATTACATCCGCCGGCACGCGCCGCAGGCCAGGATTCTTTTGCACCAAACCTGGGCGTATCGCGTGGATGATCCCCGCTTTACCCCGGCCAATGAGGGCAAGGAGCCCCATACTCATGCGATCATGTATCAACAGGTGCGACAGGCGTACCATCCCATGGCCGGGAAACTGGGGACCGGTATTCTCCCCAGCGGCGACGCCATGTATATCACCGATACCGACCATTCATTCGCTCCCGCCGGGCTCGATCCGGCCTATGCGAGCTTTCTAAGACAGACGGCACACCGGGCCGTCGCAGAACGGAAAACCGGGAAACATTAGGGGTAGAAAAAGGATCACATCTTTTTTAACAACTTATTGACACCGTCATTCCAAACCCGAACGAACCGCAACGTAAAAAATAAACGTCCGGCATCGTGTCAGGCTTATAGTCTTTTCGACTAATCGAAAAGACTATGAGCTTAATAGTGACATCATTTTATTAGTCGAATAGGGTACGTATTGCACTCTGTCAACGGATCGATCGAATACGCTTTAGCCGGCCACGCTTACGATCCGAGGAGTCGAGTATTTGTTTGGATTGGTAGAGACTCGAACACTATAATGATTGGAAACGGACGCATTGAATTTGGAATTGGAAATCGTTGAATTGGCCGCTGCCTTCGGGCGATAAAGGGCTTCTGAAATGAAAGTCAGCGAACTCTCGGAACAATTTCATCTAATAAACGATTCGTTCCAAGTCGCCGAACTACGGGACTTCCTGCGACTCGATATGAACGAGTGCGAGAGCGTATTTGTTAAACTTGACAAAGATGGATGCGATTATGAGATTGTTTACGGCTACGAAGGTATCGTACCCTTATTAGATAAGCCGTTATTTTTACTGTTCTCTCGATAAGACGTGCTATTATACGATTCAAGTATCTCCGGGCGAATACTGGATTATGACGACGCTTTCAGCCGGACGTGATGTTTCGCTATTTCATTGATTTGGCCGCCGGACCAGGTGATTTCATTTCATGACTTTTTAAGAGGTGTCATTCGATGACGGTGGAAGAGGAGTACAGAGCACGATATCAATCCGGGGATATTCTCTGGGACGTCGGCCGGGCGGATTATAATCTGATCGAGGTCGTGACCCAAAAGCCGATTCCCGGCTGCAAAGCCCTGGATATCGGCTGCGGAACGGGCGACAATTCCATCTGGCTCGCCCGGAACGGCTTTGAGGTGACGGGGACGGATACGTCGGAGATGGCTCTGGCGAAGGCCGCAGAAAAAGCCTCAAATGCCCACGTTCCATGCGATTTCAGGCGGGTAGATTTTCTCAAAAACGCCGTCGAAGGGGCGCCGTTTGGTTTTGTTTTCGACAGAGGCTGTTTTCATTCTTTCGTCTCTGAAAAGGATCGAAGGCGGTTGGCTCACAATGTCGCCGCTCATTTATTAGACGCCGGGCTGTGGCTCACGCTTGTTGGCAATGCGGACGAGCCTCGCCGGGGGCCGGGCCCGCCTCAGCGGACGGCGGGCCAGATCGTTTCGGCCGTGGAGCCGTATTTTGAGATTCTTTCCCTGCAATCCAGCACCTTCGAATCAAACCGTCCCAACCCGCCGAGAGCCTGGCGGTGCCTGATGCAAAAACGGCAGGTCATATAAACACGCTTGATAAAGGTAAAGATCGCATCACATCTTTTTAAACTACGTATTGATACGGTCATTCCGAACCCGAACGAATCGCAACCTGAAAGATGAACATCCTTCATCGTATCGGGCTTATAGTCTTTTTGATTAGTCGAAAAGACTATAAGCCTTATAGGGATCATAAAAAATTCGGTGCGATGCACCGCATCTACTGTCGAATCAAAACGAATACGCGATATCCCCTGGTCTTTTCGGTGTTTTTCAGCATCCGAAACAGGAGATCTTTCAATCGAGGGTCGGTCAACGGTTCGATAATAGCTTATTGAACTGTTGCTTATCTCGCCGATCCGTGATAACATACCTCGCGTTGTTGCAAAGTAGATAATGAAATCCCTACGTGATAAGCTATCGTTGGTGTCGATATGAAGATCAAGACAATCCGAGCGCATGAGTTACTGGATTCGCGGGGCAATCCGACGCTGGAAGCCGTGGCGATTCTGGAAAACGACATTTCGGCCGCCGCGATGGTCCCTTCGGGGGCTTCGACCGGTCAGCATGAGGCGTTGGAATTGCGGGACGGCGATCCCAACCGTTATTTGGGACGCGGCGTATTGCGAGCCGTCGAGCACGTCAACGTCGAGATCGCCCCGGTGTTAGCCGGCATGGACGTTACCGACCAACGAGAGATCGACCAGATCATGCTGGACCTCGACGGGACGCCCAACAAGTCCAAACTCGGCGCCAACGCGATCCTGGCGGTCTCGATTGCGTGCCTGAAGGCCGGAGCCGCCGCGAACCATTTGCCTTTCTACGCTTATGTCTCGACGCTTTGTGATCCGGAACCGACGGATAAGTTCACCATGCCGATCCCGATGATGAACGTTCTCAACGGCGGCAAGCACGCCAAAGGCTCGGCCGATTTTCAGGAATACATGATCATGCCCACCGGCGCCCCGTCGATTGTCGAGGCGGTCCGCTGGGGTGCGGAGATCTTCCACAACCTCGGCAAGATTATCCAGGAAAAGGGCTGGCCGACCACCGTGGGGGATGAGGGCGGTTATGCGCCGCCGGTTCGTTCCAACGAGCAACCCCTGGAGCTGATCATGGCGGCGATGGAGAAGGCCGGCTATCGGCCCGGCGAGCAGGTGAGCATTGCACTCGATCCGGCGGCGACGGAACTGCATATGAACGACACGTACCACCTGGAGAAGGACGGACGCAAGGACCTGACCTACGAGGAGATGGTGGATCTCTACGAGGCGTGGATCAGGAAGTATCCGATCGTGTCGATCGAGGACGGCCTGGCCGAAGAGGATTGGGACGGCTTCAATCATTTGATGGAGGAGACCGAGGGCCATGTCCAAATCGTCGGTGACGACCTGTTCGTCACGAACGCCCAGCGGGTGCAAATCGGCATCTGGGAGAACGCCGCCAACAGCGTGCTGATCAAAGTCAACCAGATCGGGACGATCACCGAGGCCCTAAAGACGATCAAACTCGCCCGCGAACATGGGATGACCTGCATCATCTCGCATCGCTCAGGTGAGACGGAACTGCCTTTCGAGGCGGATTTTGCCGTCGGGACGCACGTCGGCCAGATCAAGATCGGTTCGCTCTCCCGGTCGGAACGCGTGGCCGAGTATAACCAGCTTATGCGGATCGAACGCGAACTGGGCGACCGTGCTCAAATGGCCACATTCCGCTTCGCCCGCTAACACCCCTCATCGGGTGACCCAAGACGGTGACGGCGCTGTATGTGGACGACAAACACCAACATGGCGGGGATTGCTTTCTGAGATGACACATCTTTTATAAACATAATTCCACGGTACATCGTCAAAGTGCCTATCAGGCTCATAGTCGAAAAGACTATGAGCCTGATCACAGGTAGCAATAGAGATTCGATTGAGACTCTGATGAGACGGGATCTATTCTTTTGCGGCCTGGCGTGTGACGATGGGGACGTAGCCTGCCTCCAGGCCGGGCGGGGGAGTCACAATCAGGGCCGGATCGATTTCCGCCAGTTTCCCGATTTGGGGCGGCGCCAGGTAGTCTCGATCTTTTTTCCAGTGTCGGTGGAGTTTTTCCACGCGCGCCTGCATGCGCTCTCGCTCTTCGAGCGTTAGATCGGCGTTAAGCAAGGCCGGCTGGTTGGCGAATCGATACCAGTAGTACGTCACCACGCTGCCGTCCCCGGGAAACGCCTGAAACGGGCCCGCGACGGGGCCCGGCTTCTTCCAGCAACCGGCGGGATCGTCGGGCGTGACATAGGGCTCGGAGGATTCTTCGTCCGGCCGCTTAAAACGGACCTCGGCCAATCCGGTTTCCGCCGGAACGTCCTGCGGCCGCACCGCAACCCATTTCGCTTTTGTTTCATGATCCTCCGCTAAGCGGTAGTATTCGGGGAGCGTGACCAGGGGACCGTCTTTCGTGTCTTTTTTCGTGACCAGATCATCATTCCATTGGTACCCGAAGGTATGGGCATCCGGCGCGAACGGCGTGGCAAAGGCATCCCAGGCGATACGCACCCGTTCTTCTCTCGGGATCGGGGGCTTGTAGATCCTCCATGTGGCGCCGCCTCGTCCGGGGAAGGTATGTACGATCGATCCCCTGGGATCGATAACGCCGCTGGCGGGAGGACCGCCCTCGAACCAGGTTTGGACGGCATCCCAAAGCGCATTCTTGTTGTAGGCGGTAATCCGGTGCACGACCACCGAATCACCTTGAGGATTGCGGGGGAACGAAGTCGGGGCAATGCGGGCGTAGGTTTCACCCTTTTTATCGGTGGCCTGGACGCTGGGGACATACTGTGTTTCCATCTGCAAGGCCCGGTTGGGATTGGAGGGCCGGCTGTCCAGAAACATCCCGGCCAGATTGGGATTGTCCACGGTTACGCGAGAAAAGAAATAGGGAAGGAAGAAGGTCACCGGGCCTTTGAAGTTTCCCGTGTTCAAAAACAACGTCCAGCAGTGATTTCCGGTCGGTACGTTTTGCCCGGCGGTGGTGGATTTCGCCTCGGTGAGCGGGAGCGGCAGGTACCCGTAGCCGAACAGTTCGCCGCAGGTGCCTTGTTTCAAGTTCAGGCCGTCCGGGGGCCACAACACCCAGGGGCTGAGTTGTGCCACGCCGTACTTGCCTTGCGGTTGATCCCAGTCCCGTCCTTTGCCGGCCCCGGGCCCGTTGGCCCAGGCGCAGAAATTCAGGGCCACGCCGCCCATGATGAACTTCGGCGTCTCCGTGGCGAAGCGCGTGTCGCGCCACCAGCCGAGTCCCCCCTCGATATCGGAATACATTTTTTGCATAGGCTTGGGACCGTCGTACTGAGCGAACATCCAGGTGCTTAACAAGCCGGTCTGAAAACGATTCCCCGGATAGTTCTCCAATAACGGCCAAGCAGCGACGTACATGGAGAACCCGGCGTTATATGTGTCCGGCACTTTGTCGTTCGGGATGAGTAGATATCCGGCCATCTGGCTTTGCTCGATCTGATTCGGGGCGCCAATCGAGGTTGCCTGCGGCGAGAGCAGCACGAGAACCAGCCAGGAAGTGAACCCTATTAAACCCTTTTTTCTCAGCATGAGAGGATCTCCGATAACAAATTGTCTTTCCTTCATTGCAGCGTCTAACACAGGATTTTTAAAACATACGTCAGGCACCAGACATCCGTCAAGCTGGCTTTTCGAAAATCATTCAGAATATTTGAAAAGAATGAGGATCAGGCTTCGGAGATTGGGATTCACATATAGAGGCGGAGGTTGTAAGTGATTTTTGCCATACCGATTGGCCGGTTGAGTATTACTCTTTATAACATATCTTTACTTACTTTATAGACCCAGTACGGCTCAGGTGTGAGAATTTACACTTTACGTTTACCGTTTGAGTCCCGTCTGAGAATGGCGGAGATTTTTTCAATAGAGTAAAGGTCCGCTCGGCACCACGGCTGGTCGAGTTTCGAGGCAAGCGGCTCCACGTCAAGGACGTCCCCATCCGCCCCGGCTACAAACAATCCCCTCGCCAGATGAGGAGCGGAAATATAGTTTTCACCGCCGATCATCCGCTCGCCGAAAGCCTGGTACCATAAGGGCAATCCCGTCATCAACGCCCGCACGTTCGCTTTGAACGGTTCCGGAGCAAAGTCGGAGAGCATAGCCGCGACGTCAGGCGTCAAGCCGACATAGCGAGGAACCTTCGCCTGGTGTAATCCTTTGCTCGCCACCTTCGTCGGGCGAATCAACGCATGATCCGCTCGCTCATGATGAACGCGTTCGGTCACCATCTCGGCGAGTCGTCTTTTCGCCCTTTCGATGACGGCCGAATCGCCGGCTCGATCCAGAATCCGGATTCCCGCCAACAGCCCGGCGACCTGGCCGTTAAGATGCTCGGCCTCATCATTCGTGCCCTCATGCGAGAAATGAAAAACCTCCTTTAGATACCCTTCACATATCCGCCTGACTTCCGGCGTTTGCTCCAGGACTTTGTTCCACCTTCCTGCATAGTGAGCATACGCCCAAAGACCATAGAGGTCCTCGATGCCGGCTTGATATCGGATCTGTCTCTCAGCGAATTCAATCATTCCTGGCCCAAGCGTATAAAGCTCGCGGCGTTTGCCCTTCGTCTCGTGTAACGGTTCCTTTAACGGTACACCATGCTCGAACAATTGATCAAGCCAGACAACGGCTTTGCGTTTAACAGGCTCCGACACATGCGGCAGCGCCAGCGAGACAATCTGCATGGTCTGTGCCGTCGATCGGAAATGCTCCTCTTCACCGCTGATGCCCAACTCCACAATGAAAGGCGCCCACGGCCCGCCTTCGATAAGTTCCAGGACCTCCACGTCGAGTCTGGCGCGAATTTGCTGTACTACCGGTGAATCCGTTTGCATCGACTCCACACGGTCCGGCTCGGCAATATACTTTTCGAGGTCCCGGACGGTAATGATACGTTTCTCGATATCCGCATCAAATGTTCCGTTTCCCCGGCTTACATTCCCCCCATTGACACAGGCCGGGAGCTTACTTTTTATTACGGGCGGCGGTTGGATTCCCCCGGATTCTGTTTTCGCGATATCCGGTCCGGCGATGCAAACCACCTGCGAGCCGACAACCCAGAAAAGGCGATGCTCCGCAACGGCGCAGATGGACCGGTCGGGTCCGTGCCATTCGTTCGGCAAGCCTGTAAGGTATCCTTCCTTCGCCAGCTTTTTAGCGCCGTCGAATCCGCCCGGAACCGCCGCCGGGCCAAAGATGCCTCCGTAGGTATCGCGTCCCGCCCAGATGGTGGTGACATTTAGCGTCTTGAGGTCGAGCCAGGCTAACGTCCCCTGATGCGTGCAGACGAGCTTATCGCCCATGAGGGACAATGCCTGCGTCTCATCGCCGATCATCGCAAACGGATACCAATCCCGCCCGTTGTCACGATCTGGCCAGTAAAAATTTAACCTACCCGTTTCGCGGTTGATTCTACCCATTGCATTATAGCGCCGCACGCCGCGCAGGTAATACGTCAAGGCGCTTCGGCAAAACGTGTAAAGCTCGCCGGAGTGCGGATTGAACGTCGGCGGCGTCGGCGGATTGTGGAGTCCGACGGTGAAGAATACCGGCGCAATCCACGGCTCCTTGCCGTCATTGAGTCTTAAGGCGTAGAAACATTGATCGTACCGGTTCTTTTTGAGGTAGTCGATGATGCCGTTCTGTTCGGCTTGTCGGCGCCGAGGCGTCGGGTGCATAATCAGGTCGTTCCATTTGTCCAGGAGCACCTTGTCATCGTCCGTCTTCGGTAGGGACAATTGTATCTCTTTGAGCAGGTCGCCGTTGCGCCCGAGGACGGTATGGAACGCATCGGTCGGATTGGTGCGGACGATGGCGAGCCCTTGCCAAATGGTCGGAGCATGATCCCTCATCGACAGACCTGCAAGCTTGGCCGATTTCCAGAGGAGCTTGCCCCCGGGATCGACGCAATAGACGTGCATATCTTCCGAGCCGAATATGATTTTGTTGCCGGAAGGAGAGAACGACGCGGACGTCAGAATCATACCGCCTGTTTTCAATGTCCAAAACAACTCGCCCGTTCGCGTAGAAATCGCATGAAAAATCCCGGCCCTATCGCCGAAGTAAACGTTCCGGTCGTCACACGCGGGCGAAGCCCAGATCCCCGCTCCCGCGTTGTACTTCCAAATCAACGATCCATCAGCCGCGTCGATGCAATATAAGTGACCCGTGGCAAATCCTTCATCGGCGCCGAAGAACAACCGGCCGTTTCGGTAACAAGGCGAGGCGCCGATCGGTCCCGTTGCGGCGAACGTCCACACGACGTCACCGTTCGCGACATCAAGCGCGACCATATTGCCGGCGAACGTCCCGACAAAACATTTACCCTCGGCGACAATCGCTTCGACCCGAGTGGCGATCATCTCATCGTGAAAGTCCCAGTACCATTTTCTCTCATACGGCCCCCGTACGACGTCGTCCGTGTAGCCGCTCCGTTGATAATCGTTATGCAACGTGGGCCATTCGGATTTGGCGAAGACCTGTCCCGGCAGGTCTAACACGCAAGCGACAAATGCAACAATCCCAATCCAACGCTTGAACATCTATGCTCCCAATATGATTTATTCCTACGCAGGTTATGCACCGACCTTCTCAAACACAATATCCTCCTAAGATTAGAATATCAACTATGACATAGACTCTTTCTTTTTCTTTGAACATTATTATGTTGTCAGTGTTTTTGGAAGGTGTACATTATTCAACCAAACTTGCAGACTTTCAGATTGCCTTCGTTTGGAACGAATATATAATTGGGATTCGTATGAACTAAACTAAAATAGATCCGTTTCGAGGTTTGTATGGATTTTACACGAATTACAATAGACCCGGATAAAATGTCAGGTATGCCGTGCATTCGAGACCTGCGCATGCCGGTGGCCACGGTGGTTGCCATGATCGCTGAGGGGATGACCGAAAAGGAGATCCTTCGCGCTCATCCAGATTTGGAGCCTGAAGATATCCGAGAAACCCTTCTGTACGCCGCCGAAGCGGTGAAGGAGCGAGCGTTGCCTCTGAAAACCGCATGAGATTCCTGGTTGACAATCCAGTCTCACCGCTTATCGCCGAAATGCTCCGCAAGGGGGGCCATGACGCTGTCCATGTTCGCGATTATGCACTTCAAACCGCTCCTGACATTGTCATCTTCGAACGGGCATCTAAGGAAAACCGTATTATCATTTCCGCCGATACGGACTTCGGCTTTATCATGGCTCGGTCTAAAAAAGATAAGCCTTCCATCATCATTTTCCATCATAGTTTCCCCCATCGTCCGGAGCAACAAGGAAGGTTGCTTCTCGACAACCTCGCACAACTATCCACTGCACTGGACGAGGGCAGTTTTATTGTATTCGAGAGTAAGCGTATTCGAATCCGGACACTACCCATAATAGGCTGAAGATGATATGCAAATACATCATCTCCGATATCTAATCGAATATTCCTAAACCCATTTAGGAGTTATGAAAATGAAAGTGTTGGTGTTATACGATTATCCGCCGTCGCCGGCGGGGCTGGCCACGCAGGGGCATTTGCTCCATCGCGGCTTGCAGGAGCTGGGTGTCGAAGTGCACTCGGCGCACTTCGAGTCGGCCCAGGAAAAAGAGTGGTATTACCGCTGGTTCGAGCCGGACGTGGTGGTCGGCGTCGGCTACTGGGGGCACACGCCCTACCTCGTGCTGCACCCGCAACGGTACGGCGTCCAGCCGATTCCCTGGCTCGTGGCCGACGGCTACATGGGCAACTATCACGAAGTCCTCGACGCGCTGCCCCTGATTCTCGTCACGTCCAGATGGGTTAAGAAGGTCTATATGAGAGACGGGCTCAGCGGCGACAATATCGAGGTCCTGCCCGTCGGCTGCGATACGGATGCTTTTATCCCCCGTGATAAAAATGACCCGAAAATCCTGGCCGTTCGCGAAGCGCTGGGTGTGGCGCCGGACCAGATCATGATCCTTACGGTCGGCGGCGACGCGACCTCGAAAGGCGCGCAGGAAGTGATGCAAGCCCTGGCCATCAACGACTTGAAGGCGCCGGACTGGAAATATGTGTGCAAGGTCTGGCCCCAGCCCCGGACGGAGCAGCAAAACCTGATCGACCTTCAATTAGCATCACAGTTGGGCATCGACAAAAACGTCGTTTATACGACGAACGTGATCTCGCGGAACTTCATGCCCTATCTCTTAGCGTCGTGCGATATTTACGCCGCCCCGTCGCGTCTGGAAGGATTCGGGATGATCCAGGTCGAAGCCGGGGCGTGCGGCAAGCCCGTCATCGGCATCAAGGCGATGGGGATGCTGGACACAATGGTGCACGGCCAGAATGCCTTTCTGGCCGGGATCGCCCAGGAGATTCGGCTCAAAGAAGCCACGATGGGCGACGAGTCCGGCTACGAGGAGGGGCATCGGGTGGTATTCAAACGTCCCCGGACCGTGGACTACCGGGCCAGCGTGCATGATATTGCGAATTACCTGATGGACCTAATGCAAGACGCCGACATGAGAAAGAAAATGGGCGAGGCGGGCAGAAAACGGGCCATCGAGCTTTTCGATTATCGCGTTGTGGCCAAAAAATTCGTCGATTTAGTATCGCAACGGCTCGGGATCACCTAAGATGGAAAAACGCGATTGGAGGTTGATCGAGCAGGCAAAAGCCTCGGCCCTGAAGGCGTTGCTCCACAATGTTCGCGGCCCCTACCGGGGTCTGCCGCGAACGGCCGGGTGGGGTTATCCCGAACCTTATACCCGCGATCTCATGATCGCTTCGCTGGGGATATTGGCCTCCGGAAATGAAAAACTCATTAAGGCCCTGCGAAAAACGCTCGACGTCGCGGCGAAAAACCAGAGCCGGCTCGGACATATCCCATCGCTGATCCACGACCCGGAGGACCGCGGTGCGAGCGATTGCACCCCTTTATTCCTCATGGCCGTGGGACTCTTTCGTAAGGTGAGCGGTGAGGATGATTTCCTGGAGGCTGCGGTAGGCAAGGCCATGACGTGGATGGAATATCAAAGCCCCTGCGACCGGATCCTTGTGGCCCAATTGCCGACGAGCGATTGGCGCGACGAACAATGGGTGCTGGGTTACGGGCTATTTGTGAATACCGTGGTCTATACGTATCTGCGGCTCTTCGAGCAGCACGAGCGTGCTTCGCTGCTCCGGGAAATGATGGGGCATTTCACGATCAAGGCGGACCGAAAACAAAAACACGTGCACGAAGGTTTGGTTTTGAAGTATAAACCTTATTTTGCCCTGTGGTCGTATAAAGTTTACGGGAGCGAACGTTTCGATCTTTTAGGCAACAGCCTGGCGATCTTGTCCGGCATTGCTACGCGAACGAGGGCGAAAGAGTTAGTCTCGTGGATTGAGACAGAGTGTAACGCTTTGCGAAAAAACGAAGATCTCGCCGTCGAGCTGCCGCCGAATTTCTTCCCCTATATCCGGCCGGACGATCCGGACTGGATGCCGAGATACAGTAAATATAATCAGCCGGGAGAATATCACAACGGCGGCATCTGGCCTTTCATTTGCGGATTTTATATCGCGGCGCTGATTGCGGCCGGACGCTATAAGCTTGCCGAGAAAAAGTTGCTTGCTTTGACCCATCTCGTTCGACCGGCGCGTGTGGCCGAGGTGGAGTTCGGATTCAATGAATGGTGCCGGGCCCAGGATGGAAAGCCCCAGGGCGAAGACTGGCAGACCTGGTCGGCGGCGATGTACTTGTACGCCTGTGCTTGTGTCGAACAGAAAGCAACCCCCTTCTTCGATCAGGTGCGAAAACAACCGAATGATTCGGAATAGTTCATTCCGGAAACAACCATCCGTCATGCGGCTGAAATCACAATTTGATGGAGTTTTGGAGTTCGGCAATGGCCGCTTGAACCTGCTTGAGCTGCTCCTGAAGGACGCGCACCTTTTCCGTCTCGGCCTCCAGTTTCTTAGCCAAATCGTTAATTTGAACCTGGGCGGCCTGGGCCTCCGCCGCCGCGACATCGCGCGACTGTGTGAGCTTCTCGATTTGCCCTTTCAACTCCGCGATGGTCTTAGCATCCGTATCAACCCTCTTTTGCATCGAGTCAAGTTCAGCCACCTTTGTCTGTAATTGATCGCGCGACTCGATTAATTCCTTGACTTGACCCTGCAACTCATCCCTGGCCTGAGTGACCACGTGCATTTTGGCTTCGATCGACTCTTTCTCCTTTATGGTTTTTGCCAGCTCTTCCTGAAGGCTTTTCACCTCGGCGTTGTTGCAGCCCGCCAGGCCGAATACAAGGCTGAAAGCCACAATACACGACATCATCCGCATCTTTTTCATCGTCGCCGCTCCTGTTCATTTTTTATGAAGTTGATTACTATCCGCCAAACGACGATTCCGTACCCCTTCTCCGGAACCAACGTTTACTTCGTGGATTTTATCAAGCGCGCCTCAGGACGTCAAGAAGATTTGACTCAAACCCGGAAGCTACGCCGAAATTATAACTCGTTGCTGTTGCGGAAAGTAGAAAAATGACAAAGTCACCCCTGCGAAGGCAGGGGTCCAGAACGTAAAAAGTGGATTCCCGCCTTCGCGGGAATGACAAATCGTGTTTCCGCCACAGAAACTAACGAAAAACAAACGTAGCGTATCTAAGCGATATTAAAGCTACGCGGAATCTATCGATGAATTGACGGCAGGCGGGCTTTGCTCTTCCTCCGATTCCTCCGGCTGCTCTTCTTCTTTGGGCGACTCGTCAGCCGGCGAGTCCTCTTCTATTCCCGGCTGGACGACGCGCGGAGGCACCAGCAGCACCTTCTCGCCAGCCTCCAATCCGTCGATCACCTCAACATAGGTATCGTTGAACAAGCCCGTCTGGACTTCGCGTTCCTCCACCTCATCGCCATTCACCACGTAACTGACCTTTTTCCCGGATCGGTTGGCCACGACCTGGACGGGCACGATCTTGACGTCGTCGAGCTGCTCGACGAAAATCTTCACTTTGGCGGACATACCGGGCTTGAGCACGTCGTGTTTGCCGTCGATCGAGACCTGTGTCGTATAAACCTTCACGCCGGGATCGAGCCAGCCGTGCTGTGGATCGGGCAACGGCGCGACGCTGATCACCTTACCGTAAAACACCAGGTCGGGAAACGCTTCGACGGTTATTTCAACACGCTGCCCCGGATCCACCATATTCACCGAGGCCTCGTGGACCCGTAATTCCACACCCATCAGGTCGGAATTGGGAATCGTGAAAATCTTTTGGCCTTTGCGCACCATGTCGCCGATCTCGATCGGATCCTCCCGCCTTCGATACCAATCGGCGCTCGTGCCATAGATGGCGATGCCCGGCGCCGGCGCCCGAATCGTACAGGCGGCGATTTGACGCTCCAGCTTGGTCACATGTTCTTGTTGCAGATCGAAGCGGGCCTTGCTGCTCTCAAGCTTCGCCTGCGTCTGGGCCAGCTTGGACCGGGTTCGGGCAAACGTTCGATCCAGCTCGCGCTGGGCCTCGTGGTAATCGCTGAGAAGCTGTTTGGTCTGCTTGGGAAAATCATATCGCTTGAACAAATCCAGCGCATCCGAGGCCTGCTCGTACTGGACCCGGTAACTATTGACGGACAACTCTTTCTGTCTTACCTCGATCTGAGGGGCGTAATTGGCCTTAAAGAGCTTCATCGTGGATTCCAACTCGCTTTGGGCCTGTGTGAGCCTCTGCTCGGCCAGAATGATGCTGTCATTAAGCTCTTTGAGGGTCTGCTTGGCCCCCCCGCCTTCCCCGTTGGGGTCTTCGAGAAACGCCAGGATACCCGCCATATCGATGGTCGAGTTCGGATCGCGGTCCATTTGATCGATCAGTTTCCTGGAGGCGGTTTCGCCGAGATAATTTTGCAGATCCATCAAGCCGAATTCCACCGCCAACTGCGACGCGGCGATGTCGGACTCGTTCTGTTTTTTCTGGATCAGGTGGGCTTCCTGGGCCTCTAAATAACTCGCCTGGGCGGAGGAAAAATCAATGAGCTCGCGATTGTAGGTATCTTTGAGCTCGGAAGCATTCAAGAGGCAAATGATTTTCCCATTATCCACGTCTTCCTGTGTAATGACGGTTCCTTCCGGAATGATATCGGCGATCTCGAGGCCGCGTCCTTCGACCTCGCACGTTACGTCCGTGGATTCCTGGGCCTTGACGCTGCCGCTCTCCGTCACCGTGATCGTTAAATCATCGACCCGCACCGTAAAGGTATTGGCGACCGCATTCGTATCATTTGAGGTCGGTTTTCGAATCCATCCCGCCAGAACGACGGCCCCCGCCCCAAAAAGGAACAGAAATCCGATGATCCACAATCGATTCTGTATGCCTGATTTAGCTTTGTTATTCCGCCGCCCATTTGGCAGACGCGCGTTTGCTTTCTCTTGTTGTACCATACCTTCTGCCCACGAATTACGTCTTTTCCGATACTTATCTAAAACTTCGGACTTCTACCATCCATAGCGTACTAAATCTTATTAAGATTTTCAATTGATTTCTGAACCCCATCGAATTCATAAATCATATATCGGCTGTATATTAAGATCGTGGAGAATCCTTTCTTTAAAGACTATAGAAACAATCCGAACGGGAGGTTCGGCTGATTCGAAAGATTCTTCACCCTTCTTGACGTTGAATTCGTGAAAAATGACATTTTTTTTCAGGAAAATTGTGAAAAGTACCGTCGTAATCCCCAAAAACCTGTTTCTCCCGTAAATAAACCATTGCCTTCGATTTATCTCTCTATCGGCCATTGTCCTATAACATAATTTTGTGAAAATTTCCAAAAAATTGTTTTAGATATTGACGAAGTGGGAAAAAGTGGTAAAATTTCCCATCATTGATAAAACAAGTGGGGCAATTGCCATGCTTTTACTAACAGGTGAATACCAGCATGTGGTTGACGGCAAGAGTCGGGTCCTCATCTCGAATAAGCTGAGGAACCAGATCGACGTCGATGAGCATGGCAGCAATTTTTATCTGATCCTGGGTGCGAACGGCATTCTTTGTTTGTATCCGGAGAAGTATTTCGAGCGAATCGTCCTTGCCGTCGGGCCGGGAACCACCGCCCCCGACGAGGCGGTCACGTTCGAGCGAATGAGCTTTGCGATGGCCAGTAAGGTCGAGTTGGACAGCCAGGGCCGTTTGCTCCTGAACGACAAGTTGCGAAAAAGAGCCGGATTAAAAGATGACATCACGCTGGTCGGCGTCAGAGACCATATTGAATTATGGAACACCGAGCATTGGGAACAATATCTTTCAGACCATATGGCTCAGTATCAAAAACAAATGGCGCAGGCGCGACACATCGTCCTGCAGAAACAAAACGAGGAGCTTTAACTTTTGGAGCGGAGACTCAATAACATGATCGGAATGGATTTGAACCCTTGTCGAACAGTGGCCGAGTGTTTAGCGGGTAACCGGGACGTGGACGAGCAAACGATTGCCGCCCTGGCGATTCTTGAAGAAAAGCTTGAGCGATTGAAAAAACTCGACAGCGCCTTCTATGCCGTCGCTTTTTCGAGCGATGTTGAAAAGCTCCGCAGCCGCAAGAACGCCGTCGCTGTGGGGTAAATTCGTCACGTAAACGAGGTGAAAGCCGCACCGAGTCCTATAATACACGGATCGGAGCGACTCGAAATACGCATAACATGGCATACGAGACGTGAATGGTTCGATTACAGAGCATATTCCAGTCCTGGCTGAAACGATAGCCGAGCAGATCAAGATACCATCGGA